>DATDMD010000001.1:0-2700 GCA_036518975.1 Baekduia sp.
GCCGAGAGCCCGGAGAAGATCGCCGAGCGCCAGCAGCGCTACGTCAACGACCCGTTTCAGTTCCGGATCGTCGACGGCGGCGCCGTCACCGGTTGGGTCGGCTTCTGGGCGCGCGAGTGGCACGGCGAGGCGATCTACGAGATCGGTTGGTCGGTGCTGCCGGCCTTCCAGGGCCGCGGGCTGGCGAGCGCCGCGACCGCGCTGGCCCTCGATGTCACGCGCGCCGCCGCCGGGCTGCCCGTGCACGCGTTCCCCGGCGTCGACAACACGCCCTCCAACGCGGTCTGCCGGAAGTTGGGGTTCTCGCTCGTCGAAGCGGGCATGGCGTTCGAGTTCCCGCCCGGCACGATGATGGTGTGCAACGACTGGCGCTGGGAGGGCTGAGCGTTGCGGATCGATCTCGTCGACCCCTCCGCCTTCACGCCGCCGTATGACCGCGCGCTGGCGGCGGCGTTGGCTCGCGCGGGCGAGGACATCAGGTTGGTCACGAGCCGCTTCGCCTACGGCGATGTGCCGGTCGCCGAGGGCTACGCGGTCGACGAGCGCTTCTATCGTCGCGCCGGGCGAGTCGGTGCGGTCGGCTCACGCGCACGGCTCGCCGCCAAGCTCGTCGAGCATGTGCCCGACATGGTGGCCTACCGCCGCGCCGCGGTCCGTGAGGCCGACGTCGTCCACTTCCAGTGGCTCACCGTCCAGCCGCTCGACGTCCACCTCCTGCCGCGTGCGCGCCCGACCGTCCTCACCGCCCATGACGTCCTGCCGCGCGAGCCGCGCGCAGGTCAGCTGCGTGCGCAGCGTCGCCTGTATGAGCGCGTCGATCACATCGTCGTGCACTCCGAGCACGGTCGCGCCCGGCTGACCGGCGAGCTCGGCCTCGACCCCACGCGCGTCACCGTCATCCCGCACGGGGCGTTCACCCATCTCGTCGCGCTCGACGCGCATCTGCCGCCAGAGCTGCCCGAGCCGCCGCCCGGCACGCCGATCGTCGCGCTCCCCGGCCTGCTGCGCCCCTACAAGGGGATCGACGTGCTGCTCGACGCGTGGCGGCGGTTCGGCGCGCAGCCGCCCGGCGAGCTGTGGATCGTCGGCATGCCCCGCATGGAGCTGCCCGCTCCGGACGCGCTTCCGCCCGGCGTCCGCCTCGTCTCCCGATTCGTGACGGATGCCGAGCTGGCCGGCGTCCTGCGCCGCGCCGACCTCGTCACGCTGCCCTACCGCGAGATCGACCAGTCCGGCGTCCTCTACGCCGCCCTCGGCCTCGGCCGCCCGCTGCTGCTCTCCGACGTCGGCGGCTTCGGCGAGGTCGCGGCGACCGGCGCCGCGGAGCTGGTCGCGCCCGGCGATCCGGCTGCACTCCATGCAGCCCTCGTGGCACTGCTCGCCGACCCTGACCGCCGCGCCGAGCTCGCCGCCGCCGCCGTCCACGCTGCCGCGACGACGTACGCCTGGGACGCGATCGCCCAGCGCCATCTCGCGGTGTACGAGACGCTGCGCCGCGCGTGATCACATGGGCGCGCAGCGGCGCGCGGCTCCGTGCGGCATGCTCACTCGCTCGTGAGACGGGCGACCTTCTGGATCTCGGCGGGCCTGTTGGCCTGGGCGCAGGTGGGCTACGGGCTGGCCCTGGCCGTCATGCGACGCTCGGTCCGTCAGTCCTGGCCGCCCGCCCACGCGGACGCCGACCTTCCGACCGTCTCGCTGATCGTCGCCGCCCACGCCGAACGCGACGTCATCGCCGCGAAGGTCGCCAACGCGCTCGCGCTCGACTACCCGCGCGACAAGCTCGAGGTCGTCGTCGCCTGCGACGGCTCGACCGACGGAACGCCGGAGGCCGCGCGCGCTGCCGGCGCCGATGTCGTCCTCGACCTCCCGCGCGGTGGCAAGGTCGCCGCCCAGGACGCGGCGGTGCGTCGCAGCTGCGCCGAGATCGTCGCGTTCTCCGATGCCAACGCGCTCTGGGAGCCCGACGCGCTGCGCGCCCTTGTCGCACCGTTCGGCGAGGACGACGACATCGGTTACGTCTGCGGCCGCGTCACGTTCGTCAACCCCGACGGCGGCACCAACCAGGAGGGCGTCTACTGGCGCTACGAGATGTTCCTGCGCGCCCGCGAGTCGGACCTGGCAAGCGTCACCGCCGGCAACGGCGCGATCTACGCGACGCGCCGCGACGCCTACGTCGAGGTCGATCCCGTGATGGGCCACGACCTCAAGTTCCCCTTCACCTTGGTCCGCGACGGCTGGCGCTGCGTCGAGCAGCCGCTGGCGCGCGCGACCGAGCGGATGGTCCCCGACGTCGAGGGCGAGGCCGCCCGCAAGCGGCGGATGATGAGCCACGCCTGGGCGATCGTCTTGCACGGCGGCCTGCTGGACCCGCGCGGCTGGCCGGTCAAGTACACCATGATGATCGCCGGCCACCGCTGGCTGCGCTACTTCGGCCCGGCGCTGCACCTCGTCGCGCTGGCGACCGCCCCGAAGCGCCTGCGCCGCCTCCAGCTGCTGCTGATCGCCGCCGCGTTCGCCCCCGTCAAGGCCCGCCCCTTCCTGCTCGGCAAGTACTACATCCTGACCCAGGGCTCGATCGCCCTCGGCCTGCTCGACCACCTGCGCGAGGGGACCGCCGCCGGCTGGGACCCGCCCGAAGGGACGCGGGATGCCTCGCCTGGCGGCTCGGATCCCGAGCGCGAGCTCGCCCAGCGGCTC
>DATDMD010000002.1:0-12241 GCA_036518975.1 Baekduia sp.
GCGGCCGCGCGCGATCGCGCCCGCGGGCACTACCTGCACGCCGCGGCCTACTACGGCGCGGCGCTGGCGGGCGTCGCGCGCTCGACGGAGCCCGAGCGCGCCGCCGACCTCTGGCGCCGGCAGCGCGGCTGCGGGGACCGCGCGGCGGCCCGCTTCCCGGTCCCGGCGCAGCGGCTGGCGATCCCGTACGCGGCCGGGACGCTGCCGGCCTACTTCTTCCCGGCGCCCGACGCGCGGCCCGGCGAGCCGCGCCCGACGGTGATCGTCAACAACGACGTCTACGGCGCGACGTCGCTGGCCTGGGTGCGCGGCGGGGCGGCCGCGGCGGCGCGCGGGCACCACTGGCTGACGTTCGACGGGCCGGGTCAGCAGGCGGCACGGGTCGAGCAGGGCCTGCGCGCGCGGCCCGACTGGGAGGCCGTGCTGACGCCGGTCGTCGACGCCGTCGTGGCGCGCCCCGACGTGGACGCGGCGCGCGTCGCGGTCCTCGGCGCCGGCGAGGCGGGCTACCTCGTCGCCCGCGCGCTGGCCTTCGAGCACCGTCCGGTCGCCGCCGCGCTCGTCCCGGGCGTCGTGGACCTCGGCGCGGCGTGGCGCGCCGCGCTGCCCGCGGGGATGCGCGACCGGCTGCGGCGCGGCGACGGGACCGCGTTCGACGCGGAGGTTCGGCTGGCCGGGCTGTTCCGCCCGGAGGTCGTCAGCGCGCTGCGCGCCTACGCGGCGCCGTATCAGGAGGACGGCGGCGGCGACGCTTCGCCCGCGTCGCTCTACGCGCGCCTGGAGCGCTTCCGGCTGGGCGACGAGGTCGCCCGGATCCGCACGCCGCTGCTCGTCGTCGAGGACGAGCGCTGTGGGTGGCCGGGGCAGGCGCGGCTGCTGTTCGACCGCCTGCCGGGCGGCGGTGACGGCGACGGTGACGGCCACGCGCTGCTCTGCTGCGACGACGCCGTGGAGCGCGACGACCGCGTCTCCGCGCGTGGCTCGCCGCCCGGCTTGCGTAGCGGCCGGCGGCAATGCCGTAGTCCGCTACTGAAGTCCGTGGGGGCGGGGGGAGGGAAGCTGGCGGTGTTCCCAACATCCCTCTCCCCTCAGGAGTTCAACATGTTCACGCTTCCCCCATCCTCGAAGTTCCTGATCACCGGCCTGGCCGTCGCGTCGCTCAGCGGCGCGGCGCTCGCCGGGACCGCCGGGACCGCGCTGGCCGACGGCGGCGGCACCACGCCGTTCATCCAGCACTGGTCCGCGTTCAGCGGCGGCACGGTCGGCGGCTACACCGTCGGCGACCCGATCCAGGTCCACTACCTGGACCCGAGCGGCCAGACCACCGAGAAGCAGTTCTGCTGGAGCCCGGCGCCGATCGGCGAGCCGGCGTGCAACACCACCGGCGTCGGCGCGCCCGCGCAGGCCGGGACGCAGACCGTCACCGCCGAGCTCAACAACGGCCAGAGCGTCAGGACGCAGTTCTCGGTCGGCGCCGCCAACACCGTCCTCGGCAGCGGCACCGGCCCGTTCACGCCGCCCGTGCTCTACACGGTCAACGGCTCGATCGCGCTGTCGGCCGACGCGCGGCTGTCGCAAGTCATCGGCCAGGTCTCGGTCGGCCAGCAGGTCGCCGGCTACTACAGCCCGCGGTCGGGCGTGACCCAGGTGTACGACTACGCGACCAACCAGTCCGGCTTCATGCCCAGCGTCCTGCTCACCGGCCCGACGCCGCAGCTCCAGACCTACACCAAGGTCGCCAAGTTGAAGTCCAACCGCACGATGACCTACACGTTGATGCTGCCGGCCGGCTTCGACGCCGGCACCGGGACCGGCAACGGCACGCCCGTCGACTACTCGTTGTACCGCGGCAGCGCGGTCGGCACCGGCGTCGGCGCCGGGATCTCGAACACGGGCAAGGGCAACCACCAGCCCTTCCTCGGAGCGACGATCACCCGCTCGAGCTACAACGGCAAGTCGGTGTCGGTGACCGTCAAGACCACGAAGCTCAGCGGCCCGCTGACGCTGCGCATCGCGGCGATGGGCGGGGTCAGCTAGCGGTCGGGTGACGCCGCATCGCTCAGCCCGCGCGAGCGCCGGCGTCAGACCTGGCGCTCGCACAGCGGAGCGCGACGGCCGTCACGATCAGGCCGTCGCCCAGCACCCAGCGGCCGGACAGCCGCGCGACCGGGCCGGGCACCAGGATGCGCGCCGCGAGCGTGCCGTCGCCGGCGATCGTCACGTCGGCGTCCCCGAAGCCCAGCCAGCGCCAGGCCAGCGGGAACCAGGCCTTGTAGACCGACTCCTTCGCGCTGAACAGCAGCCGGTCCCACGCGACGTCGGGCCGGCTGTCGGCGAGCTCGGCGAGCATCGTCCGCTCGGCGGGCGAGGCGATCGTGGCCACGACGCGCTCGGGCAGCGGCAGCGCGACCTCGGCGTCGATGCCGATAGTCGCCAGGACGTCGGCGTGCGCGACGGCCGACGCGCGGTAGCCGGAGCAGTGCGTGATCGAGCCCACGACGCCGCGCGGCCACCGGGGCTCACCACGCTCACCGCGCGGGATCGCGCCGGCCGGCTGCCCCAACGCGCGCAGCGCCGTGCGCGCGCAGTGACGGCCGGTCGTGAACTCCGCACGGCGCCTGCTCGCGGCCCTCCGGACCGCGTCGGCCTCGTCGCCCAGCAGCTGGGCGTCCACAGGATCAGCGAACGCCTCGGCGGTCGCGGTCACGCCGCTCGGAACGGCCGCCGCGATGAGCATGGCCGAACGGTAGGCCTCCTGCGGGTCCCAGGGCAAGGGCTCGGGGCCGCCGATCCGGCAGGGCCCTGGGCCAGACGTCAGACACCAGGGCGACCGGGAGCGCGATATCGCGCGGGTCGAGGTGGCGTGAGGCGAGCCGGCCTACGCCGCCGGCTGGGCGTTGGAGTTGAAGCAGTCGAAGAGGATCTTCGTGCTGCCGTCGTCGCGCGTCTCGTGGACCACGACGTACTTGCCGATGTCGGTCACCGGCGCGCCGCCGGACGGCTCGATCCCCAGGCGATACCGCCCGTACTCGACGGTCAGATCGCCTCCCTCGCGCACGTCGAGGGGCTCGATGTCGAGCGACGTGACGCCCATGTCGAGCAGCCCTTGCATCGCGGCGCGGATGGCGTCGTGGCCCTCGGCCGGCTCCATGCCGGGCGGAAGGAACCGCGCGTCGTCGTGGTAGATCCCCGCGAGGGCATCTGCATCGCGCGCCGCCACTCCGTCATGGAACGCCTGTGCGACGACGCTCACTTCGGCAACGGTCATGGCAACCTCCTTGGGTGGCTCCCGGCAGGAGCGGATGGCTATGTGGCGACGCTACTGCGCGGGCCATTGAGGGTCAACGCGGTCGAAGCAGTCCGATCGGCGCGATGCGGTGGCCGTCGGCGGGACAGGTCCATACCGCTTCGCTGCCGAGCTCCATGGCCCTGCGCGGGGTGGTGGTGTCCAGGACAGGCCGGGCGCGACTCGCCCCACGCGCCAACCGACTCCATGAAGAACTGATCCTGCAACCAGTCAGCGACCTGAACCACCAGCCAGGACCGGTCGTGCGCCTCGACCGGGCCGAAACCCGAGCGCGCCTCCTGGCCCGGCTCGCTGACCCAGAGCACGCCCGTGCTCGACTCGTAGCCGAGAACCACGCCGACGACGCTCGGCTGCTGGAAGTCCGGCAGGACCAGGTCCAGGACATCGCACAACGGCGCGGGCACCGGATCGAATCGGTCGTCGACGGTCCAGTTGGCCACCGAGCGAGCTTAACGGCAAGCGCTCAAGGACCTCGGATCGCAGGCCGATCACCAGGGGCGTCCCTCCGAAGAAGGCTGCTCGATGTCCGTCACGCAAGAGGCACCGCCCGTCGTCCTTCCGATCGAGGACGCCACCACGGGGGAGCTGTCGTACAACAAGCTCTGCAACCTCGGCGACTTCGCCCATCCCGATCTGGTTCCCCATCTGATCGCGACGTTTCCCGAGGTCCACGCCTCGCTGCCGGAGTGGCCCGCGCGCAGTGCGTACGTCGAGCGGAAGATGTGGGAGGTCGCGATGGCGATGCGGACCTTCGCCGACTTCGGCGTTCTCAATGGCCGCACCGACGTGCTCGGCGTCGGCGCCGGTCGGGAGCGCACGGTCTTCGAGCTGACCAACCACGTCGGGCGGCTGTTCGCCACCGACCTGTACGCCACCACGCACGGCGGCTCGTGGGTGGCCGACGCCACGTCGTCCATGCTCGTCGACCCCGCGGCGTCCGCACCCGTGGCGTTCAACCCGCGGCGTCTCGTCGTGCAGCACATGAACGCGCTGGACCTCCAATACGAGGACGAGTCGTTCGACGCGATCTTCTCGTCCAGTTCGATCGAGCACTTCGGCACGCTCGAAGACGTCCACCTGGCCGCACGCGAGATGCACCGCGTGCTCAAGCCCGGCGGCATCCTGTCGCTGTCGACCGAGTTCCGCCTCGCCGGCCCGGCGCCCGGCATCCCCGGCGCGCTGCTGATGACGCCCGCGGAGCTCGAGGTGGCCCTGATGCACGACCTCGGATGGTCGTTGGTCTCGGCGCCGGACTTCGCCCTGAGCGAGCACACCGCCCAGGGCGCCTGGAGCTACGACGAGATCAACCGGCGCGTGCGCGCCAACCAGCCGGCGCCACAGCACATCGTGCTGTGGACCGGCGAGCACGCCTGGACCAGCGTGCATCTGGCGATCGTGAAGGATCTGCCGTGAGCTCCCGGCACGCGCCGACCGCCTGAGCGGCCTGCGCCAGCAAGCGCGCGCTCACCCGCAGCTACGCCCGCTAAGACCCCGGTGGTCGGGCCTACCGACACCGTCAGGCTGAATGAGCCCTTGACTCCAACGGCGGCGGCGCGCACCCTGGCGTGGGGAAAGGGACCCATGCCGATTGCGACCCTCGTCCGCTCGATCCTGACCCTCGCGCTGGTTGCCGCCGGCATCGCGGCGGCCCCCGCGTCGGGCGCGGTGACGCCCCCGCCCGCCGGGGCGCAGTTCGACTACCAGATCGGCGGCGCCTACCCACCGGCGTCGGCGGTGGGCGTCGTCGACCGCGATCGCACCGACCCGCCGGCGGCCGGGAAGTACAACGTCTGCTACATCAACGCATTCCAGACCCAGCCGGACGCCGTCGGGTGGTGGAGAGCACGCCACAGCGATCTGCTGCTCAAGAGCCGCGGGCGCTACGTCGTCGACTCCGCGTGGAACGAGATGCTGCTCGACACGTCGACCGCTCGCAAGCGCAGGGCGCTCGCCACGATCGTCGGTCGCTGGATGGCGGGCTGCCGGAAGGCGGGCTACCAGGCGGTCGAGCCGGACAACCTCGACTCCTGGAGCCGGTCCAAGCACCGGTTGAGCATGGCCGACAACAAGGCGTACTCGGCGCTGCTGATCCGCCGGGCCCACGCCGCCGGCCTGGCGATCGCGCAGAAGAACGCGCCCGAGCTCGGCGGCGCCGGAAAGGCCCTTGGCTTCGACTTCGCTATCGCTGAGGAATGCAACGTATACGACGAGTGCGGTCGCTACACCGGACCGTACGGCAACCGCGTCTACGAGATCGAGTACACCGACAATGGCGGCATGGGGAACTTCGACGCCGCCTGCTCGGCGCGGGGCTCGGCGATCTCCATCATCTACCGCGACCGCGACGTCGTCCCGGAGGGCGACGCCGATTACACCTACGAGTCCTGCTGAGCCAGCGGAACGGCGGGGCGGCGGAGCCGGGGTCATGCGGCTCCGGCGCCCACTCGCCCTACTTGTGGCGCTTGGGCGGCAGCACCGAGAGCTTCTGGCCGATGGTGACCTTCGCGCCGGCGAGGTTCGTCGAGGACCCCGCGACGCGGACCGCGAGCCCGTGCCCGAGCCGGCGGCGGGACTGGAAGTCCACGCCGATGCCGCCACCGCGGCCGGGAGCCGAGTTGCCCTGCACGACGCTGTCCTCCAGCGTGAGCAGGCCGCCACCGCGCACCTCGAAGGCACCGCCGCATTCACACCCCGCCAACGGCGCCTTGCCGCCCGTGACGGTGACGCCCCGCATCGTGATGTGGCCGTAGAACGCGAAGTCCCGGCCGAGTTGGCCGCGACGGGCGGTCATCACCATCAAGATGGGGCGGCGAGAGCTGTGCGATACGACGTCGGTATCTTGACGGGATCACGTCGGAGCGGCTACCGTGTGAGCATGGCCTCCACCGTCTTTGCCGACGAGGCGGTCCGGCTGCGCGACGAAGCCGGCCTGACCGACGCGATGATTGCCCGGGCGACCGGTGCGGCACCCAGCACCGTGCGCGACTGGCTGGCCGGACGCAGCGCGCCCACCGGTGGTCGCGCCGAGCGCATGGGCGAGCTGGCGGCCGTCGTCGACCGCCTGGCCAGGGTCATGGACGTCGGCTACGTGCCGGTCTGGCTGATCAGGCCGATCGAGGCGCTTGACGATCACAAGCCCGTCGATCTGATCGCCCGCGGCCAGTACCGCCGGGTTCTCAAGCTGATCGCCGGGCTCGAAGACCAGGGCGCGGCCTGAGTTCTCGCGCGTGAGCGTCGACGTCGACGCGGCCGCGATCAGCGGCCGCTGGTACAAGCATGCGCGCGCCGGCGCCCCGGGGGTGGAGAGGCGCGACCCGGTTCCCGACAACCGCTGGCAGCGTGGCGGGGTCGTCGACGCCATCTACCTGGCCGACGACGAGCAGACCGTGTGGGCGGAGTGGTACCGCTATCTGGCCGAGGCCGGAATCCCGCCCAACCGCGCGCTGCCCCGCGACCTCTGGGAGTGGCGGCTCGACGTTCGGGTCGCTCATCTCGGAGACGCCCAGCGGCTGGCTCGGGTCGGACTGCCGGCGCCGCGGCCGGGTCGTCGCGGCTGGCCCGCTTATCAAGCCGTCGGTGAGGCGTTGGCCGCCGAGGGCTGGCCGGGGTTGATCGCGCCCAGCGCGGCGCGGCCCGACGCGTTGGTGCTCTGCCTGTTCCGCGACGCCTCGGGCAACGTGCCCGACGCCTGGCCGGTCAGCCCACCGCGGCGAGTCACCGACCCGCCGGCGCCACCAACCGGGATGACGACCTGAGCTCTCGGACGCGAACGATCCCATCGGCGCAGTCTGGCGGACCGAGGAGCGGCGCTGGCCAGATGATCGTCTCGTTTCGTGGTTGTCATAACGCCGATTAGCGAGCATTGGAGACCGTGAGGACCGAGGCCGACATCGGCGGCAGTCGGACGACGTAGTCGCCTGCCGCACTAGGGCACGACCGTGTGGATCGCCGCGAATGGGTCGTCGGCGACGTCACCCAGAGGCTCCCGCACGGTCGGTGCTGTGTCGTGCCGCCGACCGTCGTGAGTCGGATCGTCGCCGTCGTCGCGCGGCGTGCGATCAGCAGCGTCCGCACGGTTCCGTGGTGGTCGATGGTCGCTCCGCCGCGGACGGCGCCGCTGGTCATCGCCCGTACCAGCCGGCTGCCGGTTGGCGCGGCGCGGGCGAACGCGAGCATGCCGTTCAGTGGCGGGCGGGCTTGGGCGTCAGATGACCCCGAGGTCGTGAACGGAGCGTACGTCGCGCCCGCCCAGGTGTGCAGGTCGGCGCCGCGGAGGCCTTCGCGCAGGAGCGCGAAGAGCGTGTCGGCGGTCCACAGCGCCGCGGCCGGCGCGTCGCTCAGGCCCGGACGGCCGCCGCAGGGCGCCGATCCGAGCTCGGCGACCCGCACCGGCAGGCGCTCCGCCCGGCCGATGGCCAGCAGCGGCCGCACCGATGCGGCGACCACGCGAGTCGCCGCGCGGCTCACCAGCCAGTCCGCCGACGGCGTCGGCCCGCCGCATCCGTCCACCGCGTACAGATGCGCGGCCAGCGCGTCCGGGCGGCGCTTCCACTGCGCCATGAGCTCCGGTAGCGCCGGCCACCAGGTCGGCGCCGCGAAGCCGCCAGCGACGAGCGCCGCGCCGCCGGCGACGGGCCCCAGCGCCCGCAGGTACGTGCCGGCGTCGCGGCCGTAGGCGGCGAGGTCGTAGTTGGGGTCCTTGACGAGGCGACGGTGCACGTGGCCGCCGCTCACGAACGTCTTCCCGGCCGCGTACAGATCCGGCTCGTTCCCCAGCTCGACCGCCGCCAGCGACCCCGCCGGCAGTCGGCCGCGCGCCGCCCGGACCAAGGCGATGGCGTTGGCCGGATCGCGCAGCGCCAGGTTCACGCCCAACGTGACCGGACCGCCGAGGCCGCGCGCCAGCCAGGCGACGTCGTCCAGCGTCCCCGGCCCGATGTCCTGGAGCACCGTCGGCGGACGCGGCCGGCGCCCGCCCGGGTTCCACCACGCCTGGTCGGTCGAGTCGCCGCCGACGCGCAGCGCCAGCGGCGAGCCCGCCGCGCGCCGCACCGGCGCCAGGAGCCGCAGCAGGTCGTCGCGCCGCGCCGTTCGCGGCCCCGCGTACGCGCCGAGACTGTCCCACTCGACCGACAGCCCCAGGAACGACGCCGGGACCCGCCGCCCCAGGCGATCGACCACCAGCCGCACCGCGCCGTGCGCCGGCCGGTCCGACGTCTCACCGCGTCCCGCCGCCACCACCACGACCACGACCGCGACCGCGACCGCGACGAGCGCGCCCACGACCACCGCCGGCCAGAACCGCCGGAGAAACGGCACGCTGCGCAGGCTGACGTCGCGCCTCACCCCACGCAGGGCTACCACGACCGCGGCCGGGACGCCAACCGCCAACCGCCAACCCTCGCGATACCCGTACCGCCCTCTGACCTGAAGCCCGTACCCAGCCCGCACGCCCGCCGTGATCCCATGGTCGCCGATGCGCATCCTCATCACCACGCGCGGCAGCGCCGGCCACGTCCTGCCGCTGGCCCCGTTCGGCCACGCCGCCCGGCGCGCCGGACACGAGGTGCTGGTCGCCGCCCAGCGCCAGCACACCGACAACGTTGCGCGCACCGGCCTCCCCCACGCGCCGGTTGACGATGCTGACCAGTTGGAGTTGCAAGCGCGGCTGCCCGAGTTCGTCAAGCTCCCGGTCGACGAGGCCAACCAGGGCGTGATCAGCGAGTTCTTCGCCCGCATCGACACGACCGCCGCCCTGCCGGGCCTGTGCGCGATCGTCGAGGACTTCCGCCCGGACCTCATCCTGCGCGAGAGCTGGGAGTACGCCTCCACGCTGGTCGCCGACCTGTACGACATCCCGGTCATGCGCGTCGCGCTCTGCCTCGCCGCGCTCGACGCCGCCACCAACGAGCTGGCCGCGCCGGCGCTGGACGTCTTCCGCGCGCAGCTCGGCCTGCCGCCCGACCCGACCGCCGCGCGCCTGAACGCGACGCCGCTGCTGACGATGCTGCCCGGGACGCTCGACGCCGGCGAGCCGCTCGGCGGCGTCCGCCGCTTCCGCCCGGCCGACCCGATCCTGTCCGTGCGCGACACCGCGCCGCTGCCGCAGTGGTGGCCGGGCAACGACGACCCGATCGTGTCCTTCAGCCTCGGCTCGGTCGCCGGCCAGCCGCACATGCCGTACTTCCCGGCGCTCTACCGGATGGCCATCGACGAGCTGTCGTCCCTGCCCATCCGCCTGCTGGTCACCGTCGGCGACCATCCGGACCCCGACGAGCTGGGCCCGCTGCCCGCCAACGTGCACGCCGCGCGCTGGGTCCCGCAGGAGGCCGTGCTCCCGCACGCGGCGGCGGTCGTCGTCCACGGCGGCTTCGGCTCGACGCTCGGCGCGCTGAGCCACGGCGTCCCGATGGCCGTCCTCCCGCTGTTCAGCGCCGACCAGTGGGCCAACGCGGAGGCCGTCGAGCGGGCGGGCGCCGGCGTCGCGCTCGTGGGCGACGGTCCGGGCCGCCTGGTGTTCGACCTGCCCGACGGGCACGCGATGGGCGCGCTGGGCGCTACCGTCGAGCGACTGCTCAATGACCCGTCCCCGCGCCGCCACGCCCGCCGGATCGCCGCCGAGATCGGCGCGCTGCCGACCGTCGACGCCGCGGTCGACGCGTTCGAGGACCTGGCGGGGGTCGGGGCATCAAGATGACGTTTGGCGCGGCGGTTGCCACTTGGTAACACGAATCACCCGCTCAGCGCCGAAAACGTACGTGTGACCCGCGCCGACCTCCACCTCCATCTCCTCCCCGGCGTCGACGACGGGGCGCCGGACCTCGACACCGCCGTCCGCCACGCCGCGAAGCTGGTCGCGTCCGGCGTGACCGAGGCGACGGTCACGCCGCACGTCGGCTCGCGGTTCTTCCCCGTCGCTGTGGACGAGATCGCCGAGCGCACCGCCGCGCTGCAGGCCGAGCTCAACCGGCGCCGCGTCGGGCTGCGCCTGCACGCGGGCGGCGAGATCCACCCGGAGGCGACCCACGACCTGACCGCCGCGCAGCTCGACGTCATCGCCCACGGGCCGGTCGGCGCCCGCTGGGTCCTGGCCGAGGTGCCGTTCGCCGGCGTCGACGAGGACTTCGTCGCCGGGCTGGACGCCATCCGCGGCCGCGGCTTCGGCGTCGTCATCGCGCACCCCGAGCGATCGGAGGGCCTGCTCGACCGCGGCCTCGCGCTGCTGCGCCCCGCGCTGCGGGCGGGCGCCGTGCTCCAGGTCAACGCCTGCTCGCTGCTGGGCCGGCAGGGCCCGGACGCGCTCGCCGCCGCGCGCCGGCTGATCCGCTCGCGGTTGGCCTACATCATCGCCTCGGACGGCCATCCCGGACACCCCGACCGCGACCACACGCTGCGCGACGGCGAGGCGCCGGCGGTCGCCGCGGGCGCGTCGCGCGCCCAGGTGCTCCAGCTCACGCAGGCCAACCCGCGCTTCCTGCTGCGCCACGGCCTCCCCTGCGTCGACGCGCCGCTGCCCCTGCGCGCCGGCCCGGGCCGCGACGCCCTCGCGCACGTGCGCGCCGCGGCGCGCCGCCTCAGCGCCCAGGTCTGACCCTGGACCAGCTGGTCAGACCAACCGCCGCTCAGCCCGCCGGCGCCGGGTCCTGCGGCGTGTCGAACCGCCCCCCGTCGATCAGCTCGACGCGGTAGCCGTCCGGATCGGCCACGAACGCGATCAGCGGCAGCTCGTCGCGCCCGCCCGGGTGGAACGGCGGCTTCTCGGGCGTCACGCCGAGCTCGGACTCCAGCGCGGCGAGCGTCGCGCCGATGTCCTCGACCGTCAAGGCGATGTGGTTGTAGCCGTCGCCCAGGTCATAGGGCTCGTCGCGGCCGACGTTGACGGTCAGCTCCAGTTGGTCGCCGCCGCCGGGCAGGCCCATGTAGATGTTGTAGGCCGTCGCGAAGTTCAGCCGGCCGCGCGGCTCGAAGCCCAGCGCCCGGTAGAAGCGCACGGACGCCTCCGGGTCCTGGACGCGTACGCAGGTGTGCACGAAGGAGAGGCTCATGTGGGCGATCCTCGCACACCCGTTGGTCTGACCAGTGCCCGAATCGCGGTACCCTCGCCGGGATGACGTCCGCGGAGCAGCCCCTGGAGCGCCGGCCGGTCTACGAGCAGATCGCCGACCGGCTCCGGGAGTCGATCCTGACCGGCGAGCTGGCGCCCGGGAGCGTGCTGCCGTCCGAGCGCGAGCTCTCCGAGCGCTTCGGCGTCGGGCGCACGACGGTCCGGGAGGCGCTGCGCGCGCTGCAGACCAAGGGGCTGGTCGTCGCCACCGGGCCGACCTCGCCGCTGCGGGTCGTCGCCGCCGAGGCGCTGACGACCGACCCGGTGCGCGACACGCTCGTCCACCTGCTCCGCCTCGGCCGCGTGCCGCTGGACGACCTCATCGACCTGCGCGTCGCGCTGGAGGGCGCGGGCGTCGCGGCGGCCGCCGGGCGCGCCGACCCGCGGCCGGACCTGACCGCCGCCCGCGACCAGATCGCGTTCATGCGCGCGGCGGGCGCCGACCTCGAGGCGTTCGAGGTCGCCGACGTCCGCTTCCACCTCGAGCTGGTCCGCGCGTCCGGCAACGAGGGGCTGTCGATCGTCATGCTCGCGGTGCGCGACGCGATCTCCACCGCGTTGTTGTCGCACTTGAAGGCGCTCGACGACCCCTCCCCCACGCTGGGGCTGCTCATCGCCGAGCACGAGGCGATCCTGCAGGCGGTGCTCGACGGCGACGGGGACGCAGCGCGGCGCCTGTCGGCCGAGCACCTCACGCGCTTCTACAGCGACGACACGGGGACCGCAGAAGCATGAGCACGACCGCCGCCGCCGCGCAGACCCTGACCCGCGAGGCGGCCGCGGCCGGCGCCGGCGAGCTCGTCACCGACCCCGACGTGCTCGCCTCCTAC
>DATDMD010000003.1:0-7364 GCA_036518975.1 Baekduia sp.
GTGCCGCGGGACCCGGCGGCAGCTCCGGATCTCCCGGCGCCTGGGCCGGGCCGCTTTGGGCGGCCGCCAGGCGCAGGCGCGCGACCGCCTGCCGGATGAGCCGCGAGACCTGCATCTGCGAGACGCCGATGATCTCGCCGAGCTCGGACTGCGTCAGGTCCTGCTCGAAGCGCAGGCGCAACACCTCGCGCTCGCGCGGCGTGATCGTGATCATGAGGCGGTCGATCGTCGCCCGCTCCTCGGCGCGCGCGTAGCCGTCCTCGTCGCCGCCGATCGTGTCGGCGAGCGTCTCGCCGGGCTCGGCCTCGGTGCCGCGGGGCGTGTCCAGCGAGGTCGAGTGGTAGGCGCCGGCGGCCTGCAGCGCCTCGAGCGCGACCTCCTCGGTGATCCCGAGGTGCTTGGCCAGCTCCGGGACCGACGGCTGGCGGTGCAGCTCGCGCGTGAGGTCGCCGACGGCGCGCTCGACGCGCAGGGCCATCTCCTGGAGGTCGCGCGGCACGCGGACCGACCAGGTGCGATCGCGGAAGTGGCGCTTGATCTCGCCGAGGATCGTCGGGACCGCGTAGGAGGAGAACGCGACCTCGCGCGACGCGTCGAAGCGGTCGACGGCCTTGACCAAGCCGAGCGACGCGACCTGCATCAGGTCGTCGAGCGGCTCCTCGGGCCGCTGGTAGCGGCGGGCGAGCTGGCGCGCGAGCGGGAGGTAGCGCTCGACCAGCGCGTCGCGCAGCACGGGATCCCGACCTTGGGCCAGGCGGGTGAACAGGAGGCGCTCCTCGCGAGCGCGGTTGGCGTCGTGCTGCAACACAGAGAGAGGCGATGCACGAGCGCCGGGGCGATGGGGCGCGAAGGATGGACGCAGCGCGGGGTTCTGGGCCCTGCGTCGCGAACTAGTATAGGCCCGATGCAGACGCCCGGCGGCGCCGACAAGCAGTCAACAGACGGTCTGCGGATCCTCACCGCCGACGAGGACGAGGACGCCCTCGCCCGCACCGCCCAGATGCTCGGCGGGCTCGGGCACGACGTGACCGCGACCGCCGTCGACCTCGCCCAGGTCACCGAGGCGATCGCGCGCGAGGAGCCGGAGCTGAGCGTCGTCGTCGTCCACCGCGACGACGAGCACGCGCTCGACCTCGTCGAGGAGATCTCGGCGTTCGCGACCGGGCCGGTGATCGCCCTGCTCGGCGCCGACGACGCCGAGTTCGTCCGGCGCGCGGCCGAGCGCGGGATCTACGCGGCGGTCCGGGACGGCGATCCCGAGGCCATCCAGAGCGCGATCGAGATCGCGTTGCGCCGCCACGCGGAGACGCGTCGGCTGGAGGAGCAGGTCGACCGGCTGGAGACGGCGCTGGAGCGGCGGGCGGTGATCGAGCGCGCCAAGGGCATGCTGATGGAGCGGCGCGGGATCGGCGACCGCGAGGCGTTCGACCGGATGCGGGCGCACGCGCGGTCCAACAACCGGACCGTCGTGGACGTGGCGCGCTCGGTGTGCGACGGGCACGCGCTGCTGGGCAGCGGTCGGGAGGGCTGAGTGCGCGCTGAGCCTCGCTGGCGGGACGCGGGCGCGGGTGCGGGCGCGCGCGCCGCGATGTCGTACGCGCCGATGTGCATGGTGTTGCCGCGCCCGGGGAACGCCGTGGCCATGATCGGAATTCTCATTGCCATCCTCGTCGCCGCGCTCGTCTACGCGCTCTGCCTGGCGCTCGGCCTGCCGGCGATCGTCGGCATCGTCGCCGCCATCCTCGTCCTGATCGGCGGCGTGGGCACCGGCGGCTACGGCATGCGGGCCGGAGGCCGCAATCGCCTATAGCGCGCCATCTGGGTTAGTCCCGCGCGCGTCCTACGTGGACGCGGTCAAGCGCGCGTTCGGGCAGTTCCGCCGCCACGAGATGACCGACGTGGCGGCGGCGTTGACGTACTACGCCATGATGTCGCTCTTCCCGGCGATCGTCCTGGCGACGTCGCTGTTCTCGCTGATCGGCGACGAGAAGACCGTGACCGACGCGGTGGACTACTTCACGCGCCACGGCGCCGACCCGGCGACCCAGGACGCGGTCCGCGCCGTCATGGACAAGATCGTCAAGGCGTCCGGCGGCGCGGTGTCGTTCGCGCTGGTGCTGTCGATCCTGATCGCGTTGAACAGCGCGTCGGGCGCGTTCGGGGCGTCGGGCCGCGCGCTGAACCGCGTCTACGGCGTCGACGACGACCGCGGGTTCGTCGGCCGGAAGCTGACCGACGTCGGGATCACGCTGGCGCTGGTCGTGCTGCTGCTGGTGGTCCTCTCGGCGCTGTTCCTCGGCGGCGGGTTCGCGGAGGACCTGCTCGGGTCGATCGGGTTGGGGTCGACGGCGTCGACCGTCTGGTCGATCGTCCGGTGGCCGCTCGCGCTCGGGGGCATGTTGGTGGCCTACGCGTTGATCTACGCCTACGCGCCGGACCTGGAGCCGCGTCGCCTGCGCTGGATCACGCCGGGCGCCGTGACCGGCGTCGCGATCTGGATCGTGGCGTCGATCGGCTTCGGGATCTACATCAGGCACTTCTCGACCTACGGCGCGGCGTACGGCGCCGCGGGCGCGGTGATCGTGTTGCTGCTGTGGTTGTGGCTGTCGGCGTGCGCGTTCCTGTTCGGGGCCGAGTTGAACGCCGAGCTCGAGCACTCCACGGCCGCGGGACGCGGCGGGCCGCCGCCGCCCGGCGTCGCGTAGTTGTCGTCCTAGTGTCCTGATGCGGAAGTTCGGCCGCAGCAGGCGAGATGCTCGGCCCCGGCTGACGGCCGTCGATGACCGCAGGTGAACCCCTGGTTCATCGAGGATCAGCGGCGGACGTCAGACGGCGGCGAGCGCCCGGATGCTGCCGTCGAACATGCATCAGGACACTAGCCCACGGCGGGCAGCGGGTTCTCGCGCAGCGTGAGGTCCTCGGGGTGGTGGCAGAGCGCGCGGCGGCCGGGGCAGGTGAGGCAGAGCGCGCGGTGCGGCGTATCGGTCGGGCGGAAGCGGCCCTGGGCGATGCCAGCGACGAGCTGGTCGAGCTCGTCGCGCAGCCGCGGGACGTCGTTGCGGTCGTAGATCGCGGTCGCCGGCTCGCCGGGCCGGTGCAGGAACAGGTGGGCGACCTCGACGTCGGTCGCCCCCGCACCGAGCGCCGCGAGCGCGTAGATCCGGCGCTGAGCCTTGTAGTCGGCCTCGACGTAGGCCTCCAGGTCGGTCGCCGCGTCCACGACGTCGGACTTGTAGTCGACGATCAGCGCGCCGCCGCCCTCCTCGAAAACGATGACGTCGATGATCCCGTTGAGCAGCGGCGCGCGCTCGTCGCCGAGGCCGACGACGAAGCCATGCTCGCGCCGGACGTCGTGCGCGGCGGCGAGGCGGGCGGCGAGCGTCGAGTCGGCGAAGGCGGCGACGAGCTGCTGGAGGTCGACGACGTCGGCGTCGGTGAGCTCCGCCTCCATCAGCGCGGCGGCCTGCCGGACCGCGTCCTCGGTGGGCGGCCGCGGATCGGCGAAGTCGAGCTCCTCGAGCAGGGCGTGCGCGAGCGACCCGCGCGTGAGGGCGTCGAGGCCGTCGGGAACCGGGCCTGCTGGCCGCTCGGCGCGGGCGAGCGCCGAGCCGGGAGCCTCGCGTGGCAGACGCAGCACGCGCTCCAGGTACCAGCGGTAGGCGCAGCGGTCGTAGGTGGCGAGCGAGCTGTAGGACAACGTCGCGGGGAGCGGCCGCGCGGGCGCGGCGGGGACGCGGCGGGCGGGGCGAGGGGCGGCGGGCGCGGAGTCCGGCGCGCTGGGGGTGGCGTCGGCGGCGGGCGCGCTGTCCTGCGCGGCGGGCGCGGTGACCTCCGGGGCCGGCTCCTCGCGGAACACCCGTGGTGCTTCGGCCGGCGGCGTCGCGAAGAGGTCCAGGGTCAGTTGGCCGGTCGTGGACTCGATCTCCTCCGGCTCCGGCACGCCCGGACCGGAGGCTTCGGCGGCGATTGGTGAGGGCGTCTCGAGGGTCTCGGGTGGTGGGTCGCGGAAGAGGCGGAGCGCGATGCGGGCGTGGATGGGCTCGGGGGCGGGGTCGGCGAGGACCGGTGTCGCCTCGGGTGCGGTCTCCAGGAGCGCTGACAGGCCGGCCGCGAAGCGGGGTGCCAGCCAGCGCAGCGGCGCAACGGCGGGGCTCGGCGTCGGCAGCCACTTGTCGGGCTCGTAGGTGCCGGAGAGGATCAGCCGCTCCTCGGCGCGGGTCATCGCGACGTGGAGGATCCGGCGCTCCTCCTCCAGGTCGGCGGCCTGCTGGGCCTCGCGCAGCTCGTCGTAGGCGAGCGTGCGGGCGGACGCGCCCTCGACGGTCCGCAGGCGGAGGCCGACGCGGTCGCCGCGGACGAGCAGGTCGGGCGTCGTGTTGTTGCCGGCGCGGCCGAGGTCGGCCACGACCACGACGGGGAACTCCAGGCCCTTGGCGGCGTGCATCGTCATGAGCCGGATCGCGGTGGCGTCGCCCAGCTCGACGGGCGCGTCGGTCTCGCGCGCCTCGGCCTCCAGCTCAGCGGTCGCGAGGTCGATCAGGCCGCGGACGTCGCGGCCGCGCCGGGCCTCGAAGCCCGCCGCCAGCCGCTGCAGCTTGAGGACGTTGGCCCAGCGCCGCCGGCCGCCGGGCAGGCCGAGGACGTGGAGGTCGTAGCCGGTGCGGTCGACCACGCGCTGCAGCAGCTCGTCGAGGCCGCGCCGCGGCGCGTGCCGGCGCTCGGTCGCAAACCACTCGCAGAAGTTGACCAACGCGGCGCGGTCGGCGTCGGGCAGCAGCTCGCGCAGCGCGCCGCCGTCGCCGTCGCCACCCGGGACGAACGCCGCCGCGAGCGCCTCCCACCGCGACCCCGGCCGCGCGGCGCGCGCCAGGATCGCCAGGCCGTCGGCGCTCAGCCCGACCAGCGGCGACGCCAACAGCCCCAACAACGCCAGCTCGTCGCGCGGGTTCGCCAGCGCGCCGAGGTAGGCGCACAGGTCCAGCACCTGCTGCCGGCCCCAGTAGCCGCGGCCGCCGGCGGCCAGGGTCGACAGCCCCTGCTCCTCGATCGCGCGCTCGAAGACCGCCATGTCGGTCGCGGCGCGCAGCAGCACCACGACGTCGGACGCCGGCACGCCCTCGCCGCGGACCAGCTCGGCGATGCGGTGGGCGACCACGCGCGCCTCCGCGCGGCGCTTCGCGCTCGCCGCCGGCAGCGACGCGAGCAGCTCGGCCGGCCACGCCTCGGTCGCCTCGCCGTCGGTCAGCAGCAGCTCGACCAGCGGCCCGTCCCCCGCGCCGTCGGCCGTCCGCCCCGCGACGAACGGGACGTGCGCGGCGCCGTGCAGGTCCCCCATCGCGGCGTCGATCGCCGCCAGGATGTCCGGCCGGCTGCGGAAGTTGGTGGCCAGCTCGGCCGCCGCGCCGACCGCGCGCAGCGCGGCCCGCTGCGCGCGGAAGATCCCGACGTCCGCATGGCGGAAGCTGTAGATCGACTGCAGCTCGTCGCCGACCACGAACCGCGCGTCGCCCAACAGCTCCAACAACTCCAGCTGCGTCGCGTTGGTGTCCTGGAACTCGTCGACCATGACGCGCGAGAAGCGCTCGGCGTAGGACGCGCGGATCGCGGGCGCCGCGCGCAGCAGGTCGCGCGTGAGCAGCTCGAGGTCGTCGAAGTCCAGCGCGGCGCGGGCGCGCTTGGCGTCGCGGTAGGCGTCGGCGTAACGGCCGAGCAGCTCGTCGAGCAGGACGACCGAGCGGGCGGCCAGCGTGTCGCGCCACGCGGTGGCGAACCGGTCGAGCGCCTCCAGGTAGGCCGCGCAGCCGTCGCCCTGCAGCGCCTTCGTGTTGCCCGGCTTGAAGCCCGCGGCGTCGAGGTCGGCCAGCGACGGCTCGCCGTCCTCGACCAACCCCTCCAACAACGCGGCGCACCGCGCCAGCGCCGCGCGGGCCGCGACGACCGAGCGGCGCGCGTCGGCCGGGTCCAGCTCGGCCTCGGCCAGCGCCAGCCCGCGGACCAGCGCGTCGGGACCGGGCGCGCCCGCGTCCACCGCCGGCAGCGACGGCCGCGTCTGACCGGAACTGCGCAGCTGGTCGTGCACGATGCCGACGAGCACCTCCAGGGCGTCGACGCCGTAGGCCGCGACGAGGTCGAGCGCCTCGGGCCGGCCGTCGGCCAGGAACGCGGCCAGCGCGCGCTCGAATGCGCCGCCGCGGACGTCGCGCGCCTCGGCGTCGTCCATCACCGCGAACGCGGGGTCGAGCCCGGCGCGCACGGCGTGCGCCCGCAGGACCCGCGCGCAGAGGCCGTGGAACGTGGAGATCCAGGCGGCGTCGAGGTCGCGCGCGCGGTCGCGGCGCCCCAGCTCGACGAAGCGGGCGCGCACGCGCATCCGCAGCTCGCCGGCCGCCTTGTCGGTGAAGGTGATCGCGAGGATGCGGCCCGGGTCGACGCCGTCCTCCAGCACCGAGCGCACGAAGCGCTCGCTCAACACGGAGGTCTTGCCCGAGCCGGCGTTGGCCGACAGCAGCAGCGCGCCCTCGCGGCGGGCGATCGCGGCGGCCTGCTCGGGCGTGAACGGGAGGCCGTCGCGGCCGACCATCCGGCCGGCGTCGTCGTACAGCGCGGGCGCGGTCACGACGTCACGCACCGGCAGATCGTCGGGTGCGCGCAGCCGCCGGTGTAGGCGCACTGATCCGGCGCGGGCTCCAGCGCGCCCGCGCGGATCTGCTCGACGGCGGTCCGGGCCGCCTCCGCGCAGGCCTGGAGCAGCTCGTCGAGGCGCTCCTCGTCCACGCGGTCGTTGCCGAACGCCGCGAGGCCGGGGTCGGCGTCGCGCAGGATCGCGCCGCGCGGCCGCGACTCCGCCCCGCCGAGCGGCTGGTAGAAGCCGCCGACGGGCTCAAGGCCCAGCACATGCTTCAAGGCCAACATGTACAGGCCGATCTGGAGCTTGCCCTTGTCCAGCCACTTGGCCTGCTCGGTCGCGGTCTTGCCCTTGTAGTCGTACACGATGGCCTCGCGGCCGCTCGTGTCGACGCGGTCGATCCGGCCGGCTAGCCGCAGCGCGCCGTCGTCGAGCTCCAGCGGCGGGTACGGGTCCTCCGCCTTGCCGAACTGGACCTCGAACCGCGCGGGCGCGAACGCGCTCCCGGCGTGGGCGGCGAACTCGAGGTAGCGGACGAGGTCGACCTCCAGGCGCCGCAGCGCGCTGCGCAGCCGCTCGGGGTTCGGGGAGATCTTGTAGTCCTCGGCGTGCTCGTCGAGGGCCTGGCGCACCAGCGCGCGGGCCTCGGGCAGGCGCTCCGGGGCAAGGCCACCATGTTGGGTGAGCGTCGAGAGCGCGATCTCCAGCACGCGGTGGGCGAGCTCGCCGCGGATCAGCG
>DATDMD010000004.1:0-28310 GCA_036518975.1 Baekduia sp.
AGCATGCCCACCGTCGTGGCGTTGACCAGCAGGTCGGCGCGCGCCAGCGCCTCGAGCAGCTCCGGGTCGTCCAGCGCGGAGGCCGCGACGCCGCCGCCGACCTGGTCGGCGAGCGCCTGCGCCGCCTCCACGCGGCGAGCCGCGACCCGGACCTCGGCCGCGCGCGCGCCGACCGCGGCGGCGGCCACCGCGCGCGCCGCGCCGCCCGCGCCGGCGACCACCACGCGCGCACCCTCGAGCTCCATGCCGAGGTCGCGGCGCACGGCGGCGGCGAAGCCGGGCGCGTCGGTGTTGAAGCCGACGAGGGACCCGTCCGGCGCGCGGATGACGCTGTTGACCGCGCCGATCGCCGCGGCCTCCGGCTCCACGGCGTCCAGCAGCGCCATCACGTCGCGCTTGTAGGGCGCGGTGATCTGGAAGCCGAGCCACTCCGGCCCGCGCGCCTGCGCGACGAAGTCGGCGACCTCATCGGGCTCGAGCTCGCGCAGCTCGTAGCGGGCGTCGATGCCGCTGGCCGCGAAGGCCGCGTCGTGCATGACCTGGGAGTGCCGGCGCCGCAGCGGCCGGCCGATCAGCGCGACGCGACGGGCGGCGCCGGCGGTCACGCGGCCCGCGCCGTCGACGAGTCAGCCGGGAACCGCACGTGCGGGACGATGTCGCGCAGCCACAGGTCGAGCTGGCCGAGGTCCGGCGTCATCGTGTGCAGCATGAAGTAGCCGATGCCGGCGTCGACGCGGGCCTGCAGCGAGGCGACCATCTCCTCCGGCGTGCCGAACAGGTACACGGACTCGAGGTACTCGGGACCGCGCGTCGTGCTCATGACCTTCAGGAACGCCTCGTGCTGCTGGCGCCGCGCCTCGGCCGGGTCCGCGGTGTCGACGAAGTGCATGAAGTTCTCGTGGGCGACGGTGAACGTCGCGGGGTCGGTGCCCTGCGCGCGCAGCCCCTCCTGGATCTCGGCCCAGTCGCGCGCCTGGTCCTCGGGCGGGCACGTCGGCCGGGGGATCCAGCCCTCGCCGCGCAGGATGCGGTCCTTGACCGCGGGCACGAGCGTCGGCTTGTCCGGCGACTTCTCGTTGGCGAGCTGCGACCCGCCGCCGACCCACAGCTCGGGGCGGCGCTCCGGGCGCGGCTCGATGGAGACCTCGTCGACCGAGAAGTACTTGCCGTGGTAGGTGACCGTCTCGCCCTCCATCAGCGGGATCGCGATGTCCAGCAGCTCGTCGGAGCGCTTGCCGCGCTGGGACTTGTCGCCGCCGGTGGCGACGAACTCCGCCTGGTTCCAGCCCACGCCGACGCCGAGGACGAAGCGGTTGTTGGACAGGTACTGGAGCGTCGAGAGCTCCTTGGCCAGCACGACCGGGTGGCGCGTCGGCAGCACCAGCACGGAGGTGCCGAGGCGCACGCGCTCGGTGGCGCCCGCCGCCACGGCCAGCGTGCTGATCGGCTCCAGGAACGACGCGGAGTAGAAGTGCGTCGCCGACAGCAGGTGGTCGGTCACGAAGAGCGAGTCGAAGCCGAGCTCCTCCACGCGCTTGGCGAACGCGACGATGTTGCGGGCGCGCTCGGGCCCGTCATCGGCCCAGATGTAGGTCGGGAGGAAGACCCCGAACCGTGAGACGTTGTCCATCGCAGTGTGCTCCTGGGTCGATCGGTGAGAGGTGCTGTGCGTAAGGAGCGCTCAGGCTCCGGGGAACTCGGGCGGTCGCTTGGCGAAGAAGGCGCGCGCGCCTTCGAGCATGTCGTCGCTGGCGAACACACGGTCGGAGGCGTCGAGCTCGGCGGCGAGCCCGGCGTCCATGTCGAGATCGGCGGCGCGCTCGATGAGGCGCTTGGCCTCGCGCACCGCGACGGGGCCGCGCTGCGCGATCCGCTGCGCCATGTCGACGGCGGCGGCCAGCGCCTCGCCCTCGTCGACCACGGCGTTGACGAGCCCGATCCGCTCCGCGCGCTCGGCGCTGATGAGCTCGCCGACGAGGATCAGCTCCTTGGCGCGAGCGGGTCCGACGACGGCGGGCAGCCGCTGCGTGCCGCCGCTGCCGGGGATCACGCCGAGGCGCACCTCGGGCATGCCGAGGCGGGCGCGTGCGCTGGCGATCCGCAGGTCGCAGCACAGCGCCAGCTCGAGGCCGCCGCCGAGGGCGTCGCCCTCGATCGCGGCGATCGTCGGCACCGGCAGCTCGGCGAGCTTGCGGTAGACGTACTTCTCGTAGAGGAGCTTGCCCTGGGCGACGCGGCCGGCCAGCTCCTCGAACTCCTTGACGTCGGAGCCGGCGCAGAAGGCGCGAGTACCAGCACCAGTCAGGACGACGGCGCGGACCGCGCGGTCGCGCGCCAGCGCGTCGAGGACGCCGTCCAGGCGCTCCATCATCGCGCCGGTGACGAGGTTGAGCGGCTGGTTGTCGAGCTCGATGCGCGCGACCGCGCCGGTGGTGAGCGTGATCATGCGGGGACCTCCGGAGCGGCGCCGCGGTCGGCTAGGGTCGCGGCCAGCCCCATCGGCCCGTCGGCGAAGACGCGCGGGTCCATCGTCCCGACGTCGGTGGGCACGACCGGCCGGAACGCCATCTGGTCGAGCACGTCGCGCTGCACGTCGACGCCCTCGGCGACCTCGATCAACGTGACCCCTTCCTCGCGCAGGGCGAACACGGCGCGCTCGGTGATGAAGCGGACCTCCTGCCCGTCGGCGCGGGCGCGCCGGCCGCTGAACGTGACCTCGCGCACCGCGTCGACGAACTTGGGCAGCGTCCCCTCGGACCGGATCCGCAGCCGCCCGTCCTCCGCGCCGACGTCCAGCCCGCGCGCGTTGAACGTGCCGACGAAGCAGATCTTCTTGGTCCGCGCGCTGATGTTCGGGAACCCGCCCGGTCCGCGCACCCGGCCCTCGAAGGCGTGGACGTTGACGTTGCCGTGCCGGTCGACCTCGGCGAACGACAGGCTGGCGACGTCGAGCCCGCCGCCGTCGTAGAAGTCGAACATCGACGGCTGCTCGAGCATCGCCTGGTAGTTGAAGCCCGCGCCGCCCTCGTTCCCCGCGACGGGGACGCCGCCGAAGATGCCCTGCTCGACGGTGAGCACGAGCCGGTCGGCGATGCCCTCCTCGAAGGCGATCGCGCCGATCCCCTGGCTGATGCCGAAGCCGAGGTTGCAGATGTCGCCGGCCTGGAACTCCAGCAGCGAGCGCCGGCCGATGATCTTGCGCACGTCCAGCGGCGGCGGCGGGGCGGCGGTCGCCGGCCGGCGCAGCGCGCCCGCGTAGTACGGGGAGTAGGCGGTCGCGTAGGTCTGCGTCTGGTCGGGGTCGACGTAGACGTAGTCGATGAGCGCGCCGGGGACCTTGACGGCGCGCATGGGCAGCGTGCCGGCGCGGGCCAGCCGGTGCACCTCGGCGATGACGATGCCGCCGCTGTTGCGGGCGGCCATGGCCATCGCCAGCATCTCGCCCTGGACCGCCTCGTCCTCCATGGTGAGGTTGCCGTCCTCGTCGGCGGTGCTGCCGCGGATGACGGCCACGTCGATGGGGAACGTGTGGTAGAGGAGCCACTCGCGGCCGCGCAGCGTGACGACCTCGACGAGGTCCTCAGTGGTCCGCGCGTTCTGCTTGCCGCCGGTGTGGCGCGGGTCGACGTAGGTGTCCAGCCCGATGTGGGTGACGAGGCCGGGCCGCCCGCCGGCGATCTCGCGGCACAGCAGCGACAGCACGCCCTGCGGGAAGGAGTAGGCCTCGATCTCGCCCGCCTCGACGAGCGCGCCGAGGCGCGGCTCGTTGCCGATGTTGGACCCGATCGTGCGGCGCATGAGCCCCGGCAGCGCGAGCTGCGAGAAGCCGCGGTCGGCGAAGTCCCCGACGCCGACGACGCGCACGGTCGTCAGGTCCCGCGGCCGGCCTTCGGCGCGGAAGCCGTCGGCCAGCGCGTCGATGAACCGCTGGGGGACGGCATGGCCGGCGCCGGAGCCGCCGACGATGACCGTGGCGCCGTCGGGCACCAGGCGGACGGCGTCCTGGACTGCGACGACCCGGGTCATGCGATCTCGCTCACGGCATGTACCCGCCGCAGTTGGGGTTCAGGGTCTGGCCGAGGAACAGCGACGAGGCGTCGGAGAGCAGGAAGACGGTCGCCTCGGCGATCTCCGGCGGGGTGCCGAACCGGCCCAGGGGCAGCTCGGCCATGCGCTTGCGTCCGACCTCGCCGTCCATGACCTGCGCGCCCATGTCGGTGACCACGACGCCCGGCGCGACCGCGTTGGCGCGGATGCCGAGCGGGCCGAACTCGCGCGCCAGCGACTTGGCCAGGGCGATCACGCCGGCCTTGGCGACGCTGTAGTGCGCGACGCCGGCGAAGCCGATCTGCCCGAGGCGGGAGCTGATCATCACGATCGACCCCGAGCCGCGCTCCAGCATGCCGGGCAGCACCGCCTGGCTGCACGCGAACGCGCCGCTGAGATCAGTGTTCAGGACCTCGTTCCACTCCGCGTCGGAGATCTCGAGGAACGGGGTCTGGGGCATGATCCCCGCGTTGTTGACCAGGCCGTGGATCGGGCCGAGCTCGTCCTGCACGCGGGCGACCATCGCGCGGGCCTGGCCGCCGTCGGAGAGGTCGGCGGCGAACGTCGCGGCGCGGCGGCCGAGCGCGCGGACCTGCTCGGCGACCGCCTCGGCCCCGGCGGCCTGCTCGTGGAAGGCGATCGCGACGTCGCCGCCCGCCCGCGCCGCGTGCAGCGCGATCGCCGCGCCGATGCCGCGGCTGGCGCCCGTGACGAGCACCAGCCGGCCGGTCAGCGCGCCGTCGGCGACCGCGGCGACCGCCGCCTGCGTCTGATTCATCTCACTCTCCGGACTCTCTGTGGAAAACGATTGCCACGATTCCGCGGCGCCAACGTACCAGGTTGGTCGGAGGCGGGCAAGAAGCGGCTCGGCGCACGCCGCGTCGAGCCGCGCTGCGAAGATGATGCGATGGCCGGCAAAGATCCATCCCTCGCGCCCGCGGGCGGGCCGGCCCTCGGCGTCGGCCGCACGGTTTTGCGCGATCAGGTCAAGACGCTGCTGCTCGAGCGCATCCTCTCCGGCGTGTACGCGCCCGGCGACCGCCTGGTGGAGACGCGGATCGCGCAGGAGCTCGGGATCAGCCAGGCGCCGGTCCGGGAGGCGCTGCGCGAGCTCGAGCTGCTGCGCTTCGTCGAGTCGGCGTCCTTCCGCGGCACGTGGGTGCGCGAGGTGAGCGACGACGAGCTCGTCGAGGTCTTCCCCATCCGGGCGGCGCTCGAGGAGGTCGCCGCCCGGGAGGCGGCCAAGCGCCTGGACGGCGACGTCGCCGCGCTGGAGGCCGAGATCGAGGCCATGGCCAACGCGCACGACGTCCGCGAGCAGGTCGAGCACGACGTCCGCTTCCACCAGCTGATCGTCGAGGCGTCGGGCAACTCGCGCCTGATCGAGATCTGGAGCTCGCTGCAGGTCGACGCGCGCACGACCATCACGGCGCTCGCCACCGGCGTCTCCCCCACCGAGGCGGCCGACCTGCACCGGCCCATCGTCGAGGCGCTGCGCCACAGGAGCGCGCGGGCCGCCGGACGCGCGATCCGCAGCCACGTCGAGGACTTCGGCAAGCGCCTGGTCGAGGAGCGCGGGCAGCGTCGCTGACGCGGTCAGCCGCGGTACCAGCCCAGCGGCGGCACGGGGATCGCCCCGACCCGCTCGCGCCACGGCCGCGCGTGCTCGCGCGCCGCGGCCGCCAGGCGGGCGAACATCGGCACGGACTCCTCGCGCAGCGCCCGCACCGACGCGTCCGTCCCGGCCACCAGGCCGGGGTCGAAGACCGTGCGTCCGACGATGAACCCGCTGGCCCCGGCGGCGCACGCCTCCTCGATCTGAGCGGTCAGGGCCCCCGCGTCGGCCCCGCCGCCCAGCAGGACCCACGGGACGTCCGGCCCGCACGCTCGGTCCAGGTCGGCGCACGCGGCGGCCGAGCCCGGGTACTGGAGCTTGAGGATCTCCGGTCCCAGCGCCGACAGGCGCCGTGCGGTCTCGACCACCAGCTCCGAGAACCGCTCCGGGAGCAGGTCCTCGCCGTCGCGCGCGTAGACGATCGGCTCCAGGACCAGGGCCACCCCGGCCGCACGGCACGCGGCGACCGCCTCCTCGACGACCGCGTCCTGGTGGCCGCGCTGCTCCGGCACGTCGGGGCGGTACGGCAGCAGCAGCTTGCATCCGCACGCTCCGAGCGCCGCCGCCTTCGCCGGATCCCAGCCCGGCAGGAAGCTCGTCCGGCGCACGTCCCCGCCATCGCCGTACCCCTGCGCCTCCAGCGGCACGACGAGCCCGGTCGAGCGCGGGACCGCGCCGGCGGCGAGCGCCTGCGCGGCCGAGAACTCGGCATCCAGCAGGATCACGCTGGCCACCGGCGCCAGCTCCCTCGCGACGCGCACCTTGAGCTCGGTGAGCTGCTCCGGACTCGGGTCGGGAAGACCACGCCGGCGCAGCGCGACCGACAGGGAATCCCGGTGGTCGACCGCGGCGCCGACCACCACGCCGTCGTCGCCGGCGATCTGATCGACAGCCCGCGCTCGTGCCGCTGTCCAGGTCGATGCGCCGGTGAGCGTGGTCATGCCGGGCAGCATAATCGAGAATCGATTAGAGCCTTGGGCAGCCCGTCGGCGGGCCCGCCGGGACTGCGGATGACGGCGTTTCTCCCGCCCCGGCGCGGGGGAGCCTTTGACGATGAGGGCACGGAACGCCTGCTGCGCGGGGGCGCTCGTCGTGTTCGCCTCCGCCATCTGCCTCGCGGGATGCGCGGCGCGCGATCCCTCCAGTTCCGCCTCCGCCCTACCACCCGGAAAGCCGTGGAAGCTGGACTTCCACGACGAGTTCGGCGGCGGCTCTCTGAACAAGCGCGTCTGGCACACGTGCTTCTCGTGGGCCACCACCACGTGCTCGATCGGCTCGAATCACGAGCTCGAGGTCTACGACCCCGCCGGCGTCACGGTGACGCGCGGCGCGCTGCGTCTGACCGCGCGGAGGCGAGCGATGGTCGGCTGGGACGGCAAGCGCTACGCCTACACCTCCGGGATGGTCATGACCGGCGGGCGGGAGGACGGGCAGCGGCCGGGGTTCACGTTCACGTACGGGTTCGCGGAGGCGCGCGTCCGGGTGCCCAAGGGCGAGGGGTTGTGGCCCGCCTTCTGGATGCTGCCCGCGGACTACGCGTCGCGGCCGGAGATCGACATCATGGAGATCCTCGGCGGGTCGACGAACGTCCAGCGCATGCACTTCCACTACGTGGGGCGGAACGGCACCAAGGTGGACTCCGGCTCCGACTGGACGGGACCCGACTTCGCGGCCGGCTGGCACACCTTCGCCGTCGCCTGGGGTCCGGACGCGATCGTCTGGTACGTGGACGGGGTCCGGCGCTGGCGCTTCGCCGCTGCCTCCCGGATCTCAAGGGAGCCGATGTACCTCCTCCTCAACCTCGCGGTCGGCGGCGACTACCCCGGGCCGCCGGACTCCTCCACCCCGTTCCCGAGCTCGTTCGACGTCGACTACGTGCGCGTCTGGCAACGCGGCTGAGCCACCGTCCGGGCGTCGCGGAATCCGATCGCCCGCTTGACGACGCCGCGCGCGCGCCGGTCGAGCGTCGTGACCGGCAGCCGTTCGATGGAGAACTCGGCATACGCGTACGGGCGCGCCCCGAACCGGGCCTTGAAGTGCGACAGGGACGCGGACCCTCCCGACTCGCCCATGTGGTAATGACCGCAGCCCGCCCCGCACGCCTCCTCGATCGCCAGCCTCTGGAGGAGCTCGCCGGCTCCCGTCGGGCCGGCGACCTCCTTGTCCATGACGCCGCGCGTGTAATGGGCGTTGGTCCCCTGCAGCACGATGATGGCGGCCGCGGGCCGGGCGTCTCTCCAAGCGACCCAGATGCGGCACGCGTCGCCGAGGGCCTGGGCCATCAGCTCGAACTTCCGGCGCGGGTCGCGGCGATGGCCGCGCCAGCGCGCGAGCGCGCGCGGCTCGTGTAGCGCGTGGGCCCAGCGCTCGAGGGAGCGTTCGTAGAGCTCGTAGAACACCGGCACGAGCCGGCCAGAGGTGTCGCGCTCCACCGTGATCCCAGACCGCTCCGCCTTGCGAGCCTTCGTCCGGACCACCGGGGCGAAGCGCTCCTTCCAGACGCGATCGAAGCCGCCCTCGAGCGCGAGGACGTGCGCCAGGCGGGGAACGACGACGACACCCGGCGGACGCGTCGCGTTCCATGCGCCGGCATCCAGCGGGTTGGGTCGCAGGGACGTCCGGACCACGCGCCGGGCGGTGAGGTCCGCGAAGACCGCCGCCGCGTCGGCGGGCTGGGTGCCCCCGCGAGCGACGATCCCGCCCATGCCCCACGCGGGCGGGAACGACGCGTCGCCGGAGACCGGGCTCGGGAGGTGCCGGCGGCGGACCATGGGAAGCACCAGCCGCCGGCCTCCGGGAAGCTCGTACATGCGGCTGGCGTCTGAGTAGTCGCCGGTCCTGCACATGACGTCGGTCCATGCCGGCGTCTGGGTGGCCAGCGCCTTCGGGTCCGACGCGAGCAGCGCCTCCCACACGTCTCTTGGCGCCGGGCTGATCACATCGTGCGCTGAGACCATGCTCATCGGCCCCCGGGGTCGGGAAGTCGGTTCTCGCGGAACCCGATCGCCCGCTTGACCAGGCCGCGGGCGCGCCGGTCGAGGGCCGTGATCGGCACCCGTTCGACGTGGTACTCCGCGTGGGCACAGGCGCGCGCCCCGAACCTGGACTTGAACTGCATGAGCGAAGCCGAGAAGCCCGACTCCCCCATGTGGTAGTACCGGCAGCCGGCCATGCAGGCCTCCTCGATCGCAAGCCGGTGAAGCAGGTGGTTCGCGCGCAGCGGGCCGGCCAGCTCCTTGTCCATCATCCCCCGCGAGTACGTCGCGTTGATCCCCTGCAGCACGAGGATCGCGGCCGCGGGGCGCCCGTCGCTCCAAGCGACCCAGACGCGGCACGCGTCGCCCAGCGCCTCCGCCATCAGCTCGAACTTCCTGCGGGGGTCGGCGCGGTGCCCGCGCCAGCGTGCCAGCGCGCGCGGCTCGTGAGACTGGTCGGCCCAGCGGTCGACGGAGCGCTCGTAGAGCTCGTAGAGCACCGGGACGAGCCTGCCCGAGGTGTCGCGCTCGACCGTGAGCCCGCACCGCTCCGCCTTGCGAATCGCTGTGCGTGTCTCACTCTTAAAGCGTTCCTTCCAAACCCGCTCGAAGCCCCCGTCCAGCGGGAGGACGTTCGCGAGGAGCGACACCATGGCCACGCCCGGCGGCCGGCCGGCGGCCAGCGCGTCACCGTTGAGCGGGTTGGGTCGCAGCGACGTCCGGACGACGTCCCGACGGGCGAGGTCGGAGAAGACGACCTGCGCATCGCCCGCCTGGAGGCCTCCGGGTGCGAGCACCCCGCCCATGCCGAAGCCCGGCGGGAACGACGCCTCGGCGGCGAGCGCGCCGGGGAGGTGCCGGCGGCGCACCATCGGGAGGACGAGCCGGCGGTCGCCCGGAAGCTCGTAGAGGCGGCTGGCGTCCTCGTAGTCCCCGGCCCGGCACACGAAGTCCAGCCAGGTGGGCGTGTGGGTGACGAGCGCGGTCGGATCCGACGCGAGCACCTGCTCCCACACGGCCCGGGGCGCGGGGCTCGTCACGCCGACACCCGCTCGGCGACCGTCCGGGCGGACCCGGTCGAGCCGCAGCTCCGTCATCGGTCCTCCTCCAGCGCGTCGAGGACAACGTGGACATTCCAGCGTGCCCAGAGGCCGCCGCCGTCATAGCGGGTGGACTTCGTCAGGTTGGCGGCCACGTGCTGGAGCCACCAGAGCAGCACCAGCGTTCGCGACTCGAGTCGCCCACCGGGCGGTTCCGCGCAGCCCGAGTCCAGCAGCGCGCGCTCGAACTCCGTCCACGGCGCCCCGCCGACGAGCTCACGCACCACGCGCCCGAGCTCCCGGCGCCGGCGCTGCGCTCGCGTCGCCAGCAGCAGCGCCACGACGTCGATCGAAGGCGGGCCGCCGCACCCGGCGAGCTCCCAGTCGACGATCCCCGTGACGGCCTGGCCGTCCGCCCGCACGAGGATGTTGCCCGGCGCGAAGTCACCGTGCACCCAGCTCAGCTGGGCCGTGCGCCCGGCGAGCGCCTCGTGCAGCTCGTCCGTGAGCCGGTCCAGCGCCACGGCGACCGATCCCCGGCCGGCCTGCGGGTCCCGATCGCAGAGGATGCGCGCCGGGGCATCGACCCAGCGCCGGAGCGCGGCCTGGTCGATCACTGCGGGCGCGGCGGTGCGGCGATGCAGCTCGTGGATCGTCGCCGCCGCCGCGGTGAGGACCCGGCGTGCCTGCTCGTCGCCGGTGACCATCCGGCTGGCCGGCACGCCGGGCAACATGCGCTCGACGACGTACGGCCGTCCGGCGAGTTCGCCCTCGGCCAGCACAATGGGCAGGACTCCACACCACTCCCGAAGTCGCGCGTCAGCGCGGAGGGAGGCCAGCACGTCGCGTTCACGTCGAACGCCTTGGACGGCGAGCTCCGTCGCCGGGAGCTTGACGACCGCTCGTGGCGCCTGCCTCGCGGAGCCCACCGCGATCACGCTCAGGTCCGAGACCGTGCTCAGCGGGCGCTGCCGCTGCCAGCTCCTCGGCGGCTCCTCGTCGCGTACGAGCGGAAGGCGGGCGAGGACCTCGGCGGTCGTCCTCCGTGCCTCGCGTGCCCGCCGCCGGCTCTCGCGGGCGTGACCCACCTGGACCACCAGGGCGAGCACCCGGAGGTCCGCGGCGACGTTGCGCAACGTCTCCGCCACTGCGATCGACGAGCGCCCGGACGTGGACGGCCAAAGCGCCCGCGGCTCGACGAGGAGCAGGACCGCGGCAACCGACGACTCGGCGATGAGCCAGGCGAGGCCGACGCCGGCGATCCCCCACACCTGGAGCAGCGTGACTCCGAGCACCAGCACCAGGCCGCAGACGGACCCGAGGACCAGGACCACCCGCGACATCCTCCGCTGCACGCGGTAGACGCTGACGTACAGCGTGCACACGACGTTCGGGATGGCGCCGAGGGCGAACAGGGAGAGCGTCGTGGCGCTGTGCGCGGCGTAGCTCGGGCCGAAAAGTCGCAGCACGTGAGGAGCGGCCGCCGCCAGGACGAGCGCGAGCGGGACCACGATGGCGGCCGTCTGGACGAGCACGCGGCGCGCGTACGCAGGGAGAGCCGCCTCGTCTCGCGACGCCGAGACGACGAGCGACACGCCGGTGCTGGTGCTGACGCCGTAGAGCGGCAGCGCGATCATCGACGCGAGCGCGAAGTAGGCGTTCGCGGTCCCGCCCTTCAGCGCCACGACCAGCACCGGCATGAGCGCGGTCGCGGCCAGCCAGAACAGCGCGCCGACGTAGTCGGCCGAGACGAACGTCGTCAGCTGGTGCCGCGTCGGCGGCTGCAGCCGCTCGTCGGCAGAGCGGACGTGCCGGGGCAGCAGGCGCCTGAAGATGAGGAGGTTCACCGGGATGAGCGACGCCGTGAGGGCGAGGGTCCAGGAGGCGAAGATCCCGTACCGCGGCGACACCTCGACGAGCGCGACGAGCAGGGCGATCTTGACGAGCCCGAAGACGAGGTTCTCGATCGGGACGACGACGGCCGCCCTCAGCGCCAGGAGGACGCTGTCCTGCAGGGTGAACACGCACCACGCCATCGTGGCCGCGATGAACCAGAACGCGAACCCGGTGCTCGAGCCGAGGAAGTCAAGCGCCGGCGCCCAGACCTCGACCCCGAGGACGAAGCCGAGGGCGATGACGGCCGCCACGCCGACGGCGGCCAGATAGGACCCGAGCACGAGCCGGGTGCTCTTGCCGCCGCTCACCGGGACAAAGCGCGCGAGTGCGCTCATCAAATTGAGCTGCGACACGCCGGCGAGGAACATCATCGCCGAGATCGCGGCCGCGTTCACGCCGAGGACATGAGGGGCGTAGCGCCGCGCCGCGACGAGCCAGTACACGACGCCGAAGATCGACGTCAGGGCGTTGTTCGTCACGAGCGCGTACCCGGGGCCGTACAGCGGGTTGCGCAGGTGCGCGCGCAGCGCGGAGCGACGGCGCGCCGCCTGCGGCGCGGCGGCTGCGAGCGGAGCGCTCATCCTGCCCCCAGCGCCAGCTTCACGGCCTGCACCGCCATGCTCCGAGCTCCGTTCTCCTGGGCCGCCAGCAGCGCGTGCAGGAGACGGCGCTCAGGGGTCATCGCCGGCGGCCGGCAGATCGGGCACGTTCCCGGCGGATGGCCGAGGAGCAGGCCGACCGCCTGGGCCAAGCCCGCCTGGTAGCGCATCGTCATGGGCCGATAGCCGGCCAGCCGCAGGGCAGCCGGCGCGTGGGCAGGGGCGCACGCCAGCGCCGCGAGGGCAGCGAGGGGAACGTCCGACTCCGTGTCGCCCACGGCGAGCGCGAACGGTCGCGCGGCGCCGCTGGGGCTCCCCGGGCCCAGGTCGCCGACGAGCGCCCGCAACCCGACCGCCTTGTCGACGTCTCGGGCCATGAAGTCCGTCTGACCCTCCCCGAGGATCGGGGCGATGCCGTCGGCCCCCGACCGGGACAGGCAGGCGTCCACCGTCGCGGCCCGGAGACCGCGCCGAGCACCGCGTCCATCCAGCGCGTAGGCGCGAACCCCATACCGGTGGTCGTCGTCGAGGTGCACGCCGTCGGTCTCGCTGAGCACCCGGCGTAGCCGTGCCAGGGCGGCGGCCGCGCTCCCGGGCAGCAGCCCGCGGGCGCGACGGTCGCCGGCCACATAGGTCACGGCGCCGTACTCGGCGACTCCGCCCGGAAGCCCGTAGGCGCGGCAGCGCTCCTCGACCTCGCCGAGGCTCCGCCCGGTCGCGAGCAGCGGCCGGTATCCGTGCAGCATGAGCGCGCGGAGCGCCCGCGCCGACGCGGGCGTCAGCGCCGGAAAGCCGAGGTGCTCGGTCTCCAGGACGCCGTCGACGTCGAGGGCGCACAGCGGCCCCGAGGATCTCGCCTGGACGTCGTGCAGGTAGACCGCCGCGAAGTACCGCTGCAGCGCGCGGGCACATGGACGACGGAGCTCCGTCTCCTCCTCGGGGTGCGTGCGCTGCCTGCCCCAGAGGTGTGCCAGCTCGTAGAGCAGCCAGCGTTCCTCGTCCACCCGCGGGTTCCCGAGCTCGGCGTACGCCTGGCGCACGTCGCGGGCGAAGCCCGGTTGCGCGACGCGCGCGGTGGCGCCGGCCAGGTCGAAGGCAGCGTCGAAGCAGCTCAGGCCGAGGTTGGAGGCTGCCCCTCCGAGCGGCTGCACCTTCACCAGCGAGCGCTTGGCCGAGTCGCGAAAGAACCAGTACCTGAGATCGGTCTGCCCGTCGACGACCGAGGGCTGATCCACGCGCAGGAGCCGCTTCACCACCCGGTCGACGAGCGCCACCTTGGCGAGTGGCCATGCCCGCCCGAAGGCGCGACTGGTGATCACGCTGACGACGTCCCAGACCGGCCTCTGGCCGGCGAGGCGGAGGCTGATGTCGTCCGCGACCGGCAGCGTGCGGCGGCGCTCTGACGCGTAGGCGGCGACGGCCGCCGCGACGAGCTGCGCGTCGTCGTCGATCTTGACCTTTTGCTCGGGAGCGAGCCACTCCCGGTAGACGACGCCGTCGCGGACGCCGAACAGCCTCGGACGGAACCCCGGGACGGCGTGAGCCGCGGCGAGCCTCCTCGCGCCGAGCCATCCGAGCCCGATTCCCTCGACGAGCACGTGCTCCTCGATGCGACGCGCCCCGGGGCTCTCGCGGAGGGAGACGCGGAAGAGCGCACGGCGGTGCGAACGGGCGCTGCGCGGAGCGGGAAGCGGCAGCGGCTCGACCGCGAGGACGTCCGCCTCTGGCCCCAGGAGCGTCGCCAGGTCGCGCTTGACGCCGACGGGTGCGAACCTGGCGTCGATCGCCCAGTCCGGCGACGGCAGGACGACCGAGCGGTAGCGGTCGAGGGCCCGAGGCCGCTCGGCGCCGAACAGCTGGAACAGGAGCACGATCGACTCGCTCGGCGCGCCGGCCGCCTCGAGCTGGGCGGCAACGCGTGCGAGCGAGGCCCCCGTGACCGGCGGGTCGTCGGTGATGAGAGCAGATCCGCCCCGGCGCACCACCGACCGCACGAGCGCCCGATCGCTCCTCGTCAGCCCGCACTCCGGCCGGACCGTGAGCACCTGGACCTGCTCCCATCCGTCTGCACGCAAGAACGCCCGGCAGAGCGGCGCCAGATAGCTGCCCGAGGTGCGAACTCCCACCACGAGCAGCGGCCGCCGCCGCGGCGAGCGCTCGCCGAACTCACACACCAGCCGCAGCACGTCGGCAGGCTGCTGGTCGAAGCTGCTGAAGCACGCAGGAGGCCGGATCACTTCACGGCGCAGAGCGCGCGGCAGCTCCTCCACTCCGCGCACGAGAGCGCGGCACGCCGCGAGCAGATCCGGGTATGCCTCACCGACGGGTGAGGAGCGGCGGGCCACCGCGTCGGCCAGCGCATCGACGATCGCGGCCACCTCCTGCCGCCAGCGCGTGACGCGCGCGCCGCTCGGGCGTCGCGGCCCGACCGCGCGACCGGCCGTGGCCAGCGCGGAGAGCACTTGACCGATGAGCCGACTGGAGGGCCTCGGTCGCGTGGCGAGGTACTCGACCGCCTGGTCGAGGGGATAGATCTCAGGCCGGAGGTGGTCGTCGACGACCTGGTTGAGCCCGGCGGCGAGCAGGTACGCGTCGAGCCACGCTCCCCGCTCCACCTCACGAGCAAGCCGGGAGGCGAGGGCCGGCAGGTCGTCGCGGAGGTCGTTGAGCGCGAGCGCGCCCCAGCGGTCCCGCGCGCCCGTCGCGACAGTGGGAGCGGCGATCATCGGCTCCCCGCCGCGATCCGCGACGCTCGGCGCACCCGCAGATAGCTCGGCGGCCCAGCGAGCATCCCCAGCAGCTCCAACCGCCTCAGCTCGCCGGGATAGTCCGACGGCGTACCGGCGTTCTTGGCGGAGCTCCGGCTCAGCAGGTGCACCAGCCCGGCCGGCGCACCGGCCGCCAAGCCGGCGAGGCGGCGAGGGTCGTCGGCCACCGTCTTCGTCAGGTAGGCCGTGAGCCCGACGCCATAGCCGTAGGCCTGACGGCGCAGGGAGCGATAGTCGCGACGGTGCCAATGACGCACGATCGCTCCGGGCGCGTAGGCGAGCGCGTACCCGGCGACGATGACGGAGAAGAAGGCGGCGAGGTCGTCGCCGCCGCGGGACGGGGTCCCGGTCCCCAGCGCGGGATCGAAGCCTCCGAGCTCTCGCAGCGCCCGCGTGCGGAACGCCATGTTGGCCCCCGACCCGAACCGGCCCGCGGCGAACGGGAACAGCGACCCCGGACGGTGCCGGTCCGAGCTCCGGAACACCCGGGGGACGGGACCCTTGCCGTATCCCCACCGCGCCTCGGTCCAGACCTGCGCCGGCGTCTCCAGCTCGGCCGCGATGATCATCCCCGTCACGCACGCGATGTCCGCCGCCCACTCGAACGCGGTGGCGAGCTCGAGGAGCCAGCGGCGGTCGACCACGACGTCGTCATCGGTGAACGCCACGATCTCGCCACGGGCGACCGCCAGGCCCCGGTTGTGGGCTGCCGCCAACCCGGGCTGGGCCTCCAGGACGCACCGCACCTCGGAGGGGTAGCGCGTGGCGACGAGCCGCCCGGTCGCGCTCGTCGTGGGGGCGTTGTCGACCACCACGACCTCGTAGTCCGGGTAGTCGAGGGCCGTGAGCGAGTCGAGGCAGCGCGACAGGCTCGCGGGCCGATCGCGCGTGGCGACGACCACGCTCGCGCGTGGCGGCCCCGTCGCGAAGGCGCGCAGCTCGGCCATGTCACCTGACCCCCCGGCGCCGGCGGCGGGTGCCACCGTCGCGGCCGAGGCCGGCCTCGGCCCTGATCGCGGTGGCGATGCCGGCGACGAAGGCGACCGCCGTGACCAGAACCGACACCACGATCGCGGCGCCGCCCAGCACGGACCGGCGGTCACGCCGCAGGACGCCGTGGACCACCAGGTGCGGCACGGCATGCACGAGAACACGGCGCAAGTAGCCGCGCTCAGCACTGAGGGCCGCGCCGCGATACAGGCGGTGCAGCCGGCCCTTGGAGAGCCCTTCGCTCACGCAGCGCAGGACGAGCGGCTTCCATCCGACGCGAGCAGCGGGCACAAAGTGGTGCACGCGCGCAGCGGGGACGTAGCGGATCCGCCCCTGCCCATAGCTCCGGCCGAGACGAAGAGCGACCTCGGTCTCGTCGCAGATCACCAGCGCGTTGCCCCGCTTGCCGAAGTCTGCCGCGAAACCGCCGACGGCGGCCAGCTGCCCACGCCGGAACGCCATGTTGCAGCCGATCGGGTTGCGGATCGGACCCGGATCCTCACGGTGGCCGCCGTAGGTGCAGCCGACCACCCACAGGAGCTCGTCGGGCAGCCAGCGACGGTCGGTCCCCCACTCGGGCACGACCGCGCCTCCGGCCCCGAGCAGCCGGTCCGATGCCTCGAACGGCCCGGTGAGCGCATCCAGCCAGCCGGGCTCGGCCTTAGCGTCGTCGTCGATGAACGCGACCACATCCGAGGTCGCGGCGCGGATGCCGACGTTCCTGGCCTCCGAGTTGCCCTGACGCTCCGTGCGCAGCAACGTCCCGGTCGGCGGCAGCCACCGAGCGAGCTGCGCGAGCAGGTCGGGATTCTGGTCGACGACGACGAGGATCTCATCGGGCACGCGGGTGCCGGTGGTGAGCGATCGCACGCACGCCCGCAGCTGCGCCTCGCGCGCGGCGGACGCGGTGCAGACCACGACGGCGACCGACAGCCTCTGGCTCATGTCCCTCGACCCCGCCTCGTCGCCAAGCGCCGCCGCTGACGGCGCGCCGTTCGATAGGCGCGCGTGCGCAGACGCTCGCCCCGCCATGCCGTCGGGACGCCCTCCCCTTCCAGGACCTGGGCGATCCGCGACGCCGGCGTGCCATGCGTCACGGTCCAGCGAGCGATGGCGAACGGGTCGTCGCCGGCGTGCGAGACGGCGTTCTTGACGGCGGCGGCGGACGAGTAGCCGGCTCGGATCACCGCTTCGCGCGCGCGTATGTCATAGGCACCGTGCGGGTAGGCGAACGAGGCGACGCCGGCCTGGGTGAGGTCCTCCAGCGCGGCCTTGCTGCCGCGAACCTCCTCGGTCAGCTCTTGGTCGTCCAGCTCGTCGAGGTAGCGGTGCCGGACACCGTGTGCGCCGACCTCCACGTGCGGCGATCGCGCAAGCTCCGCGACGTCCGCGGCCGACAGCCGGTCGCGTGTCCCCACCGCGCCCGTCGTGACGTAGACCGTCGACGACAGGTCGTGCCGTAGGAGCGCCGCGACGGCGTGGTAGTTGTCGGCGAAGCCGTCGTCGAACGTCACGGCGACGGGCCGCTCCGGCAGGGGTCGTTCCGACCGCAGCGCCGCCGCCAGCTCGCTCACCCGGACGGCCACCCGCCCGGAGGCGCTGACCGCTTCGGCATGCTCAGCGAAGCACGCCCGCGACACGGAGTAGGGCCGGTCGCGTCGCTCCGCGTGGTCGTTGACGGAGTGGTAGAGGAGCACGGGGATGACGTCGCTCATGGGATCGCCTTCGGTCGGGCGCCGCCGCGGGGTTCGTACGCGAAGATCGAGGACGGCCCGCGCCGGTAGACGAGGTGGAAGGACGGCGACGCGCGCAGCACGCGCTCGAGGCTCTGCAGCGATCCGTCGGGGAGCAGCCCGTACAGGCGCGCGTACTGCTCCTGGCCGGCGCCCAACGTCACGAAGGTGTGGCGTGCGCCGTAGCTGCGGAGGGTGTCCTCGATCCGCGGAAGGTCCGCGGCGCTGAACCTGCCGCGACCGTACGTCACGTGGTCGGTGATGTCGGGAGCGCCGGGGTAGGCCGGGTCGTAAACGGCCGCATACCGGGCGGTGAGCCGGTTCGGGAAGCTCCCGATCACGCCGGCGAGCACCGAGCCGCTCGGCGCGTGCCGCTCGAACCACGTGGCAGAGGCGACGTCATCGGGGTCGACGCGGTTGACGAGCTCGAGCCCGAAGTACGCGAAGAGCAGGCAGGTGCCCAGGAAGAAGGTGGCCAGTCTCAGCCGGGCTCGATGCGTCAGCATCGGCAGCCGTGCCCGCGTCGGCGAGAGTGCGGCCGCGGCGAAGAAGCAGAGCCACGGCAGCGCGAACAGGTAGGCGCGATAGCGTCCCTCGCCGGTGTAGGACTGCAGCCCGACCACCAGGAGCGGGGCGCCGATCAGGATCATCGGGACCAGGTCCCAGTGACCCCGCCGGAGCCGGCGGGCGAATCCGGCGGCGGCCAGGAGGACGAGGATCAGGATCTCGGCGCGAACGGCATAGGCGACGAGGTCCAGCCCCGGCAGCCCATCTCCGATCTCGTAGCCGGCGGGCGCGGCGCTCGACGACGGGGATGGGTCGAAGAGGGTGTAGTGCGCCGACACGTAGGGCCACGCGAGCCACAGCCACCACACCTCGGCGATACCCATCGCGACCGGGATCCAGAGCGGGACCCGGCGGGCGATGAGCGCCAGCCCGACGACGCCGACGAGGAGGACCACGGGCGTCAGCTGATGGCTGACGAGCACGGCCAGGTAGCACAGGCCACCGACGAGGACGGCCCCCACCGGTGAGAGCGGAACCGGGCTGCCGCGCGTCTCCTCCGCCGCCGGGCGGCGCTGGACGCGGGTGCGAAGGCCCTCGAGGACGCCCGTCCACCGGCGAGCAGCTCCAGACCGCGCGGGACCGGGCGGAGGGGAGCATCGGAGGCAGAGCCCGACGACGACGAGCGACAGCGCGAACGCGAACGCCTGGGGCGCCAGGTAGTCCTGGCCGAGCCAGTTGCCCAGCAGGAAGAGCAGCGTCGCGGTCCAGATCAGCCGCTCGTCGTTCGTGAGGCCGCGCAGGGCGAACCGGAGCGCCGCGATGTTCACCAGGTTGAAGAACACCTGCGCCCACGCGGCGAAGCTGATCGCGCTGACCCCGCTCACGGCGCTGAGCCAGGCGACGAGCGCGAAGAACCCCGGCCAGTTGTTGTAGATGTCGACGCTGCGGTCGACGGCGCCGGCTTGGGCGATCTGCGCGATGACGCCCAGATGCTTGTAGGTCCACGTGTACCGCGGCTCGTCGTAAAGCAGCGCCGTGGTCCCGTGCACCACGAGGATCAGCGCGACGGCATACAGCCACAGCAGCCGGTTCGACAGCACGCGGCGGCTGAGGGCCGCCGTGAAGCCCACGAGCAACAGCCCGAAGGCGACGAAGTATGCGGCGGGCAGGGCGTCGAGCAGCCCGAGACCGCCCATGCGGCTCAGGTCCGCCCCACGCAGCGAAAGCCCCCACGCGAGGGCCGCCGCCGTCAGCACGGCCGCGTGCGCGCCCACGGGTGAGCGGGTGAAGCGGCGGTCGCCGCGCTCCTGGGCACGAGGGGCGACCGGCTCCAGAAGGCGCGCGAGCAACGGGACCACGCACACCGCCGCCAGGACGTGCAGGAAGGGCTCCGGCGACCAGGCGCCGAGCCACACCATCGTCTGGGCGATGACGGCGCTCACCCCGAGGCCGGCGCCGACGATCAGTCCTGACTCGGCGGTCGTGGCGCCGTTGCCAAGCATCGTGACGAGGGCGACTCCGGGCGCGAGGCAGAGGAACGCCAGCACGGCGAGCAGTCGCAGCTCGCCCGGCGGGCCGAGCGCGACGGCTGCCGGCGCGACCACGCACGTCGCCGCCGCGATGGCCACGAGGGTTCGATCCGGACGGGTTGCCGCGCGCGGCGGGGCGCTCGACGCGCGCCCCGCCGACCGTCGCGCGGGCGCCGACCTCACCGGGGTCGCCACACCCACGATCAGCCCTCGACCGCGACGTCCCGGCGACCATGGCGCACCAGCGGTCGCCACCGTCCCCGTCCGCCGGCGCGGGTCGCGTCGGCTGGCGGCCGGCCCAGGACCTCCTGGTAGACGGCCAGCGTCCTGTCGACGACGTCGGCCCAGGAGGGAAGCGGTCGCACCAGCACCGGGGCCGGGAAGGTGACGGCGTCGCTGATCGCGTCGGCGACCTCGAACGGCGACCCCTCCGGCGACACGAAGCCGACCCCGAGGTCTCCCACGTAGCCGCCGGCCTCGCGGTGAGGCGGGATGTCCGAGACGACCACCGGCGCATCGGCCGCGATGCCCTCGAGCATCGCGAGGCCGAAGGCCTCCTGCTCTGAGAGGCAGGCCACGACGTGTGCGGTGCTGAGCCAGCGATGAAGGTCGGCGTCGGAGATCGGTCCGGTGAAGCTCACACGCGAGAAGACCTGGAGGTCGACCGCGTGTCCCATCAGCCGCGGACCCGCCGGCCCCCCGCCGACGACGACGAGCTCGAACGCGGGGCTCAGGCTGGCCATGGCGGCGATGGCGCGTTCGACGCGCTTGCGCCGCTCGAGCCGGCCCACGATCAGCACGACGGTGCTCTGCGTCGAGAACGGCGCCGCCGCCTGGATCGCAGCGGCGTCGACGCCTTGCGGCACGACCACCACGCGATCCGCCGCCTCAGGAGCCGCACGGCGCAGGAGGTCGGCATCCGCCTCGGAGGTGCAGATCGTCTGCGCCGCGCAGCCGACCACCCCGCGAGCTGCGCGACCGTGGGGCCAGGACAGCAACCGCGCCGTCGGCACCAGCGGCGAGAAGACCACCCGGCGAGGGTGGGCGCGTACGGCGGCTACGGCGAGCCGCAGGTGCGCACCGTGCACGTGAACGACGTCGAACGAGCTCGCCGTGCGACGCAGGTGATCCGACAGCGCGGGCGTCACCGTGAAGCGGGCGTGGTGGTCCGACAACGGGAATCGCCGGACGACGCCCCCGTCGAGCTCGGGCTCGCGACGCCCGCGACGCTCGCACTCCTGGACAATGACCTCCACCGCTTCTCCGCGGCGGCTCAGGCCGCGCGCCAGCTCACGGACATGGCGGTCGAGCGCGCCGGCGTGCGACGCGTACCGCACGGTGATCAGCGCGATCTTCACCGGGCCGACAGCGTCCGCCGGACACGAGCGCGCCACATCCGCCGCGACGTGGCCGAGGTCCGCTCCAGCGCGATCGTCCGCAACACGCGGCTGCCGTCGCGCACCGCGCTCAGGTTGCTCACGCCGTAGATGCGGTTTCGCTCGTAGCTCGGAACCTCGTGGACCACGAGTCCGGCCTTGGCGATGCGAACGTTGATGAGGGTCTCGACCTCGAAGCCGTCGCAGTCCACGCGCATGTAGGGAAGGCAACGGGCCCAGAAGGCGTTGTAGCCGTAGCACAGGTCGGTGTAGCTCGTTCCGTAGAGCGCGTTGACCAGCGCGCTGAGCGCTCGGTTGCCCAGCCTGCGAACGTGGGTGATGTCCGAGCTCGATCCGCCCTGCGCAAAGCGCGATCCCTTGACGAAGTCGGCGCCGTGGCAGAGCGCCGCGACGAACCGCGGGATCTCCTTGGCGTCGGTCGACCCGTCGGCGTCGAGCGTCACGATGACGTCGCCGGTGCAGGCGCGGAAGCCGGCCGCGAGCGCGTTGCCCTTGCCCCGTCCGGTCTGCATCACGAGCCGTGCGTCGGGCCGCAGCTGCCGTGCCACGGCGACGGTCCGGTCCGTCGACCGGCCGTCGACGACGATCACCTCGTGGAGCCCCTCGGGGAGGCGCGCGAAGACGTAGGGCAGGTTCTCTTCCTCGTTCAGCGTCGGGATCACCACGCTGACTCGGACGCCCATGAGCGGTCGCGCTGGCACCTTCGGAACAGTCAGAAGAGCGTTACGGTCGTACGCCTTGTCGGAAAGGGACACGGTGGCCATCGGCTCGACTGTAAACACCGCTCGCACCGACGGTAAAGGGCCGCACGGACTACGCTGCATACCCTCTGCGTATGTCGGTTTCCGGCATTGCGGTGTGCACTTTTGGTTTTCATGAACTGTCACTGGGCGGTGCCGGTACTGCCACGCTTCGGCGCAGGCAGGAGGTCGCGCGGCTCAGGGCGCCGGTACCCGAGGGCCGCCTGGATGCTCGACGGCCGCCATAGCGCCCCGCCGCGCGCGGTCGGCACGTTCTCGGCGTTGAGCTGATCGGCGATCGCCTGAAGGGTCATCTTCGCGTCGCGCATCTTCGCGATGCGCTCCAACAAGTCGGGGCGGTCGCTGACTGCCGGTCGGGGGTTGACGCGACCGTTGCCGCGCACCTCAGCGAGTCCGATCCGCGTCCGGTTGGCGATCAGCTGGTGCTCGTGCATGCTGAGGGCGATCAGGGTGGATGCCACCTGGTCACCCCCGGGAGTGGACGTGTCGACGTCCAAGTCGAGCGCGATCAGCGTCGCCTGGGCGTCTCGGAACCACGCCAGCAGCACACCGAGGTCGACGATCGAGCGGCTGAGGCGCTGCAGGTCGCTGACGACGAGGCCGTCGGCGTGCCCGTCAGCGATGCGCCCAAGCGCATAGCTCAATCCCGGGCGTGTGCGGATCCTGCGGCTCTCGCGGTCGCAGACGATCTCGAGGAGGTTCCAGTTGAGGCGCTCGCACGTCGCCTCGATGGCGGCTGACGAGCGTTCGCCCTCGCCGGAGCGCGAGTCGGCGCCGACGATGACGTGGCCGATCAAGCGGCGGCCGTGCGGAAGCCGCGACGGGGACCGCAGGCGGTCTGTGGTGGTCATGTGCTCTTTCCTTCTGGACAGCGCTGGACAGCCCGGGCGCGTACAGCCGCACCGGGCACCGGTACACGGAGACCCCCGGAAGGGGCTAACCAGGCCGCTGCAGGGCGGCGACGACGGCGACCGGACCCATCTGGACCGATCGGGGGTGACGCCAGCGGAGCTCGTGATAGGTCAACGCCAGACCGCCCACGAGGACGGCGCACCACAGTCCCGACGAGACGCCGCCGGGGGCGGCGCCGCCGGCGCCGGCGGCGGAGGCGCTGCCAGGAAGGGGGGACGGCTCATCGGGCCGGATGCCGCCGTGGTGTCGTGCCGCGCTCGGCGTGCCCGAGTCGCCGACCCGGTCAGGCCTGGTCCTGACGGCGAAGGCGACGTCCGCCCGGGCCCGGCCGGAGCCGGGAACGGCCATGAAGCCCAGGCCGCGCGGAGGTTCGACGGGCCGAAGGCCGGCCGTGGCACTGCGCGCGCAGTTCGGAGAGCTTGCCGACGTCGAGGATCTCGCCGGCGCGGAAGGGACCGGTGCGGCCGCCGCGGTGGCGCGGATGCTGGGGTGCACCGTGGACGTCGGCTCGACGTTCTGCGTCGGAGCCGGCTCGGCGGCTGTCGTCGGCGTGGGGTCGACGGCGGCGGTGGGGCTGGTCGCGACAGCGGATGTCGCTCCGTCCGTGTGCGTCGAGGCGACGACGACAGTTGGCGCCGGTGCGGCCTCCGCGGCGGTCGTGTCGTCGGCGGGTGTTCGGTCGACGGCGGTCGACGACTGGGCGGGCGGGTGGGTCTCGGTCCGGCCGGTCGACGTCGACGTCGACGTCGACGCGACCGTGGTCGTCGCGGCGGGGGCGGCGGTGGCGGTGGCGGTGGCGGTGGGGTGGGCGGTGCCGCTCGGCTCGGCGGTGGGGCTCGGCTCGGCGGCAGGAGGTGAGGCGGCTGCGGCGGCCGCGGGCTCGAAGTCCGACGCCTCGGGGTCGCCGTCCGGCGTGTTCGGGTCGGTGCCGTCGTCCACGGTCGCCCCGGCGGCCGGCTCGGGATCCGTGGGCGAGGCCTCCGCCGCGGGCCTGGCCGCGTCGGCCGGAGGCGCGGCGGTCACGGCGAGAGCCCCGGCCAGCACCAACACGACGCCGACCGTCAGAAGCGCTCTGGGAAGCGCTGAACCAAGGCTGCCCAGCGCCCCGCCGATTCCCGGCGCTCTTGTCATTGACGCTACGCCGTTCGACAGGTCGTCGTCAGGTACGAGCGGCCCTTTAATCGGCACGTCAATAATGCGACTACCCATCCGTGACACTCCCCAAAATCCCTGATCGAAACGTCCGCCTGACGTGCAAGCGCTCCGACCTCGCGACCGTCCTCGTTCGCGTTGTGAGTTGTTACTTTACGCAACATGCGCACGTCACCGGGGGAAAATGTCAACACGCCGGGGTTCGGCACGTTCATCTCAGAGAAATGCAGAAAGCGCGAAAAAGTGACATGTGGCCGGCGCTCGCCTGCGCCGTGGTCGCGACGGTGGCGGTGCTGGCCGGCTGCGGCGGCACGGGTGGGCCCGGCCCGTCCTCCGCTGCGACCAGCCGCCCGGAGCCGTCCGACGCGGCCGCGGTCTCGCACCCGTGCGGGCAGCGAGCGCACCCTGTCCGGCGCGTCGCGTGGATCGTCCTGGAGAACCACTCGTACTCGGACATCATCGGCTCGGCGCATGCGCCGTACCTCAACCACGTCGCGGCCTCCTGCGGACTGGCGACCAACTTCACCGCCGAGGCGCATCCGAGCCTGCCCAACTACATCGCGATGACGTCCGGGGCCACCCAGGGCATCGGCGACGACGACGATCCGTCGGCGCACCGGCTGACCGTGCCGAGCATCTTCTCCCAGCTCGGCGGCCACTGGCGCGCGCTGCAGGAGTCCATGCCGCGCGCCTGCGCCCTCGCCGATGCCGGCAGCTACGCGGTCCGCCACAACCCCGCGACCTACTACATCGCGGTCCGCCGCGCGTGCGCGAGGCAGGACCTGCCGCTCCGCGGCCTCCCGGCGCTCTCGGCGCGCTTCACGTTCGTCACGCCGAACCTCTGCGACGACATGCACTCATGCCCGGTGCGCGCGGGCGACCGCTGGATCGCGGGCTGGCTCCCGTCCGTCCTGCGCAGCGCGGCGTACCGCTCGGGCTCGATGGCGATCTTCATCACCTGGGACGAGGACGACGGAGCCAGCGACCAGCACATCCCGACGATCGTCATGTCGGCAGGGACCCGACCCGGGACCCGCAGCGCCACCCCGTTCAACCACTACTCGCTCCTGCGAACCACCGAGGAGATCCTCGGCCTCCCAGATCGGCTCGGGGCGGCGGCCACCGCCCGCAGCATGCGCACCGCCTACGGACTCGGCTGAGCGGTGGACGATGCCTCCGGAGTCGGGACGGCCGGATTCGAACCGGCGACCCCCTGCTCCCAAAGCAGGTGCGCTACCAGGCTGCGCCACGTCCCGTCAGGGCGCCGAGTGTACCCAGGCGCCCAAAGGTGCCTGTTCGACGGCTCCTTCCCCCGATCGTGGGAGCCCTGGCGCGAAGATCGCGTCTGAGCCCGGACGGTGAGTAGGACGAACGTCCACCGCTGGCCCGGACGTGCCCATGCGGTGTGCTCGCCCGCCGAGGAAAGGATCGAGGCCCGCGGCGTGTTCCCGCTCCCCCGCCGGGCTCTCCGCCCTTCTCCGACTCGTCGTCCGAGCCAGAACCGCCATGCGCCGACTCCGCCTCCTCCTGCCCGCGATCGCGACCGCCTGCCTCCTCGCGACCGCGACCGCGACCGCAACGGCGACGGCGGCCACCCCCTGCCCCGGCGCCAACCTCACGCCCTCCGCCGCCAACACCCCCCAGATCCGCCGCGCGACCCTCTGCCTCCTCAACCGCGAGCGCACCCACCACGGCCTGCGCCGCCTCCACCCCCAGCGCTCGCTCGGCAACGCGGCCACCAAGTACGCCCACCTGATGGTCGCCCAGCACTTCTTCGCCCACGTCTCGCCCGGCGGCTCGACGATGACCCAGCGCATCAAGCGCACCAACTACCTCCGCCACACCCGCGCCTGGTCGCTCGGCGAGAACCTCGCCTGGGGCTCCGGCTCGATCGCCACGCCCGCCCGGATCGTCGACGCGTGGATGCACTCCCCCGGCCACCGCCGCAACATCCTGGACGGCGGCTTCCGCGAGATCGGGATCGGCTTCGCGCTCGGCTCGCCCAACGGCGGCCCCGGCGGCACGTACGTGAACGAGTTCGGCCACCGGAGCTAGCCCTCGCGAGGCGCGCACGGCGGTAGATTCGTCGGCCTATGGCCGACGTCCAAGCCTTCCGCGCCCTCCACTACGACCTCGGCGTCGTCGGCTCGCTGCAGTCGGTGATCGCCCCGCCGTACGACGTCATCGACCCCCAGCAGCGCGCGGCCCTCGCCGCCCGCTCAGCGCACAACGTCGTCAACATCGACCTGCCCGAGGCGCCGCTCGGCGGCGACGCCTACGAGGAGGCCGCGCGCCTGCTCGACCTGTGGAAGCGCCAGGGCGCGGTCGTCCGCGACGACCAGCCGTCGATCTGGGCGCTCCGCCAGGACTACACCGGCCCCGACGGCCGCCAGCTGACCCGCCGCGGGATCTTCGCGCGCGTCCGCGTCGAGGACTACGGCCCCGGCCGCATCCGCCCGCACGAGCGCACGCATCCCGGCCCCAAGGAGGACCGCCTGCGGCTCACGCGCGCGACGAAGACGAACCTCTCGCCGATCTTCTCGCTCTACGACGACCCGGAGAACGCGGCCTGGCGCGCGGTCGCGGCCCACATCGACGGCACCGACCCGTGGGGCCAGGCGACCGACGCCGACGACACGCTCAACCTGCTCTGGCGCATCACCGACGGCGCGACGATCGCTCGCGTCAAGATGGCGCTCGGCGACACCGAGCTCCTCATCGCCGACGGCCACCACCGCTACGAGACCGCGCGCGTCTACGCCGACGAGATCGGCGGCGAGGGTGATCACCGCTACGTCCTGATGTGCCTCGTCGCCCTGCAGGACCCGGGCCTGACGATCTTCCCCACACACCGCCTGCTCAGCAACGTCAAGGACCCCGACGTCCAGCAGCAGCTCGGCCGCTACCTGCGCGAGCACTTCGACGTCACCCCGATCGAGAAGTCGGAGCTGCGCCCGCCCGACGACCCGACCGCGTCGACCCCGCTCACCATGGGGTACATCGACGCGTTCCACCAGCAGCCCTACCGCCTCGTGCTCAAGGACCAGGCTGACGCCGACGCCGCGCTCGCCGACCACCCCGCGCCCTACCGCCACCTCGACACCGCCGTCCTGGAGGCGCTGATCTTCAAGGGTGTCATGGGGATGACGGAGGACGACGTCGCGCACCTCAACGGCCTCGGCTACTCCCGCACCGACGCCGAGGCGCTCCAGCTCGTCGAGTCCAAGGACTACGACTGCGCGTTCTTCCTGCGGGGAAGCCCTGTCCGCCAGGTCCAGGAGATCGCCGCCGCAGGCGTCAACATGCCGCCCAAGTCCACGTTCTTCTACCCCAAGGTGCCGACCGGGCTGATGTTCAACCCGCTCGCCTAACCCCGTTTGCCATCATCGACGCCATGAAGGCCACCGCCACCCGCGCCGGCAACCTCCGCCAGGACATCCGGATCCGCGACTTCCACCTCTCGATCGACGAACCCGCGGACAAGGGCGGCGAGGACACGGGCCCCAGTCCACAGGAGATGCTCGCGGCCGCGCTGGCGGCCTGCACGGCCATCACGATGGAGATGTACGCCCAGCGCAAGGGCTGGGACGTCGGCGACGTCGAGGTCAGCTGCGACTACACGCCCGCCGAGCGCGGCTGCCCCACGCGCTTCAACCTCGTGATGCGGTTCCCGGACTCGATGTCCGCCGAGCAGGTCGAGCGCCTGCGCGTGATCGCGGCCAAGTGCCCGATCCACCGCACGCTGGAGGGCGAGGTCATGTTCGACGAGCGGGTCGAGCGCGTCTCCCTCGCCCGTTGAGTCGCGGGCGCGGCTGCGCGCCCTCCTCGACGGCGTCCTGCTCGACCCCAGCGCGGCGGCCGCCCTCGACGTCCACGGCCGCACCGACGCGGCCGTGCTCGTCCCGCTGTTCCTGGACGGCGCCGGCGCGCCGTCGGTCGTCCTGACCCGCCGCCGCGAGGACCTGCGCCGCCATCCCGGCGAGATCTCGTTCCCGGGCGGCCGCGAGGAGCCCGACGACGGCGACCTCTGCGCGACCGCCCTACGCGAGGCCCACGAGGAGATCGGCCTGGAGCCCGGACGCGTCGAGCTGATCGGCGCGCTGCAGCCGACGCCGACCATCGCCACCAACTACGCCGTCTAACCGTTCGTGGGCCTGATCGAGCCCGGCAACGACTGGCTGCCGGCCGAGGCCGAGGTCGCCGTGATCCTCGAGCTGCGCCTCGCCGACCTGCGCGCCGGCTACGCGCGCCGGCGGATGCTGCGCCGCGGGATCCCGTTTCGCACCGACGTCTACGTGGTCGGCGACAACCTGATCTGGGGCGCGACCGCGAGGATGCTGACCGACCTGCTCGAGCGCCTCGACGCGCTCAGCTCAGACGAGCCTGCCT
>DATDMD010000005.1:0-19445 GCA_036518975.1 Baekduia sp.
ATTTCGGCGACGGGCGCATCTCGCATGGCGCCACGCGCGTGCGACACCGTTACCCGCGCGGGAAGACGTACACGATCACGGCGACCGTCCGGGACAAGGCGGGCAACGCCGACGTCGTGCGGCGCAAGGTGAGGATCCGATGATGGCGCGGGCGAGCACCGCGACCCTCCTCGCCCTCACTGTGGCGGCCGCCGCGGCGCCGGCCGCCGCCCAGGCCTCCTGGGATCCGCCGCAGCTGCTGTCGACCACGCCGTCGGGCCAGGCGCCGGACCGCTCCAACGACCCCGCGATCTCCGCCGACGGCCGCTACGCCGTCTTTGCCACCGACAGCCACGACGTCGTGGCGCTGCCCGAGGCGCCGGGCACCTACCGCCAGGGCGCGATCGTCCGGCGTGACCTCACGACCGGCGCCGTGGCGTTCGTCGCCGGCGGCGCGCTGTTCGACGAGGGCGTCTCGCTGGACCAGCCCGCCTTCGCCCACTTCCATGGGGCCTCCAGGCCGTCGGTGAGCGCCGACGGTCGCTACGTCGCCTTCGTCACCGACGAGGCGCTGGCGCCCGCCGATGGCAACGGCGCCGACGACATCTACGTCCGCGACATGGACCGCGCACCGGGTGAGACCGACACCTACATCTTGGCCTCCGCCCTCGACGGGTCGACCACGCCCGCCACCTACGACGCGGCCAACGCGAGCGTCAACGCCTCGACCCGCCAGGCGATCAGCGCCGACGGCCGCAGCGTCGTCTTCTGGACCGCAGGCGGCTCCGACCTGCCGAACGGGACCCACACCGACGGCGGTCAGGTGCTCGTGCGGCGGCTCGACACGCACCGGACGCTGCTGCTGTCGACGACGCCCACCGGCGCCCCGGCCGGCAGCGCCGACGCGATCGGCGGCATGGTCGCCGTGCTGTCGGCCGACGGCTCGACGGCCGCGTGGCTGAGCCCGCGCGACGGCACCCCGGCGCTGACGCCCGTCCCGCCGATCGAGCTCAGCAACCCCGACAACCAGCGCTTCGCGATCTGGCGACGGGTCGACGGCGGGCCCGTGCAGCGGCCGTTGAGCGCGGTGGACACCGACGACCCGGCCTGCCCGGCGGGCGGCGAGCCGACCCTCATCGCCCCGACCTACCCGATCGCCGGCCCGTGCGACGGACCGGTCGTCGGCCCGGGCACCGCGACGACCGACACGGTGGGGTTGAGCCTGACCGCCGACGGCAGCCGCCTGCTGGAGTTGACCCGTGGCGGCCCGCGCGGCGTGCTGCCCAACGCCGGCTCGGCCGACATGGTGTGGTTGGACCTGCGTGCCGGCTTGACCCGCAAGGCGGCCTACCACGAGATCACGCGCGAGGGCGCCGACGGCGCCCGCTCGAGCGCCATCAGCGACGTGGCACTGTCGCGCAACGGGCGCTTCGCCGCCGTCACGACCGACCGCACGCGCTTCGACGGGAGCCTCCGACTGGCCGGGGCGCCGTCGCCGACGTTCCTGCCCAACCTCACCGACGTCTACGTGGTCGACTTCGCCCAGGACACGATCACGCTGCTGTCGGCCGCCGACGATGGAGGCAAGGCCGATGCCCCGTCGAGCACGCCCGCGGTCGCCGACGACGGCACCGTCGTCTTCGCCTCCGACGCGACGCGGCTCGTGCCCGACGACGGCAACTCGGCGACCGACGTCTTCGCGGCGCACGTGCACGTGTCGGTCGGCCAGAGCGCGGGCGACGTGCTGGCGCAGGGAGACGATCCCGTCGCGCTCATCCCCATCCGCCGACTCCGCGTCACCGCGCAGGCGCTCGCCTCCGGCCGCGTGCGGCTGACGCTCGTCACGCCTGGCGTCGGCGGCCTGCGCGTCCGCGTCGCCGCGGCCGGTGACCGCCGCGTCGCGCTCGCGACCGGGAGCGCGCGCGGCGCCGGGGCAACCACGCTCACCGTCACGCCCAAGCTCGCCGACCGCCGCAGGATCCGTGCCAAGCGCGGGCTGCGCGTCGTGCTGCGCGCCACCTTCCGCGACGGCGCCGGCACGCTGACCCGCAAGGTCACCGTGACGCTGAAGCCGAAGCCCAAGCCCAAGACCAAGGCCACCAAGAAGTCCGGAGCCGCCCGATGAGGAACCTGCTCTGCGGCATCGCGCTCGCCGCGGCCGCCCTCGCCGGGGTGGGTGGGGTGGGTGGGGCCGTCTCCGCCGCCCACGCCGAGCCCTCCTGGCGCCTGGAGCAGCCCGCGCCGCCCACCGGGCACGGCACCGCGCCCGTGCCGCTGGGCGCGATCGGCGACCTCCAGTTCACCGCGCCCAACCGCGGCGTGCTGATCACCGGCGGCACCGCCATCGTCCCGGCCGGGTTGTATGCCTACGACGGCCGCGACTGGCATCCCTATGCCACCGTCTGCGGCTCCGCCCAGGGCCGCGTCGCCTGGGCCGGCCCGCGCGACCTCTGGACCGTGTCGGATCCCGCGCTGGCGTCCAACGACCGGGCGACGACGCTCTGCCACATCGTCGACGGCCGCGTCGCCGCCTCCTACGCCGTCCCCGACGGCGGCGAGGATGCCTACGAGCCGATGGCCGGCGCCGCCTGCACGGGCCCAACCGACTGCTGGTTCGCCGGCAGCGCGCGACGCTCGACGACGGGCACGCACAGCGGGACCTTCCACCTGCACTTCGACGGCGTGCGCCTGACGATCGTCGACGGGTCCGCCGGCCGCGGCGCGAGCGACCTCGCCGTCCATCGCGGCACGATCTTCGAGTCGCTCGTCGTCGGCCGCGGGCATCGCCGCCGACCCGTTCCTGCCGGCGCCCGATCTCGACGGCGACGTTCCCGCCGATGGCACCGACCTGCTCTCGCTGGACTCCGACGGCGCGCAGCTGTGGATCGCGGGCGCCGGCTCGGCCTCCGGTGCCTCGGGCCGCGGCGACGAGCCGGTGGCGCGCACGCCGCTGTTGGCCCGCGCCACCGACGGCGCCGTCAGCGAGATCACGCCCGGGCCGCTGCCCGACGGCGGCGCGCTCTCGACCACCGCGCGCCTGACGCAGATCGCCGCGATCCCCGGCGGCGACCAGGCCTGGGCGATCCTGGAGGAGTACGCCGAGACCGGGAGCGCCAACGTCCGCGCACGGCTCGTGCGCATACGCTCCGACGGCACGATCCTCGAGGACGCGCGCCTGCCCATCAGCGGCCAGGTGCTCGGCTCGGGCTGGCGGATCGCCTGCGACGCGCCGCAGGACTGCTGGATGGCGACCAGCCGCGGCTGGCTCTTTCACTGGTTTGACCCCGCCGCGCCGCCGCCGGCGCAGGACACCGACCCGGCCATGACGCGCCTCATCACCGCGCGCCCCGCCGACGGTCGCACGCCGCAGTACACGCCCGACGTGCTGCCGATCGACGACTCCGGCGCCTACGTCGCACCGACCTTCGACCTGCTGCCCGCACCCGACAACGGAACGATCGACGCGCAGTCGGTCCGGATCAAGGCGCTGATGGCCAAGATCAAGAGCACGCTCTTGAAGGGCAACATCCTGCGGATCTCCTTCGAGCTGCGCCGCCCGGCGCGCGTCGGCCTCGTCGCCTATCGCCAGGGCCACGTCGTCGCGCACGCCAAGGCGCGCACGCTCAAGCCCGGCCTCCGCGCGATCACGGTCAAGCTCAAGCGCAAGCACTGGCCGACCAAGCTGCGCTTCCAGACGCGCGAGCTGACCAAGGCAAGGACATCGTGAACCGCCGGACCTCCGTCGTCGCCGCCGGTGCCGCCGCGATCCTCGCCGGCACCGCGCTCGCGCTGCCCGCCGCCGGACCGGGACAAGCCGGCGGCCCGCCGCCGATCGCCCAGCCGGAGATCGGCCTGCCCGCCTCCGGCGTCGTGCCCTTCGGCGCCACGGACACCGAGACGTGGGCCGTCGGCCAGGCCGACGGCCAGAGCCCGCCGCTCGTCAGCGGCCACCGCGCGACCGCCGGCGGCTGGGTGCTGCTGCGCCAGGCCGGCACCGGCCCGTGGCACGCCCAGCAGGAGGCCCAAGGCGCCGACGGCTCCACGCTCGCCGGCTTCGTCCCGCTGGCCGGCGACGGCCCGGCGGCCGGGCGAATGACCGCGCAGGGCAACGGCCTGCTGCTCGGCACGCGCCCTGGGGCCGGCGACGCCAAGGAGCCCGTCGTCCTCCTGCGCAATGCCGATCAGGACTTCCGTGCGATCGCCGCGCCTGAGCAGGGCGACGAGCCCGCGCCGCTGCATGCCGACGAGGCGCTCTTCACCGCGACCGACGCCGTGTTCACCGCCATCGACGAGCCCGGCGGCGGCGCGGGCGCGCTGATCGCTCCGGTCGGCGCGGCCAACAGCGGCGGCCGCGTCGAGGACGCGGTGCTGCATGACAACGGCACCCGCTGGACGCGCGAGCCGATCGACCTCGACGCCGACGGCACCGCGACGCTCGACGTCGTCGCGCTGGATGCGAGCAGCGCCGACAACGCCTGGCTGCTCGCTCGGCCCTCGACCGCCACCGGCCGCGCGCTGGACCTCTTTCATCGCGTGCGTGACGGCGACGGCTGGTCCTGGGAGCCGCGCTCGCTGGGCGACAGCCGCTTCGCGTCGCGCTCCGACGAGGACCTCGGGATCTCGTCCATCACGCTCGCGGGCTTCCCGGCGCAACCGTTGACCGTCGCACCCGACGGCCTCTGGGTCGACGGCGTGGTGCGCGGCGACAACGGGCGCTCGGACTTCACGTTCCACGCCGGCCTCGGCGACGGCGCCGAGGACCGCTCGTGGTGCGACCTCACCACGTCCGACGGCGACGCGCTCTGCTCGGCGCGCTTGCGCGCCCAGCTGTCGACCGGCCGCGGCTACCGCAGCTTCGCCTTCGCGGGCGGCGATCGCATCATCACCAACCCGCTGCTGCCCGGCGGCGCCGAGACCAGCGCGCGTGGCACCTACCTGCGCCTGGAGGGCGACCGCTTCCGCCGGCGTCCCGGTGCCGGCGCGACCATCGGCAGCACGCCGGTCGGCGGCGCGTTCTCCACCGACGCGCACGGCTGGCTCTCGGGGACCGACGATGTCGTGGAGATCACCTCGACGCCCGCGCCCGCGCCGCTGCCCTCCTGGCCGCTGAGCGTGCGCCGTCCGCTGACGGCGATCGCGCCGGAGCCCGGCAAGCCGGTCGGCGCCACGACCAGCGGCGCGCTCGCCGTCGGCGCCGGCGGCGCGGTCACGCGCTACGTGCCCGGCCAGGGCTGGGTCCCCGAGTTCCTGTTGACCTCGTCGGGCACGCGCATGGTGCCGCGGCTTCGCGGTGTCGCGTGGCCGGAGGCAACGCGCGCCTACGCGGTCGGCGACGGCGGCGAGCTGTGGCTGTGGCGGGCGGCGACCGGGCTCTGGGAGCGCGACGAGGCCGCACCCGAGGAGCTCGTCGCCAACCTCACCGGGATCGCGTTTGACCCACAGGATCCCCAGCGCGGCTACGTCGTCGGCCGCGGCGGCACGCTGTTGCGCTATGACAAGACCTGGACGCAGGAGTCGCTGCCGCCGGAGCTGGCCACGCAGGATCTCTTCGCGGTCGGCTTTGCCGGACGACAGGCGATCGCCGTCGGCGCGGGCGTGGTCCTGGAGAACGAGGGCGCCGGCTGGCATCGCGACGCCCAAGCCGAGGCGCTGCTGGCCGGCGTCGGCGGCCGGCTGCTCGCCGTCTCCGGCCTCCCCGACGGCGGCGCCGTGCTCGCCGGCACGCGCGCGGTCCTCGTCCGCGACGGTGCCGGCACGCCGTGGCGGCTGGTCGATCAGCCGATCGTCGGTGGCACGCCGACCGCTGTGGCCGCCGTTCGCGACAGCGACCGCGTGCGCGCGATCGTCTCGGTCACCACCGAGTCGCTGGGCCAGTACCCGCAGCTCGTCGCCCCCGAGCCGACAGCGCCCGATGAGCCGCCGGTGCTCGCGGGCCCCGTGCCGCTGCCCGCCGAAGGCGAGCTCCTGCGCGAGACCGCCGATGGCTGGGTCGACCTCCAGCGCGCGCGCTTCCGCCAGACCGATGCCGACGGCCCCGACCAGCCCGACCCCGTGCTCGCCTTCGCGCTGGACGCGAGCGGCAGCGGCTGGGCGGTCGGTGGCACGACCGGCGCCGATCTCAACTCGCCGGCGCGCGAGCGCGTGCAGACCGCCGTCGCGCTGCGGCTCGGCGGCGACGGCGCCGTGCCGTCGGGCTCGTCGAGCGACCCCATCGCCTTGCCGCCGGGCTACGCGCGCTTCGTCGTCGGCGGCCACGCCGCCTGCCTGCAGGATTGCGCCGACCTCGCCAACGCGGGCCTGGGGCCGGACATCGGGCTGTCGAGCGCGCTGGCGAGCGCCGGCGCGCTGGCCCAGCGCCCGAGCGGCCCGCGCGCGTTCCTGTACACCGGCGGGCGCACGGAGGAGAGCGGCGCGACGGGCTCCGACCTCGAGGCCGAGCGCTACGCGCAGCTCGCCGCCCAGGCGACGCTACCCTTCTACCCGGCGCTGTCGGCCGGCGACTCGGCGCACGACGGCGCCGCCCGGATCGGCGACGCATTCGCGAGCTTCGCCGCGCCGTTCGGCGGCGCGGGCGACCCGCCGAGCATCAGCTCCGAGGGCCTGCCCGGCGTCGGCGGCCACGCCCGCGCGCGCACCCACTACGCCTTTGACTCTTACGGCCCCGACGGCCTCGTCCGAGTCATCGTCATTGACAACTCCCTGGGCTCGCTGGCCGCCTCCGACGCGCAGCAGTACCCCGCCGAGCCCCAGGCCGACTGGCTGCGCGCGACGCTGCGCGACGCCCGCACGCAGGGGATCCCGGCGATCGTCGTCGGCAGCCGCGAGCTGAACCCGTCGCTCGGCGTCAACGTCGCCGACGACGCGAGCGCGACCGCCCAACTGCTGGTCGACGAGGGTGCCTCGGCCTACTTCTATGACCGGCCCTACCAGAGCCGCCGCTCGCTGATCCCGGCCGGCGGCGCAGTCCAGATCCCCGAGTTCGCCACCGGTGCGCTGGGCTACGGCGCGCCGAGCGGCGGCGCGCAGGACGTCTACCAGACGCCCGGCTACCTGCTGGCCGAGGTCGACACCCGCAATCGCGATCCGCTGAGCAACCGCGCACCGGTGAGCGTCCGGCTGATCCCGGTGCTCGACCAGCTGGCGCTCGACGCCGCCGACGGGCTGCTGCTACGCCGCAGTAGCGCCGCGCTCTTCCAGGGCCTCGGCCGCCGCCCGCAGGCCGGGCGGCAGCGCTCGGTCAACGGCACCGACCGCAGCTTCGGCGCCGACCCCTACATCCAGCTGCCGCCGGCGCTGTGCCCGCAGAGCGGCTGCGCGGATCGCATCGCGCCCGAGTACTCGTTCAGCTCGTCAAACCCGGACGTCGGGACCTTCGTCGCTCACGACCCGACGTCGGCCAGCCCGCGCGACGTCCTGCTCGGGCCGGGCGACAAGCCCGTGCCGGACCCGACGTCGGCGCTCTTCTGCGCCTTCAACGCCGGGACGACGACCGTGACGATCCGCGCGGGCGGCCTCGCGTACTCGACGCAAGTCACCGTCCAGGCGGGGACCGCGCAGCGCCCGTGCGGGACCGTGCCACTGAGCGAGCCGACCAAGGCGGCCGGCACGCCGACGCCCGCGCCCGTGCCGCCCCCGGCACCTGCGCCCGCACCGGCCGTCGCCCCCTCCTCGGCGCCGCCGCCCCCGCCTCCGCCGCCCCCAGCGCCGCCGGCACCGGCACCGCACCCCGTGGTCCACCACGCGCCGGCGCCGGCGGCAGTCGCCGCGTTCGCGCCCGTCCCCATCGTCACCCCGGCCGCGCTCAGCGTCCCGCCGATCATCCCGCCGCCGCCCGCGCCGTTCGTCGGCCAGCCGACGCCACCGGGCGGCGCGACGGTCCGCGTGCACGAGGAGAAGCGCGAAGAGGAGGAGGCCTATGAGTCCTCGCAGGCCTTCTCCACCTACCACCCCGACGACCTGCCGACCGGCGCGCTGCTGAACCTCGGCGCCGCCATCCTCCTCGCTGCGGTGGGTGGCGGAGAGCTGCGTCGCCGGCGTCGCATCCGTCGCCGCGACCGCTACGCCTACGCCTACGCCCGCGCCCGCGCCCGCCGCTGACCTGCCGATCGGCAACCTCGGCTCGATCGGCTGCACGGCCGCGACCCTGACCGCGACCGTCGCGACCTCCCACGGGAACCCATCGGTCGCCGGGCGGCCCTTCACCGCCCGGTCACGAGTCCGCCACCACATGGGCACCAGGGCTTCGCAGAGGCGCTACAAGCCGCCGCCCCAGCGCGCCTAGGTTGCGAGCGTCCACTCACATCGCGCGCGGCCCCTCTGACGCCGGGCGCAAGGAGGAACTCCCAGTGATCACCCGTTCCAAGCGGCTCAGCGCCGCCGCGATCGGCTGTGCCGCGATGGCCGTCGCCATCGGGGCGCCGACCGCAGGCGCGTCGTTCAAGCCCCCGTACAACACCAAGTGCGCCGGCAGCAACATCTCCGCCGTCGGCTCGACGTTCCAGAACACGCTCCAGAACGTCTGGGCGGCCAACTGGGTCGCCGCGTCCTGCTCGGGCGGCCTGGCCCCGACCATCACCTACAACGCCGCCGGCATCCCCAACGGCTCCGGCGCCGGCCTCGCCGCCATGGGCGCGACCGATGCTCCGGGCTCGGCCCGCAGCACCACGTTCGCGTTCGCCGGCACCGACGACGCCCCGACGGCCCTGCAGCTCACCAACGCCAACGAGGGCCCGAACGTCGTCACCGGCGCGGACGCCGATGACGCGGCGCTGCGCACGATCCCGGTCGCCTCGGGCGCGATCACGATGATCGTCAACTACCCCGACCACTGCATCCTCCCGACGGGCTTTACCTACACGAAGACCTCAGGCCCGGCCGGCAACACCCGCCTGGCCCTGTCGCGTGGGCGCATGGAGCGCCTGTGGCGCGGCGGCACCGGCAACATCAAGTGGAGCGACATCGTCACGGGCATCAACGACGACAACAGCGTCGACGGCGACCCCAACACGAACGCCTGCGCCAACGTCGTGGTCAAGCGCGTCGTCCGCAAGGACGTCTCGGGCTCCTCGCTGACCCTCAAGCGCTGGCTCGACGTGCAGCGCCCCGCGACCAACTGGGTCAACGGCTTCGCCAACACGGCATGGCCGAACGATCCGGGCGACGGCTCCACGCTGATCGTGCCCGCAGGCACGGGCGGCGGCCAGGTCGCCGCGACGGTCAACGCCAACGACGGCTCGGTCGGCTACGTCGACCTCGCCACCGCGCGCGGCGCCGGGTTCGACCTGGATCCGGGCACGGGCGACACCACCTACTGGCTGCCGGTCCAGGACCAGAACTCGTCCTTCCAGGACCCGCAGTACTTCCACTACGCGCAGATCACCAACGCCGCCTACCAGGCGTTTTACGGCACCCCCGTCAAGAAGGGTGCCAACTGCCGCTCGACGCTGTTCTCCGGCGTGCCGGACGCCAACGCCAACGGCAAGGACGGCGATGACACGTTCGCCAGCTGGCAGGACGTCAACGGCGTGGCCTCCGGCTCCAACGGCGGCTACCCGATCTGCCTGCTGACCTACGACCTCGCGTGGGACGACGCGTTCGACGCCTTCGGCGGCCCGCTGCCTCCGACGACGCCCCGTCCGATCGAGGCCGCGCAGCGCACGGTGCGTGACTACCTGGTCTACGGCACGTCCCTCTCGGGCGCGACGCAGGCCAACACCAACGACTACGCACAGCTCCCGGAGGACATCCGCTCGCAGATCTCCTCGCCGGCTGCTGCCGCACTGTCGTTCAACAAGTAGGACAACGACACACCGTCGCATCCTCGCGGAGGCCGGCCCTGCATCGGGCCGGCCTCCGTCGTTCTGACAAGGACCATCACATGCGCGCACGCCTGCTCCTCCTCCTGCTGGGCCTCACGCTGACGAGCGCCGCCACGGCGCACGCCGCCGCGCCCGTCGTCAGCCTCACCTTCGACGACGCCGTCGACCTGCCCGAGCCCGCGGGCACCGTGCGCGACCGCGTCGACGACATCTCCTGGCACGCGTTGCACACCTTGGTGCCGCTGAAGGCGACCTACTACCTCAACTCGGCCGTCGTCGGCTCGCGCTTCGGCTTCTCGCAGGCCACGCTGCAGCAGATGGTCGCCGCCGGGGATGAGCTCGGCGGCCACACCGTCCACCATCTCGACCTTGCGCGCCTGGAGGATCTCACCGAGCTGCGCCGCCAGGCCTGCGGCGACCGCAAGGCGCTCAGCGTGATGGGGCGCCTCGACGGTGGGACGTTCGACATCACCTCCTTCGCCTACCCCAACGGCGACTTCGCGTGGCCGGATGCCAGCGACGCCGACCCGCACGTCATCACCATCATCTCGGGCGCCGCCGCGCCCGCCCCGGCGTTCGGTGGCTGCGCCTACTCCAGCGCTCGCGCGACCGGCGGCGTCCTGCCGACGTCGGCCTGCGTCGCGCCGACGTTCAGCACCGCCTGCGTCCTGCGCGACCTCCCGACGCTGCCGCTGGACCCGCGCCTGCGCTTCCGGATCCCGACGCCGGCGTCGATCGACGCCGCCAACGGCTCGGCACGCCTGAGCACGTTGCGCAACTGGATCACCGCCGCCGAGCGCGCGGGCGCGACGACCGCCGGCGCGCCGTGGCTCGTGCTCGTCCTGCACCACCTCTGCGCGCCGCTCGCCGACCCGGCGGCACAGTGCACCGCGCCGCACGCGATGCGCGACGACGACTTCGTCGGGCTGATCGATCTCCTGAAGGCCGAGCAGGCCGCGGGTCGCCTCAGCGTCCGCACCGTCACCACCGCGCTCGACGCCGCCGACGGCACGCTCACCAAGGAGCGGCCGCTGGGCGCCGATGCGATCCCGGCGACGGTCGCGCGCACCACGGTCCTCAACGGCGGGATGGCGCTCGACACGCCGACGGGCACCGGTGCGACCGCCGCGGCCGACGGCATCCCGGACTGCTTCGACGTCTCCAACGACCACGTCGCCGTGGCCCAACGGCAGCTGCGCCAGGCCGACGGCAGCACCGGCGCCGTGGTGCAGCTGACCGTGCCCCGCGGCGAGGACCAGCGCTTCACCGTCCGACCCGATCTGGGCGGCTGCGTCCTGGCGGTCAAGGCCGGCACGCGCTACCGGATCAGCCTGCAGTACCGGCTCGTCGGCGCCGGGGTCGACGTCGCGCCGCCGGCCGGGACGATCGCGCCCGACGTCGCGCCGCTGGCGCTCTTCGGCTTCACCCGCAGCGACGCCTTCGCGCCGCTCCCGGCGCCCCACCGCTACACCGGCCGCTGGTACGCCGGCCCAGGGCTGGTGCCCTGGCCGGTGCGCAGCGGCTGGCGCACCGCGAGCTGCGTCACCAAGGACATGCCCGCCGGACGCGACGCGCTGGCGCCGGGGCTGGAGCTTCACAACGCCGACGCCGCACCCGGCGTCGCCGGCCTGCGCGACCCGCTGACGCAGGCGATCACGATCCTCGTCGACCAGGTCGCGATGGCGCCGACAACGGCCGCCGCGACCTGCGTTGGCTGAATTGCACGGTGGGATGCACGCTGAATCTAGGATGGCCGTGATGGACGGTCCGCGATGAGCTACCGCCTCGACCTGGGCGTGCCCGTGCCCGACGCGCTGCGCGCCGTGCTCGTGGCGCGCCTGGAGCACGCCCACGGCGCGCTGCGCGACGCCGATCCGAACGCGGCCGCCGAGGCGATCCACGACGCGCGCAAGGACATCAAGAAGGCGCGGGCACTGCTGCGCCTCGCGCGCTCCGGCCTCACGGAGGACGCCTACCGCGGCGAGAACGAGCGGCTGCGCGACATCGCGCGCTCACTGTCGGCGGCGCGCGAGGCCGACGTCCTGACCGAGACCTTCGAGCTCGTCGCCACACGGCTGGTCGGCCAGGCGCCGGAGCTCGAGCTCGACACCCTGCGCGTGCGCGTCGCGGAGATCGCGACGTCGCTGCGACCGTCGGAGGCGAGCGGCGCCGGAGCGATCCCGGAGCAGGTCGTCGGCGCACTGGAGGAGGCCATCGCGCGCGCCCGCACGCTGGACCTCGATCGCTGCGACACCGACACCTTGGTGGCCGGCAGCGTCCGCGCCTACGCCCGCGGCGCACAGGCGCTGACGGCCGCCCGACACGACACGACCGCCGAGAACCTCCACGACTGGCGCAAGCGGGCCAAGGACCTGTGGTACCACCAGCGGCTGCTGCGCGACGCATGGCCCGAGGTGCTCAAGGCCCAGGCCGGCGCGGCCGACCGGCTGACCAAGCTGCTGGGCGACGACCACGACCTCGCCCAGCTCGCCGAGCACCTGCCTGACGAGCCCGCGGTCCTGGACGCCGTCGCCGCGCTGCGCTCAGAGATCCAGGCCGACGCGTGGGAGCTCGGCCGGCGCCTCTACGCCGAGCGGCCCAAGGCGTTCGGCCGGCGGCTGGCGCGCTACGTCGATTCGCGCTAGAGCCTCAGCGTCGAGCAGGCGCGCGCTGCGCTCCTGGGCTGGCCGCCTCGTCGCCGACCAGCAGCGGCGCCAGCACGCGGTTGGCCGTCAACCCAAGACAGCCGAGGTTCGCGAAGCCCGGTCCCTGGGCCAGCGCGGCAAGGCCCGGGATGTGCAGCCGCGGGCTCAGGCCCACGACCTCCAGCGCGCGTCCCATCGGCACCTCGACATCGGGCGGGCGATCCCACAGCGGCCCCGACTGACGCTCGATCTCGGCCCGCGTTCCGGGCGCGAACAGTCCGCGCAGCTGCTCGAGCAGGTCGAAGCCGCTGCAGTTGACCAAGAACTCATAGGCGTCGACGCTCGGGCCCTCCGGCGAGGCGTAGTCCACCGCCACGCCCTCGCCGTCACCCACCGAGGCGACGTGCACGACGCGACCGGTCAGGAAGCGACAGTGATCGTCGTAGGCGATGTTCAACAGCCCGCCGGGATCGAAGACCCCGCGGTCGCACTGACGCACGAACAGCCGCCGTTGCGACAGCTCCAGCGCGCTCCAGCCGACGCAGTCGGGGTCGGCGAAGACGCGGTTCTCCAGGAAGCTCTCGCCGCGGCTCATCGGCAGCGTTGGCGTATAGACCGTCAGCCGTGCCGCCGGCCGGTGACGGCGCAGGAAGGCCAAGCAGCTCAGCGCGCTCTCACCGCCGCCGACGATCGCGATCTCCGGGCTGCCCTCGGCCGGGACGCGCGTCAGGAAGTCCCCGCGCTTGCTGTCACAGTGAAACATCCGCGGCGCGGCATCAGGATCATGCGACAGATGGCGATGGACGCCCGGACCGGTGAGCAGCAGCGCGCCGCCCTCGTGACGCTCCACCCCATCTCGCCCCTCCACCTCGACCGTCCAGCGATCGCCGCCCTCGGCGAAGCCCACCCGCCGGACGCGCCCGGACACGATCCGCACACCGGTGGTCGCACGCGACAGCACCCACGCGAGGTAGCCGCCGTAGTCGCGGTGGCGGACCGCCGGCGTCTCGGCGTTGACCCAGCGCGCCCAGCCGCCGCGGCCGACGAGGTACTGCTGCCAGGAGAGCGCCATCACCGCGCGATCGATCTCCGGCCCCAGGTCGCCGAACGCCTTGGCGCTCTCGTACGGGAACCCCACGTCCTTGATCGGCGTCACGGCCAGCGGCTCGTCGCCCGAGGTCATGCCGTTGAGGCCCTTCCACGACGCGGCCGGCTCGACGCCCTCGACGATCGTGACCGAGATCGGCCCGAGCCCGAGGCGATTGATCGCGTCGACCTTCGCCGCGACGGCGGCGGCCTTGGCGCCGGCGCCGACCACCAGGAGGTCGGCGGCGCCGGACGGAAAACGAGCCCTCTGGGCGAGGCTTTCCGCGGACGGAAAACGAGCCCCTTGGGCGAGGCTTTCCGCGCTCACGCAGCCCCCACCACCGCTAGCGCGCGGCGGTCGGGGACAAAGGCGATCGAGCTCCGCGCGACGCGCTCCGAGCGCGTGCCGGTCGGCCGCAGGTCCACCTCCCCGATGACGATCCGCAGCACCCGCTTCATCTCCTGCATCGCAAAGCTCGCGGCCAGGCAGCGGCGCACGCCACCACCGAAGGGGATCCACGTATAGGTCCCGGTGGCCTGTCCGACGAAGCGCTCCGGCAGGAAGCTGCCCGCGTCCGGATAAACGTCCTCGCGGCGGTGCATCAGATAGACCGACGGCGCGACGATCGTCTTGGCAGGGATCAGATGACCGCCCAGCCACTCCGGCTCGCGCAGCCGCCGGACCACGACCGGCACCGGCGGGCAGAGCCGCAGCGTCTCCTTGACGACGGCGTCCAGATACACGTCCTCGTCGCCGGCCTGGATCTCCTCGCGCAGGCGCTCGAGCTTGTCGGGATGGCGCAGCAGGCGCTCGAACGCCCAGGCCAGCGAGGTCGACGTCGGCCCGTCGGAGAGCAGCGTGATCAGCTCGTCGCCCAGGTCCTGGTCGGTCAGCGGCGCGCCGCTCTCATACCGTGCGCGCCCGAGCAGCGAGACGATGTCGTCGCCGACCTCGTCGGTGCCCTCGGTCCGGCGCCGCCGGACCTCGGCCAGCACCGCCTGCTCGACGCGCCCACGTGCGCGGCGGAAGCCGCGGTCGCTCGCGATCCAGCGCGGCCCGAGCACCGAGAGCACGGCCAGGCGCCGCGGGTCGTTGAGCCACGCGGTGAGCTGCTCGATCGACGTGCGCACCTCGTTGAGCCGGTCATGACCGACATCGCCGAAGACGATGCGCATGATCACCTCAAGCGTGATCGACTGCATGCGCGGCCACAGCTCGAACGGCTCGCCGACCGGCCAGCGAGCGACCTCGCGCCGCGCGATGTCGCTCATCATGTCGGCATAGGTGTCCATGTGCCGACCATGGAACGGCGGCAGGATCAGCTTGCGGCGCGTGAGGTGCTCGGGCTCGTCGAGCAGCATCACCGACCGACGCCCGAGCAGCGGCCCGAGCACGGCGTTGGCCTCAGCCACGCCCATCTGCACGGGGTCGGCGGTGAAGACGCGCTTGACGTCCTCGGGGTCGCAGAGCACGACCCAGGTACCCGAGTGGCTCATGCGCAGCGTGAAGGCATCGCCGTAGCGGCGCCGGCAGCTGTCAAGGAACGGCAGCGGGCTGCGCGTCCACTGCCAGGCCTGCACCGCCGCCGGCATCCGCGGGCCGGGCGGCAGTGCCGGGCGTCCATTGCCCGCGGCGTCCGCATCCTGCGCGTCATCGACCGCCAAAGAGTTCATGCCGACGGCCTCTCCTCCCTTAAAACACCAGCCGCCGGCCGGGGCTCGTTAACTCATACAAGACTTGTACACAAAATGTGCACAGTGATACGACGCTGCCCGCGTCTCGCTGCTGTGGCCTAGTTGTATCCGCTCCGAGCGAGGCCCCACAAGAGCCAGCCGGCACAGAGAGCCATCAGCGTTTGGAACCGCTTCGCCACTTGGCCTAGTGCGGAAATTTATCGACATTGGCTGTTGTCCACCGCATGTCTTACTGCCACACTCGCCGCCGAGTTTGACATGGCAGACAATATCTTTGACTTTCTGGAAGGGGCGCCCGCGCACGGTGGCGCAGACGCCCCGTGGGCGGCACGCTCGCCACGCCGCCCTCACGCCCGCTTCGACCTCAAGCTCTTCCCACGCTCCCCCGCCTGGGAAGAGGATCCCACCGCGGTCAGCGCGCTTGAGCAGATCGAGCGGGAGCCGTGGGTGGCGTCCGTCGTACGCACGCGCTCCGGCATCGAGGTGCGCCTCGACGACGCCTGGATCGACGTCGTCGGCGCCGGCCTGGAGGCCGGTGGCAGCGCCGAGGCGACGCTGTCGGACCTCGCGCACGGACAGCGCTTCTCGGTCCAGTTCTGGGACGCCAACGCGACCAAGGCCCTGCACGTCGGCCACCTGCGCAACCTCGCGATCGGCAACGCCGTCGCCTCGGCGCTCGCGCAGGCCGGCGGACAGGTCGAGCGGCGCAGCCTGATCTCCGACGCGGGCCGCAGCATGGGCGAGGCCATGGCCGGTGTCCGCCATGCGCACAGCTGGCCCGACGGGGACGAGAAGAGCGATCACTTCGTCGGCATCTGCTACGCCGACTACGTCGCCGCGACGGCGATTCCGGCCGCCGGCGACAGCGGCGAATTCCCCGAGGACTCCCAGACCCGCGAGCTGACGCTGCGCGGCGATGACGCCGACGACCTGCTGCGGCGCGTCCTGCTCGGCGACCGCGAGACGGTCGAGCTCTGGTACAAGACCCGCGCCTGGGTCATCGCCGGCCAGCGCAAGACCCTCGCCCGCCTTGGCGTCGCCTTCGACCGCGTCTTCTTCGAGTCCGACTTCCTCGCCGACGCCGCCGAGCTGAGCGCCAGCGGCCTGCGCGACGGCACGTTGCAGCGGCGTGACGACGGCGTGGTCATCTACCCCAGCGGGATCGACGGCTTCGAGGAGTTCCCCCTCGTGCGCCCCGACGGCGTGACCACGCAGCACATGCGCGCGCTCGCCTACTGGATGGCGGCACCCGACCTCGGCGACGTGACCTCGATGCAGGTCTGCGGCGAGGAGTGGGTCGCCCACGTGACCTGCCGGCGCAAGCTGATGGACGAGCTGACGCCACCCGGCAACGGCGGCATCCACCCGACCCACGACATCTTCAACGCGATGGTCGCCCGCCAGAAGCGGGCGATCGCCTCCAGCGAGGGCGCGTTGCTGATCGACGACCTGATCGAGTGGCTCGACGAGCGCATCGACGAGGTCCCCGCCTGGCGCGCGCTGCGCCTCGGGCACCCGGCGCCGGAGCGCATCGCCTCACAGGTGGCGCTCGGCTACTTCCTGCCCTACCCCGTTGCGCGGCCGATCGACTTCGAGCCCGAGCAGCTCCTGCGCGAGCAGGACAGCGTCGGCTGGGATCTCGTGCGCGCGCGGGCGCGCCGCGGCAGCGTCAAGACCGACACGGCGCGGCCGGCCGACGACCCGGAGTACCGCTTCGCGGTCGTGCAATCGGAGTTGTATCGCCAGCACCTGCGGCTGGCCGTCGAGCGGCTCGACGTCACCCAGCTCGCGCTCTACCTCAAGCACCTCGCGCGCTGGCACTTGGAGCGCGACCGCGGCGAGCACGTCGAGCGCGTCGTGCACACGCTGCTGGACCGCAGCGCGCGAGGGCTCGGACTGGAGGCCTCCTGATGCCCACGTTGTTGATTGACAACTACGACTCATACACCTACAACGTCTTCCACCTGCTGGCCGAGGTCAGCGGCGAGGAGCCGATCGTCGTTCACAACGACATGGTCTCCTGGCGCGTGCTGGAGCGCTGGGACTTCGACGCGATCGTGCTCTCGCCCGGCCCGGGGCGACCAGACCGCTGGCACGACTTCGGCGTCTGCTCCGACATCCTGCGCTCCAGCGAGATCCCCGTGCTCGGCGTCTGCCTCGGCCATCAGGGCCTGGGCTACGTGCTGAGCGGGATCGTCGAGACCGCGCCGGAGGCGATGCACGGGCGCCTCAGCCACGTGCAGCACACCGGAACCGGCCTCTTCGCCGACGTACCGCAGGACTTCTCGGTGGTTCGCTACCACTCACTCGCCGTCACCGGCCCGCTCGGTCCGGAGGGGCGCGTGAGCGCCTGGACCGAGGATGGCGTCGTCATGGGGATCGAGCACACGCGCCGGCCGCTGTGGGGCGTGCAGTTCCACCCCGAGTCGATCGCCAGCGAGCATGGGCGCGCGATCGTCAAGAACTTCTATGACATGGCCCGCGAGCACACGCCCGACCGCCGACGCCAGCCGCGGCGGCCCCCGGCCCCGGAGTCCCGACCGCCGCGACCCACCCGCGAGACTGGCCGCACTGGCCTGCAGCTGCACGTGCGCACGCTGGACGCCGAGCCGTCCACCGAGCTCGTCTTCCAGCGCCTCTTCGGGACCGCCGAGCACGCGTTCTGGCTCGACAGCGCCGACGCGCCGACGCGCCTGGCGCAGTGCTCCTACCTGGGCACGAGCACGGGCGACGAGGAGCGCCTGCTGCACTACGACATCGAGGCGGGCGAGGTCACAGTTACCCGCGCGAGCGAGACCAGCGTCGAAACCGGCTCGATCTTCGACATCCTCGACCGCGATCTCGCCCACGCCAAGATCGAGCCACCTGAGGGCATCGCCGCCGGGCTGATCGGCGGCTACGTCGGCTACCTCGGCTATGAGTGCAAGGCCGACTGCGGCTCTCCGAACGTCCATCGCTCCGACATCCCGGACGCGGTGATGATGTTCGCCAACCGCGTCGTCGCGGTCGACCACGTCCATCACCGCACGCACCTGCTCGCGCTGACGGGAGCCGATGACGGCGGCGCAGCCGGCCGCTGGCTCGACGAGGCCGAGGCTGCAGTGCACGAGGCGCTCGCCGCACCGCCGGCCGACATGACCGCGGTACCCGCGACGGCCCACACCGACGAGGCGCCCGAGGAGCCTGTGCTCTTCCGCGTCGGCCGCGGACGCACGCAGTACCTCGCCGACATCGCCCGCAGCCAGGCGGCGCTGGCCGCCGGCGAGTCCTACGAGGTCTGCCTGACCGATCAGATCTCCACGACGGCAAGCCCCGATCCCTTCCCGCTCTACCAGCTGCTGCGCCGCAAGAACCCCTCGCCGTTCGCCGCCTACCTCAAGCTCGGCGAGCTGGCGATCGTCAGCTCCTCGCCCGAGCGCTTCCTCTCGGTCGACCGCGACCGCCGCGTCGAGGCCCGCCCGATCAAGGGCACCGCCCCGCGCTCGGCCGATCTGGCGACCGACGCGGCGCTGCGCGGCGAGCTGCTCTCCGACGAGAAGACGTTCGCCGAGCACCTGATGATCGTCGACCTGCTGCGCAACGACCTCGGGCGCGTCTGCGAGATCGACAGCGTTCGCGTCCCCGAGTACATGGTGGTCGAGACCTACCCGACCGTGCACCAGCTCGTCTCCACGATCGAGGGTCAGCTCGAGGCCGACCGCACGCCGGTGGAGTGCGTGCGCGCGTGCTTCCCCGGCGGCTCGATGACCGGCGCGCCGAAGCTGCGCACGATGAGCATCATCGATGACATCGAGCGCGTCGCGCGCGGCGTGTACTCCGGCGCGATCGGCTACTTCGGCGCCGACGGCAGCGTCGACCTCAACATCGTCATCCGCACGATCGTCCTGCGCCCGGGAGCGACGACGATCGGCGCCGGCGGCGCGATCGTCATGCAGTCCGACCCCGAGGAGGAGTTCGACGAGATCCTGCTCAAGGCGCGCGCGCCGATGGCGGCGATCGCCCAGGCCGTGACGGGCAGCGCCGCGCCGGAGGCCTTCAAGGTCGAGATCGAGCCCAGCGCGACCGCGGCGGCGTCGACATGAGCGACCACACCGATGCCGAGCCATCCGCGTCGCTGGCGGCGGCGTGGCGATGGCAGGTCCGGCCCGCTTCTCCCGAAGAGGCGCCGGTCGTCGCCGCTGCCGCACGCGCCCTGCTGCGCGAGCTCAACGCCACGCCGCCG
>DATDMD010000006.1:0-12352 GCA_036518975.1 Baekduia sp.
GCACCGCGACCCCGGGGCCGATGCCGGCCCGCTCGGCCAGGGCCCGGATCTCGCCGGCGGTCATGAAGCTCTCCTGCCCGACGAACTCGCCGGCCGCGTACGCCGACACCCGCGCGCCGTGCAGCGCCCGGTCGTACCGCGTGCGGTCGTGCTGCGTCGGCATGGCTCAGCCGCTCGATGGCGTCGAGCCGAACGCGCCGAGAAAGCGATCGCGGAACGCGGCCATCGGCCAGACCGGTGCCTGCGAACTCGGCAGCAGGCCGTTCTGCCAGCGCCATCCGGCGATCTGGTCCAGCACCTTCGGGTCGTGGGCGATGACCGAGATCGGCACGTCGTGGCTCGCGCCCTGGCCGCTGACGACCGTCGAGGGCTGATGGTCGCCGAGGACGACGAGGACGGTGTTGTCGTTCCCGTAACGCTTCACGAACGAGAAGAGCGTGCTCAGCGAGTACTCGATCGACTGCCCGTAGGCCTTGCGGGCCCGCGTGGAGTCGCCCAGGAGCGAGGCCCGCGAGGACGCGGCCGGCGGGACGCGGTTGAAGATCGAGCCGTCGCCGACCTGGTCCCAGGGGATGAGCCGCGGGATCCGCGTCCACGGCGTGTGGCTGGAGATCAGGTCGACCTCGGCGAAGAGCGGCCGGCGGTCACGCGGAGCGAGCTCGCGCCGTTGCAGGGCGGCCAAGGCGTACTGGTCCGGCATCGGCGGCAAGCCGAAGCCCGGACCGCGGTAGCCGAGGTTGCGCCGGTCGTAGATCTGGTCGTAGTGGTAGTACGTGGAGCCTTCGGGCCACGCCCGGTGGTTGGCCGGCATGTCGCCGACCGCCCGCCACCCGGCGCGCTTGAACGACGCCGTGAGGGTGAGGCGGTTCTTCGCGACCAGCTGGTCGTAGCGCCGCTGCCCGTCAACGGTGATCCCCGACTGCAGGGTGGAATGGGCCAGCCAGCTGAGGCCGCCGAACGTCGGCGAGGTGAGGAACGCGCTGCGCGCGCTGAAGCCGGCGGCCCCGAGCTGGGCGGCGCCGCGGTGAAGCACGGCGTCGATCCCGGGCGAGAACGACGAGTCCTGGACCGCGACCTTGCCGTAGCTCTCCACGAACACGAGCAGGACGTCCTTGCCGCGCAGGCCGGTGAGCAGCTGGTCGCCGGGCGTGGCGCGGAAGCGGTCGTGGCTGATCTCCCTGGCCAGCACCGCGCGGTCGGCCAGGCCGGCATGCACCAGCCGCACCTCCTGGACGGCCAGCGCGGCGGTGCTCGACGAGGCGACCGGCGCGCCGGCGACGTACAGCGCGACCCACAGCGCGCCGAGCACCGCGACCGACCGCAGCGCCCAGTCCCGGTGGGCAGCCGCGATCCGGGTCACGCGCAGGAGCGCCAGGACCGGGATGGCGAGGACCACGGCGCTCAGCAGGGCCGCGACGACAACGACGAGGTCGGCGTAGGACCGTCCGGCCCCGTCGCGCAACGTCTCGATGCCGATGCCCAGGTAGCCAGAGTCATCAACGGGCTTGAACGGTCGGTCGAACGCGGTGAAGAACCCGATGTCGAGCACCTTCACGAGGACGAGCACGCTCAGCACCGCTCCGGCGACGCCGGCGAGCACTCGGCGCGGCGCGGCGGGAAGCAGGACGGCCAGCGCGACCACGGCGAGGAGCTCGAGCGGGAGCCGCACGAACGCGCCGAGGGTGAGCCGGCTCGGGTGGTCGGGCGCGACGACGGCGGCCCAGACGAGCACCAGGGCGAGGACGCTGATCGCCGTCGCGACGCGGGCGCGCAGCGGCCCGGGCGCCGGCTGCGCAGCGTTACTCACCGGCTCGGGCGCGTCGCCCCGGTGGCGCCACAGCCACCACACGACGTTGCCGAACGAGGCCGCGAGCAGGACGAGCGCCGCGGCCAGGAGGACCTGCATGAGCGTTCGGGGTAGGACGTCGGCGGCCGCCACGGTCAGCACGACCCCCTGCGTCCCGGCGACCACCCGGCGCCAGCGGCGCCGCGGGATCGGTGCCCGCATCCACGGCAGGAGCCACTCGCCGGCGAGGAACACGTAGCGCGCGGCCCCGGCCGCGAGCACCCACGCGCCGTAGGCCGGGACGACGTAGACGCTGAGGGCGAGGATCAGGAACGCGTCGATCTCGCCGTCGAAGCGCGCGCCCAGCGCGGTGACCGTCCCGGTGCGGCGCGCCAGCGCCCCGTCGACCAGGTCCAGCACGAGGGCGACTGCGGCGAGCGTGACCAGGAGGCCGACCGGAACGTCGTGCGTGAACGAGTCCACCGTCAGGGCGGTGACGCCGACCGCGAGCGTCGCCCGGGCCAGCGTCACCCAGGAGGCCGGTCCCAGCCGCTCATCCGGACGGCCGGCGAGGCCGTGGGCGAGCGCCGCCGCGATGATCACGGCGCAGGCGGCGCCGACGGCCACTCCGGCCACACCGGTGCCGGCCGCCGTCGCCAGGACGGCGAGCAGGAGCGCCTGAGCGAGCAGGCCGGCCACCGGACCCGTCCACCTGGAGGTTCGCCGCTTGGTCATCGGTCGGCGAACCGCGGCGAGAGGGCGTAGCGCAGCAGCACGACGTCGCCGATCTGGCGCGTCTCGGCGAGCCGCGCGCGCCGCCCCCGGTGCCATGGGAAGCGCCCGTCGGTCACGAAGCGCGGAGCGCTCGAGTCGCCGACGAACAACGGTGCGACGACCAGCTGCAGCTCGTCGACGAGGTCGTCGGCCAAGAACTGGGTGTGCACGACGCCGCCGCCTTCGACCATGAGCCGCTGCACGCCGCGGTCGGCGAGGTCTTCGCTGAGGCGGCGCATCCGCACGCGCGGGCCGCCGTCGACGATCGTCGCCACCGGGCCGAGCCGCGCGCAGGCGTCGGGCACGCGCGCACTCGAGGTGTAGACGAGCTTCTCGACCTCGCCAGTGGTGAAGAACTCCGAGTGCGCGTCGAGGTTCGCCCGCTCGGTCACGGTGATCTTCTTCGGCGACGAGGTCAGCCCGCGCGCCGTGCGCTCGTCGCGGCGCGCCCGCGACCGCACGAGCAGGCGCGGGTTGTCCGTGCGCACCGTGACGGCGCCGACCATGATCGCGTCGCACGAGGCGCGCAGCGCGTCGACCCGGTCGAAGTCGGCGTCGTTGGACAGCGCGAGGCGCGGGGTGTGGTCGCCGAGATAGCCGTCCAGCGACATGCTGCAGCTCAGCATGGTGTAGGGGCGCTCAGACATCCGAGGCTCCCTCCGGGCGCGGAGTGAGCCTGAGCCCGCGGCCCGCCGGCTGATCGAGCGAGGGCGTCGGCCGGGTGCGGCGAACCCAGGCGACGACGAGGACCGCGGCGCCCGGCAGGCTGGCGACGAACACCATCACGCCGTAGACGACCGCGGTGGCGACCCCGAGGGACGCGCCCATTCCGGCCGCGCCGAACGCCCAAGCCGTCACACCCTCGCGCGGCCCCCAACCGCCGATGTTGGGCAGCGCGGCGCCCAGCAGCACGAGCAGCGCCAGCGGCAGCATCCGGGAGAGCGACGCGGATGCTCCGGCGGTTCGCGCGGCGATCAGGAAGGTCGCGGCGTGGCCGGCGACGACCAGGGCCGAGGTGAGCGCGATGCCCGCCCGCGCGCGCCGGGCCAGCAGGCCGCCGCGCAGGTCGCGGCCAACGACGTCGCGCAGCTGCGCCCACCGGTATCGGTCGCGCGCAAGCGGCATGCGCGCGATCATCACGACGCCGACGGCCGCCGCGACGAGCGCGACCGCGACGAGCGGCATGGCCCCGCGCGCCGGGGACGGCAGGACGAGCAGGACGGCGACGGTGAGGCCGAGCTGCACGACCTGTCCCGCGCCGCGCTCCCACGCCACGGCCCGCAGTCCGCGGCCGACATCGCTGGTGTCGCGGCCGTGGCTGATGCCGCGATGGACGTCGCCGACCATCCCACCGGGCAGTGTGACGTTGAGGAAGAGCGAGCGGTAGTACGCCGCCACCGCCGTGCCGAGCGGCAGCTCCACGCCCAGGCCGCGGGCCACGATCCGCCAGCGCCAGGCGCAGCACACGGTGGTCAGCACTGCGAGGCCGGCCGCGGCGGCCAGCGCGCCGCCGCCGACGGTGTGCAGCCCGTCGAGGAACGGGCCCGTGCCCAGGCGCGAGACCAGGAAGGCGAGCGTCACGGTGGTGGCGGCGATACGGGCCCACCTCACGGCAGCACCAGCAGGTCGGCGTGGTCGACGGTGACGGCGAGCTCCCCGGCGGCGGCCTGGGCCAGGCGCCGGTCGCGGTAGGCGCCGGCCTCGGCGGCCAGCGCGGGGGTCTGCGCGCACGCGGCGGCGACCCACCCGTGCAGCCACTCCGCCGTCAGGTTCGCGTGGGCCGCGTCGAGCGTCCAGGGGCTCGGGGCGATGATGACCTCGGCGCCCGTCGCGCGGACCTGCTCGGCGGCTGCCGCGACGGCGTCCGGGCCGAGCAGGCGCCCGGCCGTCGTCGTGCGGCGTTGGTGGGTGTTGAACGCGGCGCCGATCCGGGCGTCCAACGGATCCGCCGGGGTCAAGACGACGCGCCCCACGACCGTGAGCGCGAGCAGCATGGGACAGCCCTCGAGCCCGGTCCAGACATCCAGGATCCCGCTCAGCTCGCTCGTGCTCAGGACGTCGAGCAGGGCCGAGGCGACGATCAGATCGGCGCCGGCCAAGTCGTCCGGCGTCAGCCGCGTGATGTCCGACATCCGCGCCTGGATGCTGACCGCGGCGCCGTCGGCCGCCGGGCCCGGCGCAGCGGCGACGGCGAGGGCCAGGAGGTCGGCGTCGCGATCGTGCACGACCCAGTGCTGCGGCCCGGACAGCCGCGGCGCGAGCCAGCGGCCCATCGCGCCGCTGCCGCCGCCGAGGTCGTGGATCACGAGGCGGTCGGCCGCGGAGAGGCGGTGCGCGAGGCGCTCGGCGAGCCGGGCCGAGCGCGCCGCCGCGTCGGCCGGCTCGCGCAGCGCGAGCCACCTCGGACTGACCCGAGCGCCGGTCGCGTCCGTCGCGCTCATCGCGCCGCTCCCGCGAGGACGCCGGCGACGACCGCTGTCGTGGCCGGCCACCGGCGCAGCGACGCGCGCCGCTCGCGCGCGGCCCGCCGCAGGCGCCCGCGGAGCTCGGCGTCGACCAGCCAGGCTCGCAGCGCGGCACCGAGGGCCGCGGGGTCGTCGGGCGCGACCAGCAGTCCCGGACGGATGCCCTCCGCCCCGTGCCCGAGTGCCTCCGTCACGCCGCCGACCTCGGTGGCGAGCACCGGCAGGCCGCGGGCCAGGGCCTCGGTGACCACCATGCCGTACGTCTCGGCGCGGGAGGCGAGCACGAGCAGGTCCGCCGCGGCGTACGCGCCGTCGAGCCGCGGGCCGCTGCACGGTCCCGGGAAGCGCACCCGATCACCCAGCCCGCCCGCCCGCGCACGGCGACGAACACCGTCGGCGAACGGCGCGTCACGGACCAGGCTGCCCACGCACGCGCAGCGCCAGGGCAGGTCCGTCGCCGTCGCCAGCCCTCCGAGCAGCACGTCGTGGCCCTTGTCGGGCGTCACCGCCGCCACGCACAGCAGCGCGCCACCGGCAGCGCTCCCGGGCGCGAGGTCGGCCTCGTCGACGCCGGGCTCGGCGACCTGCACGCGGTCGGCCGGCAGCGCATACAGCTCCCCCAGCCGGCGCCGGGTCCAGGCGCTCGTCGCGACGACCGCGACCGCTGCCGCCAGGACGTCGCGTTCGCGGCGCCGGACCGCGCTGGCCGCGGCGTCCGGCGGGCGGTGGCCCAGTGGCATGTGCACGAGCACGACCTGCCGCAGCCGGCTCGCGTGGGGAACGAGCACCTCGGGTGCGGCGCAGGCGATCAGCCCGTCGAGCAGCACCACAGCGTCGTCCGGGATCCGCTCGACAGCGCGCGCCAGGGCGGCATGCCCCGACGGCTCGCGCCGCGGCCAGGCGCCGGCCACCGGGCGCTCGTGCACCACCAGGCCGAGCGCGGCGAGCCCTGCGCACACCCGGCGGTCGTAGGTGTTGCCACCGCTCGGCCGCTCCGGGTCGTCGATGCCCTCCGGGACGATGACGTGGACCTCCGTCACAGCGGTCGGTCGTAGCTCGCCCACGCGACGTGCGACTCATGCAGGGTCACGGTCAGCCCGTCGAGCTGCTGCCCGCCATCGCCGAGGCCGCCGGTCCGCGCGCGGTCGGCGAGCCGGTCCGCGACGATCCGGGCGAGCACCTCGGTCGTGGTGTTCACGCCGGCGAAGCCCGCCTCGTCGTCGAGGTTGCGGTAGCCGAGCTCGGCCACCACCGCCCGCAGCGCTTGCGCCGCGCGGGCGATGTCCACGACGATGCCGTCGTCGTCGAGGGTCGCGCGCCGGAACGTGGCGTCGATGACGTAGGTGGCGCCGTGCAGGCGCTGCGCCGGCCCGAACACCTCGCCGCGCAGGCTGTGGGCGATCATCATGTGGTCGCGGATCGTCACGCTGAACACGCACTACGTCCCGTCGTAGGTGATGGTGTGACAGAGGGCCGGCAGGGTCCCGGCGGCCAGGCGCTCCATGACGTCGGGCAGCTGGTCGAAGCGCGACTGGCCGGTCACCAGCACGTCGAAGGCCGGGTCACGCAGGAGGTCGAGCGCGAGGGCCAGCCGGTCGCGCGTCGAGCGGCGCGCGCTGCGGGCCGGAGAGACCGTCCCGACCTGGCTGGCGCGGATGCCCAGGCGTCCAGCATGGAACGCGCCGCCCAGCGAGAGCCGCACCTCGGCGTCGCCGTACCAACTGAGGTCCAGCACGGTGCCCTCGGGGGCGAGCAGGTCGAGCGCGCACTGCAGCCCCGGCGACGTCGCGCTCGTATGCACGACGAGGTCGCACCCGCCGGCGGCGTCTTCTGGCCGCGCGAAGCCGGCGCCGAGCGCGGCCGCGACCTCGGCCCGGGAGCCGTCGACGTCGACGAGCGTGACCTCGACCGAGGGGAACCGCGCCAGCAGGCGAGCGACGCAGCACCCGACCATCCCGGCGCCGACGACGGCGACGCGGTCTCCCAGCAGCGGAGCCGCATCCCACAGGGCGTTGACGGCGGTCTCGACCGTGCCGGCGAGCACGGCGCGGGCGGGCGGCACGTCGTCGGGCACGACGGTCACCGCGCCGGCGGGCACCACGTACGCGGTCTGGTGCGGGTACAGGCAGAAGACCGTTCGGCCCCGCAGCTCCGGCGGTCCCTGCTCGACCACACCGACGTTGAGGTAGCCGTACTTCACGGGCCCAGGGAAGTCGCCCTCCTGAAACGGCGCGCGCATCGCGGCGTACTGGCTCGACGGCACGCCGCCGCGGAACACCAGCGACTCGGTGCCGCGACTCACGCCGGAGCGCAACGCCCGGACGACGACGTCGCCGTCCCGTGGCACGGGCAGCGCGACCGGCCGGATCTCTCCGCGCCCGGGCGCGCACAGCCAGAACGCATGGGCGTCGTCGAGCACGTCCTGTAGGACACCACCCTGGGGCGCTCCTTCCCGGAGTCGAGTCTGTTCGGCGACCTACCTTCGCCGATGACTTGAACGCGACCGGTCCCCGCAACGGTCCCGTTCACGCCGGAGGCATCCGCCGAGTGCGTCGAAGCTCTGGACGAGTCCGATGGCGCGGCCAAGCCCTCCAGCTCGTCGGACAGGACCCGGCCGCTCTGGCGGTGACGCCGGAGCCGGCGACCGTGGACGGCTTCGGGATGGACATCTGAGGGGGCGAGGATTGTGCGGCGGGCGCCTAGCGCAGGCATGCCCGTAACCGGAGAGATCGTCCGCGCGACCGGACTGTGCGTCGTTCGTCGCGCGCTACCTACGAGCCGAACATGCCGGGCGGTTGGGCGTACGTGGAACTCCGCCATCTCGATCCCGCCGCACTAGCAGCCCTCGGAGCCGGCCAACCCGGCGGCCCGAGTTGAGCTTGCGCTTTCGCGCACAGCGACAGTCGGTGGCCGCAGGCCTCAGAACGTGAGCCGCTCGAGCACGCGCTGCTGATAGGCCCGCGGTGTCATGCCCAGCGTCCGCACGAAGTGGCGGTGCAGGTGCGACTGGTCGGCGAAGCCGCTGTCGACCGCCGCGTCGGCGATCGTGGCTCCGTCCTCGAGTCTGCGCCGGGCGAGCCGGATGCGATGTGCGAGTTGCAGGGCGTGTGGCGGGAGACCGGCGTGATCGCGGAAGAGCCGTACGAGGGGGAACTTCCCGATGCCCGCGACGGCGGCGAGCTCGTCGAGGCTGACGTTGCGTGCCGGGTCGGCCGCCAGGTACTCGAGGGCGAGGCGCAGCGCACGCTGATTGCTCGGTGTCGGCCGGCGTCCGCGGCGGCGGTGCGCCGTGCGGTTCAGCAGCGTGTGGATCCACTCGGCGATGCGCGCGTCGCGCTCCAAGCGCGAGCCCGGCTGTTCCAGCGCCATGTGCAGCCTGACGAAGCGCATCGCCAGCTCGGGGTCATCGATCACCGGGTCGTCGAAAACGATGTCACGGGGCAGCGGCTGCTCGGCGTCGTCGGCGAGCACCTCGAGGTCGGCGACCTCGATGACCATCAGTCGCGACGTCCAAGGCTCGCGCGCGCTTCCGGCGTGCCGGTCGGAGGGATCCCACGCCACGAGATCGCCGGGACCAACCAGGTACTCACGGCGGCCGCGGCGGGCACGCATGCCCCCACGCTCGATCACTCCGAAGACATACTCACCGCGCGGATCGATCGCGTACCGGTCGGTGCGGCCGGCCATGAGCAGGACGCCCGCGCCATCGCCCGGGCGCCACATCGTCACGTGCTCGCGATCCATCCGGACCATCGTACGCCGGGCAAGAACGTCCAAGACCCGCCGCACCCGAGCCCGTAGCGTGGCGACCATGGTCATCAACCCGCACATCGTCGTACAGGGCGCCGAGCGCGCCGCCGTCTTCTACTCCGAGGCCTTCGACGCTCAGGAGCTCAGCCGGATCCCGACGCCGGACGGGCGCCTGATGTCGGTCGTCCTCCAGGTTGGTGCGACACAGCTCCATCTCGCCGACGAGTTCCCCGAGATGGCAGTCCTCGCCCCGCCCACGGTCGGAGGCACCGCCGTGGTCCTTGGCCTGGACGTCGAAGACGCCGAGGCGGTCTTCGCGCAGGCCGTCGCCGCCGGAGCAACGGTGCGACAGCCGGTGGCCGAGATGTTCTGGGGCGACAAGCACGGCCAGCTCGAGGACCCTTTCGGGCACCGCTGGAACGTCGCGCAGCACGTTCGCGATGTCCCGCACGACGAGATCGTCGGCGCAGCCGCCAAGCTCTTCTCGTGAGCACGCGCCGCGCACATCGCCGACGTACGCGACGCCTGGGCACGCGTCCGGGACCAGCGCAAAGCGACAGCCGCGACCCCTAGAGCTTGGGGCCTCGCGAGCTGCGCTTGGTCGCGCATGTCCGGTAGGTGCGCGTCCCGGTCACGGTGCGGCCGTCGCTCGCCGTCGCGGTGATGGACACCTTGGCCTTGCCGGCGGGCAGGCCCTTGAGGTTCACCGGTGCGGTGATCCTGGCGCGGGCGATGGTCTTGACGCGCTTGCCGTTGACCGTCACGACCGCGGAGACGAACGTGACGCCCGGGAGCTTGCGGATCCGGATCGTGAATGAGCGACGGCTGATGCACCTCTTTGCCGACGGCAGCGTGAAGGCCTTCGTGGCCGAGATCGGCTGTGGAGCCGACGGCGTGGCGACGGGGGTCACCGTCGGCGGGGTTACCGCGGGCGGGGTTACCGCGGGCGGGGTTATCGCGGGCGGGGTGAACACGGGCGGGGTGAGCACGGGCGGGGTGAACACGGGCGGGGTGAGCACGGGCGGGGTGAGCACGGGCGGGGTGACTGGCGGCGCAGTGACATCCGAAGCGGACGTCGTGATCGCGCCGAGGCTCTGCGTGTTGAACCTGTTGAACCACATGCGCTTGTCCGGCCCGGCGACGATGTACTCGAGGCCGACGTTCGAGCCGCCGACGGGGTACTCGGTGATGTCGGCACCCGATGTCGCCGAGGTGGGGATCGAGCCGATGTTGTCGGCGTTGCGCTCGACGAACCAGAGCTGACCGTCGGGGCCGGCGGCGATGCCGAACGGCAGGCTGTTCGTCGTGGGGGTCGGGGAAGATCAGCGCAAACCGACTCACGCCCGACGTCGCGGGAGCACAGAGAGCCCCAAGGCGGGTGTCGTTTCCATGCGATGCGGCAATCGACGGAGCGCTCTCGCTTCTCGCGCGCAGAACGACACTGTGAGGGTTCGTCCACACGCCCTCGATGTCCCTCAGCGCAGTCGTGGCTCGGCCCAGTGCGACGACCTTGGTGGCGATCAGCTGGCCGACGGCCGGACGCCCGGCTCTGAGCCGAGCCGCAGCGCGGTTCAGAGTTCGCAGAGCAGGTGGCGGCGTCCGCCCCCGTTGCGTTCGCGTCGGACCTCCGGCCTCAACGCGTCGGTGCCGCGGCCAGCGATGACAGGACGACCTCGCCGATGTCGCTCTGCTGCAGCTTGACCAAGTCGTCGATGTGGCCGGCGACCCACGCGGCGGCGGCGTGTGTCGCAGCGTCCGCCTGCGCTGAGGACTCCCAGTGCGACACGGAGACAAGCCCGGCGCCGGTCTCGACGAGCTCGTAGGACTGAAACCCGGGCCGCCCGCGGAAGATCTCAAGCAAGCCTCCGGGAGCCTCGACCGCGCGGACCACCTGCTCGAATGAGCCGGAACGCAGCGTGTAGAAGGCGACGCGCGCGTGCATCGTGCCAACCCCTCTCAGTCGCGCGTACAGAACTGTGACCGAGTATCGGCAAGGCGAGCGACGGCGTCAACCATGCCTGCTACGGCAGGCCGTCCTTGTGGGCGGCCAGCCAGGTCCGGAGTCGCTGCGGATCGTCGCTGGTGAACTCCGTGGTCGAGATGTAGGTGTCGAACTGCGCGATCGGCTGGCCGCGGACTGCGCGCAGCGCCTGCTGAACGGCGACGCGGCCCATGCGCTGCGAGTCCTGGCCCACGGTCAACACGAGCGTCTTGGGCTGGGCGAGCATCGCTTTGGCGATCTGGACGCCGATGTCGCTGCCCAGGACGACGGTGCGACCGGCGTGCCTGGTGGCCTGGATGCCCTTCAGCGCGCCGAGGGTGCCGCCCTCGTTGGTCGCGTAGAGGGCGTCGACCTTCGCCTTGGCGGCGAGGATATGCGCGGCGGTCGTCGCCGCCTCGTCGGGGAGGAAGCCCGGCTGGTCGGCGACGTACCGAACGCCCGGGACTCTGGCCGACAGTGCCTTCTTGAAGCCCGCCTTGCGCTGACGGCATGCCTCGTAAGCGTCGCAGTTGAGGATGGCGACCAGGGGCGCGTTGACCTGCTTCTTGAGGAAGTACCGAGCGGACAGGTTGCCGACCTGCTCGCCCATCTTGACCTGGTCGGTGGTCACGAGCGCCTTGACGAACTTCTTGGCGGCACCACCCGAGACGCAGGTGTTGTAACAGACCACGGGAATGCCGGCGTCCGCCGCCTGGCGCACGAGCGGGATCGAGCCCGTGTCGGAGATCGGCGACATGATGATCGCGTCGACCCTGCTGCCGACGAGCGTGGTCATGAACGACGACTCGCGCGCGGCGTCGCCCTGCGAGTTCTGACCGATCAGGTCCAGGCTCTGCGACGCGGCGCCGACCTGGATGCCCTTGCGGATGCCGCCATAGAAGCCTTGCGCGTCGAGGTAGAGCGCGCCCACGCGGACGCGTTTCTTGCCGCCGCCGTCACTCGACTGCCCTCCGCAGCCAGTCACGCCGCCAAGAGCCAGCACGGCAATCAGGGAGGCGCCGAGTACGAATCGCCGGATCATCGAATGCACGTTGATCCTTCTCCTCTGCGGTCGGGACGGTCGAGGCATGTCCCTCGAGTAGCCCGCGCTTCAACGTATCGGATCGCGATTCAGGCTTCGCTGCGTCCGCCGACGGGTGGCTTGCCATGGCTCAGGCGGTGCGGGACGATGCACTCAGCCCTTGAAGCACTCTCGGCTTCGCTCCGCGGGCTCGTTCGGGCTCGCGCTTCCCCTCCTCATCGTGCTGTTGAGCCTGGTGGGGTACGTCGTCACGAGTGAGACGATCCATAGGGATCGCGACTCGGACGCGGCGCGGCGGATCGAGGTCGACACCGTCGGGACGCAGGTCATCCTCGGGCGTGCGCAGGCGTACGTCGTGGGCTTGGGGAACATCCTGGCGGGTGAGCCGGTCCCAAGCCAGCAGCGCTTCGTCCAGTTGGCGGGCGGCACCGCCGGGGGTGTCGGGCTGCTCGACGCGATGTGGGTCGAGCGCATCCCCGGCAGCGCGCGCAGCACGTACGAGGCGCGCGTCGGTGCTCCCATCACGCAGCTTACGCCGGCCGGGAGCTTCGAGC
>DATDMD010000007.1:0-20113 GCA_036518975.1 Baekduia sp.
GGGCGCCGAGCGCGCGCGGTCGGTGTCCTGGGACGCGCTGGTGGCCCAGCTCGAGGCGGTCGGGGAGCGGTCGCTGACCGCATGACCGCGGCCCGTCCCAAGCTCACCGTCGCCACCACCTTCTCCGTGCACCCCGCTCGCGGAGGCGGCCAGACGCGGGTCGTCGGCCTCTACGGCGCGGTCGCCGCGCTGGGGATCGACGTCGACGTCGTCGCGCTCGTCGGCACCCGCGACCGTCCGACGGTCACCGAGATCCGGCCCGGCCTGCGCGAGATCCGCGTGCCGATGAGCCGCGAGCACGACGCCGCCGAGCACCGCCTGCACATGCGCCTCGGCATCCCGGTCACCGACATGGCGCTCGCGCTCTACGGCGACCTGACGCCCGGCTACGCGGAGGCGCTGCGCGCGTCGGCGGCCGGCGCGGTCGCCGTCGTCGCCTGCCATCCCTACGCGACCGCGATGCTGCTGGACGCCGCCCCCGGCGTGCCGCTGCTCTACGAGGCCCAGGACGTCGAGACCGACCTCAAGGCCGAGCTGCTGGCCGGCGTCGAGGACGAGGAGGCGGCCGCCGAGGCGCTCCAGGCCGTGCGCGACAGCGAGGCGCTGGCCTGCGCGCGGGCCGCGCAGGTCCTCACCTGCTCGGCGCGCGACGGCGCGCGCCTGGGCGAGCTGTTCGGCGTCGACCCCGCGCACGTCGCGGTCGTGCCCAACGGCTACGAGGCGGCGGCGGTGCCGTACGTCGAGCCCGAGCGGCGCGCGGCCAACCGAGCGGCGGTGGGCGTCGAGCGCTTCACCGCGCTGTTCGTCGGCTCCTGGCACGGGCCGAACCTCGAGGCCGCCGAGGTGGTCTGCGGCGCGGCCCGGGACCTGCCCGACGCGCGCTTCCTGCTCGTCGGGACCGCCGGCCAGGCGCTGTCGCCCGCCGACATCCCGCACAACGTCGACGTCACCGGGCCGGTCCACGAGCGGTTCCTGGGGGACGTGCTCGCGCTCGCCCACGTCGCGCTGAACCCCATGAAGTCCGGCTCCGGGACCAACCTGAAGATGTTGGAGTACGCCGGCGCCGGCGCCCCGCTGATCTCCTCGGCGTTCGGCGCGCGCGGCCTGGACATGACGCCCGGCGAGCACTACGTCGAGGCCGACCCCGACGACCTCACCGGCGCGCTCGTCGCCCTCCGCGACGAGCCCGCCACCGCCACCGAGCGCCGCGTGCGCGCCGCCCACGAGCACGTCGTCCGCAGCTTCGACTGGCCGGTCATCGCCCGCCGCTGGTTGGACCGCGCCCCGATCGAAAGGATCCATTCCTAGATGCCGCTGACCCACGCCGCCACCGTCGCCGGCGCCGACGACGCCCCGTCGGTCCGGCTGCTGGCCGCCTCGCTGCGCGAGCACCACCCCGAGCTGGCGTTGACCGTCGTCGCGCTGCCGGGCGCGGTCGCGCCGCTGCGGGGCGAGCCGGGCTTCACGACGCTGGATCTGGAGGCGCTCGGCGACGACGACCTGCTCGCCGCGGTGTGGGACCGGCCGCCGGCCGCCGTCGCGCGCGCCGCGCGGCCGCTGCTCGTCGCGCGGCTGCTGGAAGAGGGCGCCGAGGGCGTGCTGCTGCTGCCGCCGGACGGCGAGCTGCGCGGGCGACTGGTCGAGATCGAGGCCGCGCTGCGCGAGCGCGACGCGGTGCTGATCCCGCGGCTGGGCGGCGCGCTGCCCGACGACGGCGAGCGCCCCGACGCCGCCGACCTCCTGGCCCAGGGCGACATCGACGACGAGCTCGTCGCCGTCAACGCGACCGAGGGCGGCGACCGCGTCGTCACGTGGTGGAAGGAGCGCGCGCTGGACGCGATCCGCCGGCCGCGCGTCGCGGCCGCCGAGACGCTGGTGGTCGACGACGCCCTGCAGGACAGCCCCAGCGTGCTCGGCGCCGCGGTCCGCGCCTACGCGGGCGTCGGGACGCTCGACGCGGCGCCCTACGACGTGTCGTACTGGAACGTCCACGAGCGGCAGCTGACCGAGCGCGACGGCGTGCTCTACGCGGGCGCCGACCCGGTCCGGCTGATCCGCTTCGCGGGCTTCCGCGCCGACCGGCCGTGGTGGTTCTCGGAGTTCTCGACGCGCACGCGCGTCCTCGACGACCCGGTCCTCGCGCAGCTGTGCCGCGACCGCGCCGCCGCGCTGGTCGCCGCCGGCTTCCAGGCGCCGGAGGCGCTGGCCGCCGGCGCGCCCGAGCTGTCCAACCGGCTGCGCCTCGACGCGCGCGTGCGGCGCCTGCTGGCCGAGGCCCGCGACCAGGACGAGGAGTTCGGCGACCTGCTCGCGCCCGGCGCCGCGGACCGCTTCCTGTCGTGGCTCGCCGAGCCGGGCGAGGCCGGCGCCGCCCACGGCGTCAACCGCTACACCTACGACGTCTGGCGCGCGCGGGAGGACCTCCAGGACGTCTACCCGGACCTCGACGGCGCCGACGGCGAGGGCTTCGTCGGCTGGCTCTGGGTCCACGGCCGGCCGGAGCTGGGCCTCGACGCGCGCCTGCTGCCCGAGCCGCCGGAGTGGGTCGCGGACGCCGTCCGGCGCCCGCCGTCCGTGCTGGTCGCCGGCTACCTGCGCGGCGCGCTGGGCCTGGGCGAGGCCGCCCGCGCGATGGCGCGCGCGCTGGGCCGCGCCGAGGTCCCGTACGGCACGGCGACGCTGTCGGTCGACGGACCGCGGGACGAGCGCGGCGTCGGCCAGCGCCGCGACGACGAGCTGGCCTACGAGGACGTCGCGGTCGAGGACCACGAGGTCCTCCTGGCGTGCGTCAACGCGCCGCAGCTGCCCGAGCTGGTCGAGCAGCTCGGACCCGAGGTCGTCGACGGGAAGTACCTCGTCGGGCAGTGGATGTGGGAGGTCGACGTCATCCCGCCGTGGTGGGACCGCGCGTTCGACCTCGTCGACGAGATCTGGGTGCCGTCGACCTACACCGCGCGCCACGTCGCCGCGGTCTCGCCCAAGCCGGTCGTCGTCGTGCCGCTGCCGGTCGAGCGGCCGGCGGAGATCGCCGCCGACCACGGCCTCGACATCCCCGCGGCGCCGTGGACGTTCCTGTTCGCCTTCGACTTCCTCTCGACGCTGCAGCGCAAGAACCCGCTCGGCCTGATCCAGGCGTTCGAGCGCGCGTTCGCGCCCGGCGAGGGCCCGCTGCTGGTGCTCAAGACCACCAACGCGCGCTTCCGCGCGGCGGAGGTCGACCGCCTGCGGTACGCGATCGGCGATCGCAAGGACATCGTCATGGTCGACGGCGCGCTGCCGTCCGACCGCCTCGCCGCGCTGTTCGCGGCGGTCGACTCCTACGTGTCGCTGCACCGCGCCGAGGGCTTCGGCCTGACGCTCGCCGAGGCGATGGTGCTGGGCAAGCCGGTCGTCGCGACGGGCTACTCCTCCAACATCGACTTCATGAACGCCAACAACTCCTACCTGGTGGACTACACGTTGACCGAGGTCGGGCCCGAGGCCGAGCACTACCCGGCCAACGGCACGTGGGCGGAGCCGTCGGTCGACCACGCGGCGGCGCTGCTGCGCGAGATCTGGGAGGACCGCGACGCGGCGCGCGAGCGCGGCGAGCGCGGACGGCGCGACGTCGAGGCGACGCTCAACCCCGGCGCGGTCGGCGCGATCGCCCGGCGGCGCCTGGAGCGCATCCCGGCGCGCAGCGCCGGCGGCGTGGTCCACGCGACGCTGCCCTACCCGCTGGGCCAGCTCGACGAGCGCCTCGCTTTCCCGCTCGGGCCGGCCACGACGGGCGGCGGCGTCAAGGGCACGGTCAAGACCGCGGCGGCCAAGGCGCTGCGTCCGTACATGGAGGCCGAGCGCCGCCTGGACGAGGCCGTCGTCGGGTCGCTGCGCCAGCTCGCGCTGCGGATCGAGCGGCTCGAGGCCGAGCGCGCGCGCGACCGCGACCGGCTGGCGCGCCTGGAGCGGCGCGGCCGCGAGTAGGCTGCGCGCCGAGATGCGACCGAACGCGCTTGTCACGGTCTGCCGGCGCGCGACGCTGCCCGCGGCGCTCGACCTCGCGGCGACGTTCGCCGAGCACCATCCGGACGCGCGCGTCACGGTGGTCGTCGCCGACGCGGCGGCCGGCGCGCCTGGGCTGCCGGAGATCGAGACCGGCGCCGAGGTGGCGGGCGAGGCGTTCGCCGTCCTGGCCCACGCCTACGGCGGGGAGCGGCTGGAGGCGGCGCTGGTGCCGTTCGCCCTGCGCCGCGCCGGCGTGGGCGCCGTGTACCTGGCGCCCGACGCGGTCGTGCTGGCGCCGATCGAGCTGCCCGACGACGCCGGCGCGCTGGTCGCCGCGGCGACCGGCGACGAGCGCGCGGGCGTGTGCGACGACGGCTTCCTCGCCTCCGTGGACGCCGCGGGCGCCGCGGCGGTCGACTGGTGGGCCGGCGAGGCCGCGGCGGGACGCCTCGCCGAGCGGCCGCTGGACGCGCTGGCCGCCCGCCGCGACGAGGTGGCCGTCGTGCACGGCGACGGCTGGGCGCTGGCGCCGTGGAACGTGGACGACGCGGGCGCGGGCGACGCGCGTCGCGGCGTCGTGTGGGCGCGGCTGCGGGCCGACGACGACGACGCGCTCCCGCCGGTCCTCGCGCGGCTCGCCGCCGCGCGCGCCACCCGGATCGCGGAGCGCCCGGCGGTCGACCTCCCGCCCGCGCCGGTCGACGCCCTCTACGACGGCACGCCGCTCGACGAGCGCCTGCGCCGCCTGCTGCGCCGCGCGCTGGCGGAGGGCGCCGTCGACGGCGCGCCCGCCGACGAGGCGTCGTTCCGGGTCGTGGCGCGCTGGCTCGCCGACCCCGACCCGGACCGCCGCGCCGGCGGCGTCTCGCGCGTCCTGTTCGACGTGTGGGCCTCGCGCCCCGACCTGCACGCCGCCTACGGCGACCTCACCGACCCCGAGCAGCGCGAGGGCTTCGTCGGCTGGGCCGTCGTCCACGGGCTGGCCGAGGAGCGCATCCCGGCCTGGACCGTCCCCGAGGACGCGCTCGAGCGCCACGGCGCGACGCCGGACGGCGCCGTGCTCGACATCCCGCCGCCGTTCGGCGTCAACCTCGCCGGCTACCTCCAGTCGACGCTGGGGATCGGGACCGTCGCCCGGAGCCTCGTCGGCGCGCTGGACGCCGCGCACGTGCCGGTGCTGCCCGTCACGGGCCTCCTGCAGCCGCCGACCGGCCGCGCCGAGGCGTTCGAGGCCGTCGCGCCGCAGGCGGCCGCGTTCCCCTTCAACCTGGTCTGCGTCAACGCCGACGGCCTGCCCGCCTTCGCGCGCGAGGCCGGCCCCGCGTTCTTCGCCGACCGGTACACGATCGGCTACTGGTGGTGGGAGCTGCCGGAGCTGCCCGACGAGCTGCACGACGCGTTCGCCCACGTGCAGGAGGTCTGGGTCGGCTCGCGCTTCGTGCGCGAGGCGCTGGAGCGCGTCTCGCCCGTGCCGGTCGTGCAGATGCCGGTGCCGGTCGCCGTCGCGCCGGCCGAGGAGGGCTCGCGCGCGGAGCTCGGGCTGCCCGAGGGCTTCCTGGCGCTGGCCTTCGTGGACTTCAACTCGGTCATGGCGCGCAAGAACCCGCTCGGCGCGATCGAGGCGTTCACGCAGGCCTTCGAAGGCGCCGACGGCGCATCCCTGGTGATCAAGCACCTCAACGGCCACCGGCACCCGCGCGCGCTGCAGGACCTGGCGCTGCTCGCGCGCCGCCACCCGGGCGTCACGCTGCTGGACCGCTACGTGCCGCGGGAGACGCTCGACGCGATGATCGCGTCCGCCGACGTCTTCGTGTCCCTCCACCGCTCCGAGGGCTTCGGCCTGCCGCTGGCCGAGGCGATGGCGCTGGGCACGCCGGTGCTGGCCACCGGCTGGTCGGGCAGCGCGGACTTCGTCGACGACGCGGTCGGCTGGCCGGTGCCCTACGAGCTGGTCCCGGTCGGCCCCGGCAACGCGCCGTACGCGCCCGAGAGCCGGTGGGCCGAGCCGGACGTGGCGGCCGCGGCGCGGATGCTGCGCGCGATCCGCGACGACCCCGAGGGCGCGGCGCGCAAGGCCGACGCCGGCCGCCGCCGGATCCGCGAGCGCTACGCGCCGGCCGTCGCCGGCGCCGCGATGCGCGACCGGCTGATGGCGCTCTACCCGCGCCTCGCCGACGCCCACGCCGCACCGCGCGCCGACGCGACGCTCACCGCCACGACGCCGGACCTCGACGCGCTGCGCGCCGGCGCCGAGCCGCCGTCACGGCCGTTCCAGACCGAGACCCGCGTCGACCCCGCGCGCAAGGTCGCGCGCTCGGTCGTCGCGCCCGCGGTGCGCTTCCAGACCGAGCTCGACACGCAGATCGTCCGCTACGTCGACGCGCTGGCCGCCGAGCTCGCGCAGACGCGCGCCGAGCACGCCGCGCAGACCGCCGCGACGCTGAAGGGCCACCGCCGGCTCGACCCGCGCCTGGACGCGACCGTCGCCCGCATCGACGACCTCGCCGCCGGGATCCAGCGCCTGGAGGCGCTGATCGCGAGCGTCGGCCAGGGCGTCGAGACCGTCCACCACCGCCTCGACGCGCTGCGCGAAGACACGCGGCCGGTCCTCGACGGCGCCCGGGCGCGCCCTTGGTCGCGCGACGGCGCGTTCGCCTTCGAGGACGACCCGGCGCTCGGGCGCGTCCTCGCGGGCACGGGCGACGGCACGGAGGACTACGCGGGCTTCGAGGCCGTCTTCCGCGGCCCGCGCGCGCGAGTCCGCGAGCTGCTTGAGTACTACGTCCCGCTGCTCGAAGGCCACGCGCCGGTCCTCGACGTCGGCGCGGGCCGCGGCGAGCTGCTGGCGCTCCTGCGCGAGGCCGGGATCGACGCGGCCGGCGTCGACAGCGACGCGTCGATGGCGGCCGAGGCGCGCGCGGCCGGCCTGGACGTCGCGGTCGGCGACGGCATCGAGGCGCTGCTCGGGCGCGAGCCCGGCACGCTCGGCGCCGTGACCGCGATGCACGTGATCGAGCACCTGCCCTACGACGCGCTGCTGCGCTTCCTGGAAGGGGCGCGCCGCGCGCTGCGCCCGGGCGGCGTCCTGATGGCCGAGACCGTCAACCCGCACGCGCCCGCGGCGCTGAAGACCTTCTGGACGGACCCGACGCACCGGCATCCGCTGCTGCCCGAGACGATGATCGTCCTGGCGCGCTCCGCGGGCTTCGAGCGCGCGGTCATCACGCACCCGCGCGGCACGGGCGACGCGGAGACCGACCTCCTGCTGTCCGACGCCTACGCCTTGGTCGCGACCAAGGCGTAGATGAGTTGTTCCACGGGTCCGGTGCGGCCGCTCGACGGCCCGGGCGGCGCCTGACACCACCCGATTCCTTGCCGATCCAACCAGGATCGCCTGCGAAATCGTGCGGCGTCAGGCATCCACCCGGACCGCCGATCGACCGGACCGTCTCGTGGAACAACCCATCTAGGCGTCGACCGCGGTCAGCGCGTCTTGCCGAGGGCGAGGATCTCGGCGTCCTCGACGACCGAGTCGAGCACCTGCAGGCGCAGGTCGCGCGTGTCGCCGGCGGCGGGCGTCGTGGCCGGCGCGTTGGTCGACAGGCCGAGCGTGTGCTTCCCCGGCGGCACGACGATCGCCTGGTCGACCTTGCGTCCGGGCAGCGGCGTCGCGGTCGCCGAGCCGATCGAGCGGCCGTCGAGCGTCAGCTGGACCTTGGAGCGCGTCGCCGCCGACAGCCGGCCCTCGAAGACGATCCTCCGCGGCTGGCTGCGCGGGTTGTCGAGCGTGATCTGCGACAGCGCCGCGGCCCAGTGCCAGGTGTCCTTGGCGTTGCTCTCGGGCTGGTAGAAGCCCGTGCCGTAGGCCGTCTCCATCGGCTGGGTGAGGTCGGGCTCGACGGCTTGGCGCTCGGCGGGCGTCAGCTTGGGCTCCAGGCGGGCGCGCAGCGGGCGCAGGTCGAAGTACCGCAGGCGGCTGTCGTCGCTGATGATCGGCGCCACGCCGGTCACGCGGGCCGCCGGGTCGACGGCCTCCTTGTCGGGGTTCACGTAGCCGCGCGTGTCGATCCACAGCCCGTCGAAGCCCGCGAGCGCCGCGGCCTTGATCTGCGTCGGCAGCGGCAGCGCGGAGGCCTCCGCCTGCCAGTCCTCGGGACGGCCCTTCATCGACGCGTACGACCACTTGATGGTCTTGGGCGCATGGACGAAGCCCTTCAGCGGTGAGTAGTCGCCCATCTGGTTGACCGGCGGCGACTCCGGGAACGGCGTGTACGGGATCTGGTACACCGAGCCGCGCCCGCCGAGCGACGCGGTGATCTTCTGGACGAAGTGCGCGTCGCTGATCCACTCCGCGCGGCTGTTCTTGTAGTCCGGCTCGACCGCCGGCCAGGTCTGGTCCCAGGCGCCGAACAGGATCAGCACCGGCGTCAGCGCGACGAACGCCGCGCGCAGCGGGGCCGGCCGGCCGCGCACCCTGCGCCCGAGGACGTCGAGCCCGAGCGCGAACGCCAGCAGCCCGCAGAACACGAGCACGATCCCGATCCGGTCCCAGGCCCGCAGCGACGGGTTGATGATGAACGAGATGAACGCGCCGCCCGCGCCGGTGGCCCCGACGAGCGCGGCGGTGATCATGACGAGCGCCGCGCCGCGCATCCGCGGGTCCTGCAGCCAGCGCCCGCGCGCGCCGCCGGCGAGGCTGGCGGCGATCGCGGCGATCAGCAGCGCCAGGCCGACGACCGAGATCGTCCCGCCCCACGTCGAGCCCTCGCCGGGCGACTCCGTCTGGCTCCAGTACTCGTTGCCGAGCGTGGCGAACGGGTGGAAGCGGTGCACCTGCGGCGGCAGCACCTGGCCGATGAGGTTCAACCCGTAGAAGATGCTCTCGTTCGGGTTGCGCTGGCCGGCGACGGTGTTCGGCCCGTGCGCGTGGTGGTAGAGGACGGTCGGGGCGAGGTTGAAGACCAGGACCGCGCCGAGGGCGACGAGCACCGCGCCCGCGCCGAGCAGCACCGCCTTCGGGTCGGGCCGCGACAGCCAGGCGGCGAACGCCGCGACCACGACGAAGATGATCGCGAAGGCCGCGTAGTAGATGCCGCTGGAGGCGATCAGGACGCACAGCGCGAGGGTGCGCGCCGACGTCCACGAGACCCAGCGCAGCAGGCGCGGGCCGTCCGCGGCGCGCCGCTGCCACAGCGGCCGGCCGGTCGCGACGCAGACCGCCAGGAAGACGCCGAACGGCACCGCGGTCATGTCGGCCAGCAGCAGGTGGCCGCCGAGGCCGCGGGCGAAGTGGTACGGCGCGATGGAGAAGAGGACGGCGGGGGCGATCGCGGCGAGCCGGCTGATGTCCAGCCAGCGCAGCGCCAGGTACGCGGCGCCGGCCGACATCGGGAACGTCAGGAAGAACATCCCGTTGTAGATCGTCCCCGGCTGGTTGGCGATCTTGGACAGCGCCCACGCCAGCGCCCAGTGGAAGTTGTCGGGGCCGAGGGCGCCGAAGTCGTTGAGGTGGAGACCGCCCGGGGCGCCGACGGACGGGTTGCTCCAGATCCAGCCCCAGTCCTGGATGCCCTTGAACACGCTGAGCGTGAACAGCCCGTCGCCGTCCGGCTGCAGCGGCGTGTGGAGGTCCGGGTCGTCCCAGAGCTTCAGGACGACGACCATGATCGCGAGCGACGCGAGGCACACGAACGCCAACCCGAGCAGGTCCAGGAACCACGACCGGCGGCCCAGCTCGCGGACGCGCGCGCTCAGCGGAGGTGCGGAGGCACGCTGCGGCGCGGCGGTGCGGGTCGTGGCGGATGGCGTGGCGGCGGCGGCCGTCGACGGCGTTTCCCCCATTGCCTTCAGGCTACCGATAGACCCGGCGCGGCGACGCGCACGCGGACGTCAGCGTGCACGCGCCAGGCGCACGCGGAACAGGACCGCCAGCGCGCGGAACCCGTCGCGCCACGTGATCTTCTTGCCCTCGGCGTACGTGCGGCCGAAGTAGGAGATCGGCACCTCGTAGATGCGCAGGTGGCGGCGGCAGATCCAGCCGGTGATCTCCGGCTCGATCCCGAAGCCGTCCTCGGTCAGCGGCAGCGCCTGGAGGATCTCGCGCCTGAACGCCTTGTAGCCCGTCTCCATGTCCGACAGCGTCGTGTTGAACAGCACGCCGCAGACGAGCGACAGGAAGCGGTTGCCGATCAGGTGCCAGAACAGGTACGCGCGCTGCGCGCCGCCGCCGTTCAGGCGCGAGCCGTAGACGACGTCGGCCGCGCCGTCGAGGATCGGCTTGATCAGCGTGGGGACGTCCCGCGGGTCGTACTCGAGGTCGGCGTCCTGGATGACGACGAGGTCGCCCGTGGCGTGCGGGATGCCGTGGCGCAGCGCGCTGCCCTTGCCGCCGTTGGGCTTGCGCAGGACGAGCACGCCGCCGCGGCCGGCGGCCCACGCCTCGACGAGGTCCGCGGTCCCGTCCGTCGAGCCGTCGTCGACCACGACGATCTGGCGGTCGAGGCCGAGCGCCTCCACCGCGTCGAGGACCGCGACGATCGTCGCCGCCTCGTCGTAGGCCGGGATCAGGAAGGTGATGCGCAACGGCTCAGAGCCCGAAGCGGTCGTGCACCTTGGGGTGGCCGCGCATCCAGTCGGCCAGCGCCTTGAAGCCGGTGGCGAGGTCGTCCTGCGCGGACCAGCCGAGGCGCTCGCGCGCGACCGTCGGGTCGCTCACCCAGACCGACGTGTCCCAGTGGCGCTGCGGCTCGGTGCCCCACTGCGGCTCGGCCTCGATCGCCAGCTCGGCGCGGGCGACGTCGACGACCTCGCGCAGCTTGGTCTCGCGCCCGGAGCCGATGTTCAGGACGCTGCCGCGCTCGAGGTCGGTGTGCCGCGCGGCGGCCAGGAACGCGCGGTTGGCGTCCGCCACCGAGATGAAGTCGCGCGGCGTGTCGGGGGAGACCAGCGGCGGCAGCTCGCCCTTCAGGCCCTTGGCGACGAGCGTCGGCATCAGGCGGCCGGGCTGCTCCCACGGGCCGAAGACCGAGTAGAGGCGCAGCGTCACGACGTGCACGTCGTCGCGGCGGGCGACGAAGCGGCCGTGCAGCGTCGTGGCGGCCTTCATGACCGCGTAGTCGCTGTTGGGCTCGGGCAGCTCGCTCTCCAGCGGCGCGTGGTCCTTGCTGCCGTACTCGGATGACGAGCCGGCGTTGATGAAGGCCTCGAACCCCTGGGCCTGGCAGGCGGAGAGCAGGTGCACCGCCGCGACCAGGTTGGTCTGCATGATGATCTCGGGGTCGCGCTGCCACGAGTACGCGCCGTGCGCGGCCAGGTGGAAGACCCAGTCCGGCTTGGCGTGCTGGACGCCGGCGTGGATCGCGTCGGGCTCGAGCAGGTCGACGTCGGCGATCTCGACGTCTCCGTTCAGATGGTCGAGCCGCCAGTTGTCGGAGCCGGGGCGGACCCAGGCCACGACGTCGTGGCCCTCGGCGGCGAGCTCCTCGACGAGGTTGGCGCCGACGAAGCCGCCGGCGCCGGTGACCAGCGCCCTCACGAGCGCGGGTCCAGTCGCACCACGGAGATGCCGAGCTTCGAGCGCTCCACGGTGTGGAACTGGAAGCGGCGGCGCAGGCTGGCGAGCGCGTGGACCTCCAGCTTGGGGTAGGCCTCTTCGAAGCCGGCGGGCGGGCCGGCGATCTTGGCGTCGTTGAGCAACATGAGGGTTCCGGCCGGCACCTTCGCGACGGCCTCCTGGACGCGCGGCTCCGAGGAGGCGATGAGGCTGTCCTCGAGCGGGTGGCTCATCGGGAGGAGGTTGCGCCTCCCGGCACGCATGAGCGTCTCGGTCGTGAGGTCCGAGGCCATCAGGGACAGCACGGGCTGGCCGGGCTTCCAGTAGCGGTCGATCTGCGCCACGGCGTCCACGGAGCGCGGGTCCATCACCGGCTGGTGCCAGTACGCCTCCAGCGACGCGCGGATCGAGCGCCCTGAGCCGGCCGCTTCGCCGTCGGCGAACGGGATCGTCTGCGCCAACGCGGTCTCGCGCCACTTGATCTTGACGGAGGGCCAGGCGTTGACGGCCACCGCCGCGCCGGCGAACACGAGCGCGGCGGCGGCGATGGCGGGCACGCCGCGCGCGGCGCGGCGGCCGGCGGCGTCGAGGAAGACGCTCGTCCACACCGTCAGGTAGGCGGCGACCGGCGGCAGGATGTGCCCGAGGTTGTCGGGGACCGAGCGGCCCAGGTAGTAGGTGTAGGTCGCCATCGCGAAGCCGGTGAAGCCGGCCAGGGCGACGCGCTGCGCGGCGGGGATCGCGACGCGGCGCTGCAGGACGACCCAGCCGAGCCCGGCCGCCGACAGGATCGTCAGCGCGCCCATCAGCGGGCCGCTGGAGAAGAACAGGACCGGCACCGCGCCGAAGCCCTTCTCATACAACTTGATGTAGTCGACGTACGGGCCCCAGTGCGGGGTGCCGGCGAAGACCAGCACGGCGAGCGTGTAGACGACCACGCCGGCGACGACGGCGCCGACGAGCTCCAGCACGTCGCGCGCGAGGCCGCGCAGGACCGGGCCGTCGCCGGCGAGCCGCTCGACCAGCATGATCGCGCCGAGCGTGACGATCGCGTACACGCCGGTCTCGAACGACCACAGCGCGGCCAGCGCCACGACCGCGAGCTGCAGCCAGCGCAGCCGGCGGGCGCGCTCGGGGCGCAGCGCGGCCCAGACGGCGAGGCCGACGACGAGGTACGGCGTGCCGAAGCGCAGCGGCCCGATGCTGGGGTAGTCGATGTAGGTGCCGTACAGGTTGAAGGCCTGCCCGAAGGCGGTGGCGACGACGGCCACGCCGACGAGCACCACGCGGCCCGTCGCGGCGCGCAGCGTGGCGTAGAGCACGACGTACTGGACGCCGGTCGCCAGCCCGCTGATCAGCGACAGGCCGCCGTAGCTCAGCGGCACGACCCAGAAGACGGCCTTGAGGCCCTGGATCATCCCGATGCCGTACTGCGACCACACGTCCACGAGCGCCTGGCGGCCGTGCGAGGCGTCGTTGATGGGGCCGAGGTAGAAGTCCTGGTGGTGGACCAGGAGGTAGGACTGCGGCGGCAGGGTCGGGAGCTGGAGGACGAGCCCGAAGAGCAGCCCCGCGAGCACGACGTCCAGGGCGATCCGCGCGCCGCGGCCGAGGCGCAGCGGCGGCGCGAGGCGCAGCGCCGCGTAGACGATCCCGGCCACGATCGCCGCGTTGAGCAGCGCCGCGTTCTGGGTCGTCGACGCCGGCACGAACGGGACGAGCAGGATCGCCAGCGCGACCCACGTCGCGGTCCGCCAGCCGGGCGCGTCGGCGACGCTCGGGCGGACGCGCGTGGCGGCGAACGGCGCCAGCGCGGCGGCGACGCCGCTGACGCCGAGGAGCAGGTTGTAGGTCGTGGTGTTGGTGCCGTGCCAGCGCAGGACGAAGCCGATCCCGAGCACGAGCGCCGCGAGCGCGACGCCCATCGGCGCCAGCGCGCCGGCGTCGCGCCAACGGCGCGCCAGCAGCTGGCCGCCGGGCACGCCGATGACGATCGCGATGATCCACAGGCGCGTCTCCCACACCTCGGCGGGTCCGACGGCGCCGATGATCAGGCCGCCGACGCCGACGAAGACCGCCGCGGTCGCCAACAGGACGCCCATGAGGTCGTCCAGGACGACGGGGGTCTGTGCCCTGCGGATCGCCGTGCTCTCCTCGGTGGAGGTCGCGGCGTGGTGCTCGGTCTCGAGGCTCATCGGTCTTCTCAGGGTCCCGGTGGGACCGGATGGGTGGGTTCGGGGCGCGCGGACTCCGGCGCGACGGGATGCTCGACGGGCAGCGCGCGCGGAGGCGGCGTCGGGGTGCCGGGCGGCGCGTTGAGGATCGACTCCACCACGAACGGCGGCCGCCGCTTGACCTCCTCGTAGACGTGCGCGAGGTAGGACCCGATGATGCTCAGGCAGAGCAGCTGGATCCCGCCGAGGAACAGCACGATGAGGATGACGGTGGTCAGGCCGCGCGGCGCGGAGCCGGGCGAGACGACGCGCAGCACGATCTGCACGAGGATCGCGAGGAACGACAGCGCGACGATCGACAGCGCCAGCCCCGTGATGAGGTCCAGCGGCGCGTAGGAGAACGAGACGATCGCCCGGCGCGCCCAGCCGAGGTTCTTGCGGAAGTTGTTGGTGGTGGTGCCGAACATCCGCTCGGGGCGGACGTAGGGGACGCCGATCTGCTTGAAGCCCACCCATGCGCGCAGGCCGCGCATCAGGCGATGGGTCTCGGGCAGCGCGTTCATCGCGTCGACCACGCGGCGGTCGACCAGGCCGAAGTCGCCGGCGTCGACCGGGACGTTGACGTAGGCCATGCGCTTGAACACGCGGTAGAAGCTCTTGTAGAACAACTGCATGTGCCGCGGGGCCTCGCGCTGCACGCGGACGCCGTAGACGACGTCGTAGCCCTCGCGCCACTTCTCGACGAACTGGGGGATGATCTCCGGCGGGTCCTGGAGGTCGCCGTCGAGCAGCACGACGGCGTCGCCGGTGGCGATCCGCATGCCGGACGTGAACGCGCTCTGCGAGCCGAACGCCCGCGCGTGGTTGATGACCACGACCTTGGGGTCGCGCTCGGCCAGCTCCGCCAGGACGTCGCGCGCGTTGTCGGGCGAGCCGTCGTTGACGAAGATGATCTCGTAGTCGCTGCCGATCGAGTCGAAGGCCTTGACCAGCCGCTCGTGCATGATCGGGACCGCCGGGGCGTCCCGGTAACAGGCGATCACCGCCGTGATCTTCAAGGGATCACCCCGTGACGTTCAGCGCGCTGGTCACGCGCTCGGCGATCTTGTCCGCCGACAGCCCGTACCGCGCCTCGAGGAACGCCTGGCTGCCGGCCGCGCCGACCGGCATGCGGTCGACCGCGCAGCGCAGCAGCCGCGACTCGAGGCCGCGCTCGGCGATGACCTCGGCCACCCACGAGCCCAGGCCGCCGTCGCGGTAGTGCGCCTCGACGGTCGCGACGGCCGGGACGCCGTCCAGCAGCTCGACGAGGTCCTCGACCGGCCCCGGGTTGAAGGAGGAGACGAGGCCGACGGCCGCCTGCAGGCCCTGGGCCGCGAGCAGGTCGGCGGCCTCCAGCGCCGCGTGGGCGATCGAGCCGATCGCGATGATCGCGGCGTCCGTGCCCTCGCGCAGGACCTCCATCCGGCCGAGCGTGAAGCGCCCGTCGAGGCCCGGGAGCGCGTCGCCGCGCTTGCTGACGCGGAAGTAGATCGGCCGCTCGACGTCGCGCGTGGCCTGCACGGCCGCGCGCGCCTGGGCGGCGTCGGCCGGCACCACCGTCGTGATCGACGGCTGGGTGCGCATGACCGCGTAGTCCTCCAGCGCGAAGTGCGTCACGCCGTTGTGGCCGTAGTCGAAGCCGCCGCCGACGCCGACGATCCGGACGGGCAGGTCGTGCAGTGCCGCGCCGTTGCGGATGAACTCGTAGGGCCGCAGCGTCGCGAACGTCGCGATCGAGTAGGCGAACGGGATGTAGCCGGCCTCGGCCAGGCCGGTCGCGACGCCGAGCATGTTCTGCTCGCCGACGCCGCAGTTGAGGAACCGCTCCGGGTGGCGCTTCTCGAAGTCCTCGAGCACCATGTAGCCGAGGTCACCGGTGAGCAGCATCACGCGCTCGTCCGCGGCGGCCAGCTCGACCAGCTCGGCGACGAAGTCGTTGCGCATCAGGCGGTCACCTCGTCGAGCTCCGCCATCGCGGTGGCGAACTGCTCGTCGGTCAGGGGCAGGTAGTGCCAGTCGATCACAGACTCCATGAACGAGACGCCGTGCCCGAAAGTTGTGGTCGCGACGATCACGCTCGGCTGGCCGGTCGCGCCCGCGGCGTGGTCGAGGGCCGCGGCGAGCGCCTCGTGGTCGTGGCCGGGCGTGACCTGCGCGTCCCAGCCGAAGACCCGGAACTTCTCGTCGACGGCGCCGAGGTCGAGGACCTCCGGCGTGTAGTTCATCGCCTGCTGGCCGTTGAGGTCGATCAGCAGCACGAGGTTGTCGAGCTTGTGGTGGGCGGCGAACATGACCGCCTCCCAGACCGAGCCCTCGTTCAGCTCGGCGTCGCTCATGATCACGTACACCTTGCGGTCCGAGCGCTGACGCTTGGCCGCCAGCGCGGCGCCCGCGCCGATCGACAGGCCCTGGCCCAGCGAGCCGGTCCCGAAGTCGACGCCCTCCAGGCCGGGCTCGGGGTGGACGCCGAGCGCCGTGCCGTCCGCGCAGTAGCTGGCGATCTGCTCGTCGTCGATGCGGCCCTGCAGGTGCAGCACGGCGTAGAGCGCCAGCGCGGCGTGCCCCTTGGACAGCACGAGGCGGTCGCGATCCGCGCCCTCCCCGCCCATCGGCCCGGAGACGACGGCGGCCACGAGGTCGGCGATCGAGAGCGCCGAGCCGATGTGGCCCACCTTCGCGCGATAGGACTGCTCGATGATGATCCGCCTGGCGGCATGCGCGATCCCCGCGCGCTCTGACAAGCCCATGAGGAGGCAAGCCTAGCGATCCCTGGGAACGTGAGGCCGGAACACAAGCTGCCGGCTGGCAGCGAACGTGAGCAATGGGATCAGCGGCAGGAGGATGACCTGCGCGACGACGCGGTCCAGCCCGGCGGCGTGGACGAGCACCGTGAGCAGGGCGATGTTGATCGCCAGCACCGTCCCCTGGAGCGCCAGCCAGCGCGCCATCCCGCCGGCCGTCGGGTCGTCGGTGCGGAACGTGAAGCGATGGTGGAGCACGAAGCCGAGCCCGCCGCTCAGCGCGAACGCGACCAATGCGGCGAGCACGAACCCGGCGCCGATCCAGACCAGGACCGCGTAGATCCCCAGGTACAGGAGCGTGCTCAGCCCACCCACGAGCCCGAACCGGATCAGCTCGAAGAGGCGGTGGCGGAGGGTCGGCATCGGCGCGGAAGGCTAGAGGGCGCGGGTCGACGACAACGTCTACCGTGTCCCGGCCATGGCCGAGACCACGACCAGCCGCCTGTTGAGCGAGCGCCTGCACCGGGCCTGTCCCGTCTGCGGCTCCACCGACCAGTCGCACGTCTTCGCGACCGAGTCGCTGGACTTCGAGGCGCTGGGGGACCACGCGTTCGCGTCGCGCAAGCGGCCGGAGCGGATGCGGCTGCACCTCGTGGAGTGTCCGGTGTGCGACCTCGTCTACGCGGACTCGCCGCCGGCGCCCGAGGCGCTCGCGAGCCTGTACGAGGACGCCGCGTTCAGCAGCGCCGAGGAGGCCGGGTTCGCGGCGCGGACCTACGCCGACGCGGTGGAGCCGCTGGCCCAGCGGCTGCCCGACCGTGACGGCGCGCTGGACATCGGGACCGGTGAGGGCGCCTTCATGGTCGAGCTGCAGCGCCTCGGCTTCACCGGCGTCGCCGGGATCGAGCCGTCGGTGGAGCCGATCGCCGCGGCGCCGGACTCCGTGCGGGCGCTGATCCAGCAGGGCGTGTTCGAGGCCGGGCTGCATCCGGCGGACAGCCTGAGCCTGATCACGTGCTTCCAGACGATCGAGCACGTGCCCGACCCGATGGCGATGGTCCGCGACGCGCTGGAGATGCTCAAGCCCGGCGGGATGCTCGTCATCGTCTGCCACGACCGGCGCTCGTTCGTCAACCGGACCCTGAAGCTGCGCTCACCGATCATGGACGTGGAGCACATGCAGCTGTTCTCGCCCACGAGCATCACGCAGCTGCTGTCGCGCGGCGGGCTGACCGGCGTGGGCCGCGACGTCATCCGCAACAAGTACCCCGCGCGCTACTGGGCGCAGCTGCTGCCGCTGCCGGGCGCGCTGCACCGCGGCTTCGAGGGCGCGCTGGCCAAGTCCGGCCTGGGCGCGCGGCCGGTCACGCTCAACGTCGGCAACCAGCTGGCGTGGGGCACGAAGCCGCGCTAGGCGCGGCGGCGGTCCGCCGGTTCAGACGCTGAACGTCAGATCGCCGGCGATCTCGGAGAGCAGCGGCGCGGTCGCGTCGCGCTCGGAGACCTGGTGCTCGACCTCGGTCGGCCACGGGATCGCGACCTCGGGGTCGTCGTAGCGGAACCCGCGCTCGACGGCGGGGTCGTAGTAGGACGACACCTTGTAGAGCACGTCGGCGAGGTCGCTGAGGACGCAGAAGCCGTGGGCGAAGCCGACGGGGACGAAGAGCTGGTGGCCGTCGAGGTCGTCCAGCTCGAACGCCTCGTGCTGGCCGTAGGTGGGCGAGCCGGCGCGGAGGTCGACGACGACGTCCCAGATCCGGCCGCGGGCGCAGCGCACGAGCTTGGCCTGGCCGTCGCCGAGCGAGAAGTGCATGCCCCGGACGACGCCCTGGTGCGAGCGGCTGTGGTTGTCCTGGACGAACTCGAGGTCGACGCCGTGCTCGGCCCACACGTCATGGCGGAAGGCTTCGACGAAGAAGCCGCGGCTGTCGCCGTGGACCTTGGGGGCGAGGTGGACGAGGCCGTCGAGCTGGGTCGGGAGGCGGCGCATCGGGCCGACAGGCTAGCGGCGCTCAGGCCGCGAACGCGGCGAGCTGGCCGAGCGTGAACTCGCGGGCGTCCGCGCCGGCGGCGTCGGCGCGGTGCCAGGCGACGATCCGGTCGAGGGCCTGGGGCAGGTCCCAGCGCGGGCGCCAGCCGAGCTCTTGGTGGGCCCGGGTCGAGTCCAGCCGCAGCGTGTGGGCCTCGGCGGGATGCGGTCCGGGGTCCGCGCGCCAGGACGCGCCGTCGCCCCAGGCGGCGCACAGGCGGTCGGCGATCCAGGCCACGGTGCGCGCGTCCTCGGGCGGCGGGCCGAAGTTGTAGGCGCCGGCGAGGCGGTGGCTTTGGTCCGCGGCCAGACGCTCGGCGAGCGTGAGGTAGCCGTCGAGGCAGTCCAGGACGTGCTGCCAGGGGCGGATCGCGTCGGGATGGCGGAGCGCGACGGGGCGGCCGGCGGCGATGGCGCGGACGAGGTCCGGGACGAGGCGGTCCTCGGCGTGGTCGCCGCCGCCGATGACGTTGCCGGCGCGGGCGGTGGCGACGCGGGCCGTGCCGGGAGCGGAGAAGAAGCTCGACCGGTAGGCGGCGGTGACCAGCTCGGCCGCGCCCTTGGAGCTGGAGTAGGGGTCGCCGCCGCCCAGGGGCGCGTCCTCGCGGTAGCCGCCGGCGGGCGCGTGGGCGGGGTCGCGGTTGTCATAGCACTTGTCGCTGGTGACGACGACCGCGGCCTCCAGGCGGGGCGCGGCGGCGCGGGCGGCGTCCAGGAGGTGGACCGTCCCCATGACGTTGGTCGCGTAGGTCGCGACGGGCTCGGCGTAGGAGCGGCGGACCAGCGGCTGGGCGGCGAGGTGGAGCAGGACCTGCGGGTCGGCGGCGCGGACGGCGCGCGTGACGGCGTCGGGGTCGCGGACGTCGCCGAGGAGCGAGGCGACGTGGTCGTCCAGGCGGGCCTTGGCGTACAGCGCGGTGGGGGGCGCGGCGAGCGCGAAGCCGGTGACGTCGGCGCCGAGCCGCAGGAGCCAGAGCGCGAGCCACGCGCCCTTGAAGCCGGTGTGGCCGGTGAGCAGGACGCGGCGGCCGCGCCAGAAGGCGGCGCGGTCGGGCGCCGGGGTCGCCGGCGCGGGCGGCGTCACGTCCAGGTCTTCCACGGGGGCGCGGGGGAGGCCCAGAGCGCCTCGAGCTGCTGGCGGTCGCGCAGCGTGTCCATCGCGCGCCAGAACCCGCGGTGGCGGAACGCGCGCAGCTGGTCGTCGGCGGCGAGGCGCTCGATCGGCTCGCGCTCCCACACCGTCGCGTCGCCGTCGATGTAGTCGATGGCCTTGGGGTTGAGCACGAAGAACCCGCCGTTGATCCAGCCGCCGTCGCCGATCGGCTTCTCGTGGAAGCCCTCGACGGCGTCGTCGCGCCCGAAGCCGATCGAGCCGTAGCGGCCGGGCGGCTGGACGGTGGTGACGGTGGCCAGGCGGCCGTGGTCGCGGTGGAAGGCGAGCAGCGCGGTCAGGTCGACGTCGGAGACGCCGTCGCCGTAGGTGAGGCAGAAGTCCTCGTCGGGCTCCAGGTGGCGCGCGACGCGCTTGATGCGCCCGCCGGTCATCGAGGCGTCGCCGGTGTCGGCGAGCGTGACGCGCCACGGCTCGGTC
>DATDMD010000008.1:0-22486 GCA_036518975.1 Baekduia sp.
ACCTCGTCGGGCCCGTCGGCCAGGCGCAGCGTGCGCTGGTGGGCGTACATCGAGGCCAGCGGGAAGTCGTCGCTCACGCCGCCGCCGCCGTGGACCTGGATCGCGCGGTCGATGATCTTCAACGCCACGTTGGGGCCCGCGACCTTGATCGCCGCGATCTCGACGCGCGCGTGGCGGTTGCCGACCGTGTCCATCAGCCACGCGGTCTTCATCGTCAGCAGCCGGATCATCTCCAGCTCGATCCGCGCCTCGGCGATCCAGTCCTGGATGTTGGCGTTCTCGGCCACCGGCTTGCCGAACGTGACGCGCGACAGCGCCCGCTGGCACATGAGCTCCAGCGCGCGCTCGGCCATGCCGATCGAGCGCATGCAGTGGTGGATGCGGCCCGGGCCGAGGCGCGCCTGGGAGATCATGAAGCCCTCGCCCTCACCGGCCAGCAGGGCGGAGGTCGGGACGCGCGCGTCCTCGAAGAGGACCTCGGCGTGGCCCTCGCGGTCCTGGTAGCCGAAGACCGGCAGGGCCCGGACGATCGTCACGCCGGGCGTGTCGAGCGGGACCACGAGCATCGACTGCTGCTGGTGCTTGGGCCCGTCGGGGTTCGTCTTGCCCATGACGATCAGCACCTTGCAGTTCTTGTGCATGGCGTTGGACGTCCACCACTTGCGGCCGTTGATGACGTACTCGTCGCCGTCGCGCTCGATGCGCGTCTCGATGTTGGTGGCGTCGCTCGACGCGACCGCCGGCTCGGTCATCGCGAACGCGCTGCGGATCTCACCGTCGAGCAGCGGCCGCAGCCACTTGTCCTTGTGCTCGTCGGTTCCGAAGAGCGTCAACACCTCCATGTTGCCGGTGTCGGGCGCGCTGCAGTTCATCGCCTCGGGCGCGAGGTGCGCGGAGCGGCCCATGATCTCGGCCAGCGGCGCGTACTCGGCGTTGCTCAGGCCGGGACCCCACTCGGGGTGCGGGTGGAAGAGGTTCCAGAGCCCGCGGGCGTGCGCGTCCTGCTTGAGCTCCTCGATGATCGGGGGCTGGAAGTGCGGGTCGCCGGACGCCCGCATCTGCTCCTCGTAGATCGGCTCGGCGGGGTAGATGCGTTCGTCCATGAACGCGGTCACGCGCTCCTGGAAGTCCTTGCAGCGGTCGGTCAGCTCGAAGTTCATGATGATGTCGGTGTGGGGGTCGTGGTGGTCTGGGCCTGGAGACGGCGCATGCCGCGCAGCCAGCGGTCGTAGTCGTTCCCCTTGCGCCGGAACAGCTCCAGCACCTCGGGGTGGGGCAGGATCAGGAAGGTCTCGTCGGCCAGCGCGGCGAGCACGCGCTCGGCCACGACCTCGGGCTCGAGGATCGGGCCGGCCGCGGCGACGACGCGGGCGCCGAGCGCGGTGGCGTCGTCGGCGGCGTCGAGGCCCTCGTTCAACATGTTGGTGTTGACGCCCATCGGGCACAGGCAGCTGACGCGGACGCCGCGGTCGCCGTAGGTCACGGCCAGCCACTCGGCGAACGCGACGGCGGCGTGCTTGGTGACCGAGTAGGGCGCGGCGCCGACCTGGGTCAGCAGGCCCGCGGCGCTGGCGGTCGTCACGAAGTAGCCGCCTTCGGCGCGCTCCAGCCAGCCGGGGAGCAGGAGGCGCGCGGCGCGGACGTGGGCCATCACGTTGACCTGGTAGGCGTCGTCCCACGCGGCGTCGTCGTCCGGCAGGCCCTGCGCGCCGCCGATGCCGGCGTTGGCGCAGAAGACGTCGACCGGGCCGAACGCGGTCTCGGCCAGCGCGATCACGGTGCGCAGCGCGTCGGTGGAGCTGACGTCGGCGCCGAGGCCGACCGCGCGCGTGCGGTCGCCGATCGAGGTCGCGACGGCCTCCGCGCCGTCGCCGTCGCGGTCGGCGACGACGACGCGCGCGCCGGCGTCGGCCAGCGCGCGGGCGAGCGCGGCGCCGATCCCGCCGGCGCCGCCGGTGACGACCGCGACCCTGCCCGCGACGTTCACGTGCCGGCGCCCGCGCCGGAGGCCTCGCGCACCGCGCCGGCGTCGATCTCTCGCTTGAGGATCTTGCCGGTCGGCCCCTTGGGCAGCGTGTCGACGACCTGGAACAGGCGCGGCACCTTGTAGGCGCTCAGCCGCTCCTTGGCCCAGGCGCGGAAGGCGTCGGCGTCGAACGTCGCGCCCGGGGCGAGCGCCAGCACCGCCGCGACCTCCTCGCCGAAGTGGTCGTCCGGGACGCCGACGACGGCGACCTCCACGACGTCGGGATGTTCATACAGCACTTCCTCGACCTCGCGCGGGTAGACGTTGTAGCCGCCGCGGATGATGAGGTCCTTGACGCGGTCGACGATCCGGATGTCGCCGTCCTCGTCCGCGGTCCCGAGGTCGCCGGTCTTCAGCCAGCCGTCGGGCGAGAGCACCTCGGCGGTCGCCTCGGGCCGGTCCCAGTAGCCGGACATGACGACCGGGCCCTTGATGTGGATCTCGCCGACGTCGCCGGTCGGGACCACGGCGCCGGATTGGTCGCGGACCTCGACCGCGCAGCGCGGCAGCGCGATCCCGACGCACGACGGCTTGCGCTCGCGGTGCAGCCCGTTGAACGTGGCGGCGCCGGTCGTCTCCGACAGGCCGTAGCCCTCCAGGATCTTGCAGTCGAAGCGGTCCTCGAACGCGCGCATGACCTCGGCCGGCATCGCGGCGCCGCCGGACGCGGCGAGGCGCAGGCTGGCGAAGTCCTCCGGCCGGGCGTCGCCCGCGGCGTGCAGCAGCGCGTTCCACATGGTCGGGACGCCGGACATCATCGTCAGCCGGTCGCGGCGCAGCAGCGCGAGGAGGTCGGCGGGGTCGAAGCGCGCGAGCAGCGAGAGCGACGCGCCGGCGTGCAGCGCGGCGCCCATCACGACGGCCTGGCCGAAGACGTGGAAGAGCGGCAGCGCGGTGCCCATGCGGTCGTCGGGCGTGACCTCGAGGACCTCGGTGAAGATCTCGGCGCAGGCGACGAGGTTGCCGTGCGTGAGCTGGGCGCCCTTGGGGCGGCCGGTCGTGCCGGAGGTGTAGAGGATGACGGCGTTGTCGCCGGCGTCGCGCGGGGCGGGCTGATCCGGCGCGTCCGGCGCAGCGCTCTCGAAGCTCGCGAGCTCGTCGTCGAGCGCCCAGAACGGGACGCCGAGGGCGGCGGCGGCCTCCTGCGGCGCCGGCTGGACGGCGTGCCAGCCGAGGACGAGCCGGACGCCGGCGTCGCCGCCGACGTACTCGAGCTCCGGGCGCGTCGACATCGTGTTGGCGGTGACCGCGACCGCGCCGGCGGCGTGGATGCCGTAGTAGGCGCCGGCGAACTCGGGGACCGAGGGCGCGATGAGCAGGACGCGGTCGCCCGGCGCGATCCCGGCGTCGCGGAGCCGCGCGGTCACCGCGGCCGCGCGCTCGCGGAGGCGGCCGTAGGTCCACGGCGCGGCGGCGCCGCGGAGCGCGACGCGCTCGGGATCGGCGGTCGCGTGGTCCCAGACGGCCTGGGCGGCGTTGGACATCGAGGGCTCCTCCTGTGCTGGCCGGCGTGACGTGCGGAACGATTGGTACTAGGACTTGAGGCCGGATTCAAGTTCAGGTAGCGTCGCGCCATGTCCCGTCTCGTCCCCACCGTCGGCGGCGACGTCGAGTCGTCGCAGCTCGGCCGCACGCTCATGCACGAGCACATCTTCGTCCGGACCCCGGAGCTGCAGGAGGCCTGGCCCGGGTTCATGGGCTTCGAGGACGAGGACGCGGTGGTCGCGGACGCGCACGAGAAGTTGAAGGCCATCAAGGCCTCGGGGATCGACACCATCGTCGACATGACCGCGCCGGGCCTGGGGCGCCAGGTCAAGCGGGTCGCGCGGGCGGTCGAGGGGACCGGCCTGAACGTGATCGTCGTGACCGGCTACTACACCTACACCGACCTGCCGTTCCCCATGCGGTACAACGGGCCGGGCCGGTTCTTCAACACCGATCCCGACGACGCGTTCCTCGTCGACCTCTTCGTGCGCGACATCGAGGTGGGCATCGAGGACACCGGGATCAAGGCGGGTGTCGTGAAGTGCTGCACCGACGAGCCGGGCGTCACGCCCGACATCGAGCGCCTGATCCGCGCGGTCGGCAAGGCGCACCTGCGCACCGACGCGCCGATCATGACCCACACGCACGCGAAGTCGCGCCGCGGGCTGGACCAGCAGCGCATCCTGCGCGAAGAAGGCGTCGATCTTTCACGAGTGCTGATCGGTCACTCCAACGAGACGTCCGACCTCGAGTACCTCATCGAGATGATGGACGCAGGGTCCTACCTGGGCTTCGACCGGTGCGGGCTGATGGTCGACCACCCGCTGGCCGACCAGCAGGAGACGCTCGTCGAGCTGTGCAAGCGCGGCTACGCGGGGCAGATCGTGCTGTCGCAGGACCGCCACTGCTACTCGGACTGGTTCCCGGAGGAGAGCGTCCTGGCGCTGCTCCCCGACTGGCGCCACGGCTTCGTCCAGGACACGCTGATCCCGAACCTGCTCGCCAACGGCGTGACCCAGGACCAGGTCGATCAGATGATGATCAAGAACCCGATCGACTTCTTCTCGGCGTCGTCGCGGGGCGATCAGACAGCGGCAGGCGAAGCGCGTTCGCCCACAGTCGCGTGAGGGTCGCGACCAGGGTGTCCTGGTCGACGTGGTCGCCGAGGACGTAGACGGCGTTGGCCATGCGGCCGACCATCGCGCTGAGCGCGCGGGCGGCCAGGACGGGGTCGAGGTCGGGGTCGGCGAGGCCGCGCTGCTGGAGGTCGCGGATCGAGCGGGCGTTGCGCTCGGCGAAGAGGAGGCCGCGGCGGCGGCGGAGCTCGCGGACGTCGGGGTCGATCGTCGCGACCTGGTCGAGCAACCGCATCAACTTGGCGTTGCGCTCGTAGGCGTCCAGGTAGGCCCGGTTGGACGCCTCGATGACGGCGATCGGATCCTCGTCGCCGACGACCTCGCGGACGTGGGGGTGGAGCATCTGCTCCTGGGCCTCTTCGAGGACCGCGGCGAAGATCTCCTGCTTGTTCGTGAAGTACGTGTAGAACGAGCCCGTCGCCGTGTTGGCCTCGGCGGTGATGTCGGTCAGGCGGGCGTTGAGGTAGCCGTCGCGCTCGAAGACCGTGCGCGCGGCCGCGACCAGCGCGGCGCGCGTGCGCTGACCGCGGGCCGTGAGGGGCGTCTTCGCGTTCGCGTTCGCCTTCACCGCGCCGGTTGTACTTGAACCTGGCCTCGGGTTCAAGCGGGCGCTACAGCCCCGGCGGGTGCCGGACGGTGAAGCCGGCGAGCGACCGCGGCGCGGTCTGCCAGCGCGTGCCGAACGGGCCGGCGCGGCCGGACGTGTCGAACCGCAGCCCGTCGACGTACATGAAGGTGTGGCCGGCGTTGGCGTAGATCGTCACCCACTTGCCCGGGCCGGGCGCGCCCCAATGGGCGAGCTGGCCGGAGGTGAGCGGCGCGCCGAGCAGGCCGGCGGCCGCCAGCGCGTAGGACACGGAGGCCGAGCAGTCGTAGGCGGTGTCGACGAAGGAGCCGTGCCCGCCGCCGTAGACGTAGGGGAACCGGGCGATCGCGTTGCCGCCCGAGAAGATCGCGGCGACCGCGGACGGGACGCCGTCCGGCACCTCGACGTTGCCGCCCTTGGTCAGCTGGGGGCGCCGTCCGGGAGCGGCGTGCTTGGTCCGCTTGATCACGCGCTCCATCTCGCGCAGCTCGGCGCGGACCTCGGCGTCACTCGGCGCGCCGGGCGACACGGTGGTCTTGAGCCTGGAGGCGGCCGGCACGGCGTCCGGGCTGGGCGCCTCGCGCACGCCGTTGACGCCGGCGGGCAGCGGGTAGGCCGCGGCGGCCTCGGTGTCGCCGACCTTCGGCGCGACCTTGTTGGCCTTGGCCTTCGGCCTCCCGGCGACCAGGTCGGCCGTGGCGTGCGCGGACGGCTCGGGCGCCGCTCCGCAGCCGGCGGTCAGCGCGGCGGCGGCGAGGACGGCGAGCAGCAGGAGCGGGCGGGCGACGCGGTGGCGGCGGACCAGGACCATCGACCCGGTGGTCGGTCGCGCGCGCGGCGTCTTGACGAAGTCGCCGGTCAGCTCGCTGCCGGCCGCGCGTCCAACGGACATGCCATCCACCTCCACTTCCACCTCCACTTCGACCTCCACCGCCATCGTCACCGGAGCCAGCCGCGGCCTGGGCCGCGGGATCGCCGCCGCCCTCGCCGCGGACGGCCACCGCGTCGTGCTCGTCGCGCGCGATCCGCACGACCTCGTCGTCGCCGCCGAGGGGATGCGCGGCGACGTCACCGTCGAGCGCGCCGACGTCGCCGACGAGGACGCGGTCGCCCGGCTCGTCGCGTCGGCCGGTCCGATCGACATCGTCGTCAACGCGGCGGGCGCGCCGCCGGTCCTCAAGACGCCGGACCATATGACGTGGGAGGACTGGCGCGCGCCGATCGACGTCGACGTCCGCGGCGTCTTCAACGTCGTCCGCGCCGCCGCGCCCGCCCTCGTCGACGGCGCGACGGTGGTCAACGTGGCGTCGGGCGCGGTCGTCGCCGGGACGCCGCTGCACGCGTCGTACTCGGCCGGCAAGGCGGCGTTGCTGTCGTTGTCGCGCTCGCTCGGCGCGTGGCTCGCGCCCCGCGGCGTCGCGACCCACTGCCTGTCGCCGAGCCTCACGCTGCTGGGGGGCGCCGGCGCGCTGGCCGCCGCCGCGTTCGGCGCGCCGTCCGGCCAGACCGCGGAGGAGTGGTTCGCGCAGCGCTTCGGCGAGCGCATGCTGACGCCTGAGGCGACCGGCGCCGCGGTGCTCGAGCTGCTCGGCGAGCGCGAGGGCGGCGACTGGGTGCTCGGCTCGTTCGGCCTGCACCGCTGGGCGCCGCTGGAGGCCCCGGCCGTCACCGACTGGGCGCGGCCGGCGGCGCCGGCGGGGTGAGCGCGGACTGACCGCGCGACGGGGGACGGCTGGACCAGCGCACGGTTGGCTCGGTCGTCCCTCGACGCCACGCTGCAACCCGGCTTGCGGCGCTCTGGCGATGGAGAGGAATACTTGTATACTAGTACCCGGATGCGGCCACCCACGCGTGAGCGGGTGCTGGGCACGTCTGCCAGGGAGCAGGCCTACTTCGCCCTGCGCGCCGCGATCGTGGGGGCCGAGCTCGAGCCCGGCCGGCGGCTCTCCGAGAACCAGCTCGCCGAGCTCATCGGCGTCTCCCGCACCCCGGTCCGCGACGCGCTCGCCCGGCTGCGCGACGAGCGCCTCGTCGCCATCGTGCCCCAGCTCGGCACGTTCGTCACCTTCATCGACGAGGACGCCGTCGCCGACGCGCACTTCGTCCGCGAGGCGCTCGAGGTCGGCGCCATCCGCATCGCCGCCGCGAGCGCGAGCGACGACCGGCTCCAGGAGCTGCACGACAACCTCGACGCCCAGAAGCGCGCCGTCCGCCAGGACGACTCCGAGCTGTTCGCGCGCCTCGACGACGACCTCCACCACCTGCTCTGCGACCTGTCCGGCCGCGAGGTCGCGTGGCGGCTGTCGGAGCGCACCCGCGGCCAGCTCGACCGCGTCCGGCTGCTGAGCCTCCCCGAGCAGGGGTACCGCCAGCAGATGCTCGCCGAGCACCGCGCGGTCGTCGCCGCCCTCGGCGCCCACGACGCGCCGCTGGCCGAGCGGGAGCTGCGCCACCACCTTCAGATGGTCCTGTCCCAACTGCCCGCGATCCGCGCGGCCCACCCCGAGTTCTTCCAGGAGGACTAGCCGACATGGCGATCCATCCCGACATCGATCCGAACGAGACCGCTGAGTGGGTCGAGGCCATCGAGGCGGTCATCCGCAACGACGGGCCCGACCGCGCCAAGCAGCTGCTGCAGGAGGTGTTCGCCGACGCGCGGCTCAAGGGCCTGCACTTCGCGGAGGACCTCTCGACGCCCTACGTGAACACCATCCCGGCCGAGGCCGAGGTCGCTGTTCCGGGCGACCACGAGCTCGAGCACCGAGTACGCAGCCTCGTGCGCTGGAACGCGATCGCCACCGTCCTGCGCGCCAACAAGGAGTCCTCGGAGCTCGGCGGGCACATCGCGTCCTACCAGTCGGCGGCCACGCTCTACGAGATCGGCTTCAACCACTTCTGGCACGCGCCGTCGGACGCGCACGGCGGCGACCTGGTGTTCATCCAGGGCCACTCGTCGCCCGGGATCTACGCGCGCGCGTTCCTCGAGGGCCGGCTGTCCGAGGAGGAGATGACCCGCTTCCGGACCGAGACCGGGCCGGAGGGCGGGCTGTCGTCCTACCCGCACCCGTGGCTGATGCCGGGCTTCTGGCAGTTCCCGACCGTCTCGATGGGCCTCGGTCCGCTGATGGCGATCTACCAGGCGCGGTTCATGAAGTACCTGGCGGGGCGCGGCATCGCCGACACCGCCGACCGCAAGGTCTGGGCCTTCATGGGCGACGGCGAGATGGACGAGCCGGAGTCGATGGGCGCGATCGCCCTCGCCGGCCGCGAGCACCTCGACAACCTCATCTTCGTCGTCAACTGCAACCTGCAGCGCCTCGACGGCCCGGTCCGCGGCAACGGCAAGATCATCCAGGAGCTGGAGACCAACTTCCGCGGCGCCGGCTGGAACGTCATCAAGACGATCTGGGGGCGCCGCTGGGATCCGCTCCTGGCCGCCGACTCCGAGGGCCGCCTGGTGCGGCGCATGGAGGAGGTCGTCGACGGCCAGTACCAGACGCTGAAGTCGCGCGACGGCGCCTACGTGCGCGAGAACTTCTTCGGCGCCGACCCGGAGCTCGCCCGCATGGTCGAGGATTGGACCGACGCCGAGATCTGGTCGCTGAACCGCGGTGGTCACGATCCGCAGAAGGTCTACAACGCCTACCTGCAGGCGACCCAGACGACGGGCAAGCCGACGGTCATCCTCGCCAAGACGATCAAGGGCTACGGGATGGGCGAGTCCGGCGAGGGCCAGAACATCACCCACCAGGCCAAGAAGATGAACGAGAAGGCGCTGTTCGCCTTCCGCGACCGCTTCGGCCTGGAGCTCTCCGACGACGCGGTCCGCGACGTCTCGTTCCACAGGCCCGCCGATGACGCGCCCGAGATGCGGTACCTGCGCGAGCGGCGCGAGGCGCTCGGCGGGTCGCTGCCGCAGCGCCGCACCGAGGCGCCGCCGCTCCCGGTCCCGGACCTGAGCGCCTTCCAGGCGCAGCTCGACGGCACCGGCGAGCGCGAGATCTCCACGACGATGGCCTTCGTCCGGATCCTGTCGGCCCTGGTCCGCGACAAGCAGCTCGGGCCGCACGTCGTCCCGATCGTGCCCGACGAGTCGCGCACCTTCGGCATGGAGGGCATGTTCCGCCAGCTGGGGATCTTCAGCCAGGTCGGGCAGCTCTACACGCCGCAGGACGCCGACCAGCTGATGTCCTACCGCGAGGACAAGTCCGGCCAGATCCTCCAGGAGGGGATCAACGAGCCCGGCGCGTTCTCGTCGTGGATCGCGGCGGCCACGTCGTACGCCAACCACGGCGTCGCGATGGTGCCGTTCTACATCTACTACTCGATGTTCGGCTTCCAGCGCGTGGGCGACCTCGCCTGGGCCGCCGGCGACTCGCGCGCGCGCGGGTTCCTGATCGGCGGCACGGCCGGGCGGACGACGCTCAACGGCGAGGGCCTCCAGCACGAGGACGGCCACAGCCACATCCAGGCCTCGCTCATCCCCAACTGCGTGGCCTACGACCCGGCCTACGCCTACGAGCTGGCCGTGATCGTCCACGACGGCCTGCGCCGCATGTTCGGCGAGCACGAGGACGTGTACTACTACCTCACGGTCATGAACGAGAACTACGCGCAGCCGGCGATGCCGGAGGGCGCGGAGGACGGCATCCTCAAGGGCATGCACGTGGTCCGGGAGAACCCGGAGCCCGGCCGCCCCGCGGACGTGCAGCTGCTCGGCTCGGGCACGATCCTGCGCGAGGTGCTCGCCGGTGCCGAGCTGCTCCAGGAGGAGTTCGGCGTCACCTCGGACGTGTGGTCGGTCACCTCGTACAGCGAGCTGCGCCGGGACGGCATGGAGGCGGAGCGCTACAACCGGCTGCATCCGTCCGGCGACGACCCCCGGATCCCGTACGTCGCCGAGGCGCTCGGCGCGCGCAACGCCGGTCCCGTCGTGGCGGCCACCGACTACATCCGCGCGCTGCCCGATCTCATCCGGCCGTGGGTCGAGGCGCCCTACACGGTCCTGGGCACCGACGGCTTCGGCCGCAGCGACTACCGCAAGGCGCTGCGCCGGTTCTTCGAGGTGGACCGGCACCATGTCGTCGTCGCGGCGCTGCACGCGCTGGGCCGCGACGCGGATGCGCAGAAGGCCATCGAGCAGTACGGCATCGACCCCGAGAGCGAGGCACCGTGGCGGATCTGAAGCACGTCGAAGTCCCGGATATCGGCGACTTCACCGACGTCGACGTCGTCGAGGTGCACGTCGCGCCCGGCGACACGGTCGCCGAGAACGACCCGCTGATCACGCTGGAGACCGACAAGGCCACCATGGACGTGCCGGCGCCGTTCGCCGGCGTCGTCGCCGAGGTGCTGCTGAGCGTCGGCGACAAGGCGTCGCAGGGCACGCCGGTCGTCGCGCTGCAGGCCGACGCCGCGGGCGAGCGCGCGGCCACCGACCAGGCCGCGGTCGCCGAGGCGGCTGCGCCGTCGGCGGTGCGCTCCGCGGTCTCGGCCGAGGCCAGCTCACGGCCGCAGCCGCCCGAGCGCCAGCCGCCCGCGCCGAAGGCGGCGTCCGACAACGGCGGCGACCCGGTCTACGCCAGCCCGTCCGTGCGCCGCATGGCGCGCGAGCTCGGCGTCGAGCTGACGGCCGTCGGCGGCACCGGGCGTAAGGGGCGGATCCTGCCGGAGGACGTCCGCGCGTTCGCGGACGGCGGCGGGGCGGCAGCGGGCGCCGGTGCGCGCGTCGCGGCGCCGACCGGCTCCGGCACGCTCGTCGAGACGCTGCCGTGGCCGTCGATCGACTTCACCCGCTATGGCGAGGTCGAGCGCGTCGAGCTGTCGAAGATCCGCCGGATCGCCGCGGCCAACCTGTCGCGCAACTGGATCCGGATCCCGCACGTCACGCACAACGACGAGGCGGACGTCACCGACCTGGAGGCCTTCCGCAAGCAGCTCAACGGCGAGCAGGCCGACGTCAAGGTGACGATGGTCGCGCTGTTGTTGAAGGCGTCGGTCGCGTCGCTGAAGGCGTTTCCGGACTTCAACTCGTCCTTGAGCGACGACGGCGAGGCGCTGATCCGCAAGAAGTACTACCACTTGGGGTTCGCCGCCGACACGCCCAACGGGCTCGTCGTCCCCGTCGTCAAGGACGTCGACAAGAAGGGCCTGCTCCAGGTCGCCGGCGAGCTGACCGACCTGTCGGCCAAGGCCCGCGCGGGCAAGCTCGGCCCGGCCGACATGGCGGGCGCGACGTTCACGATCTCGTCGCTGGGCGGGATCGGCGGCACGTCGTTCACGCCGATCGTCAACGCGCCCGAGGTCGCGATCCTCGGCGTCGTGCGCAGCGCGACGAAGCCGGTGTGGGACGGCAAGGAGTTCGTCCCGCGCCTGATGCTGCCGTTGTCCTTGTCCTACGACCACCGCGTGATCGACGGCGCCGCCGCCGCGCGGTTCACGGCGCACCTCACCGGTGTGCTCAACGACCTCCGGAGAGTGCTGCTGTGAGCGCCACGCTCGACGTCCTCGTCCCCGACATCGGGGACTTCACCGACGTCCCGGTCGCCGAGATCCTGGTCGCCGCGGGCGACGCGGTGGCGGCCGAGGACCCGCTCGTCGTCCTGGAGTCCGACAAGGCGTCGATGGAGATCCCGGCGCCGGAGGCCGGGACGATCAAGGAGATCAAGGTCGCCGTGGGCGACTCGGTCTCCGAGGGTTCGTTGTTGGTGGTGTTGGAGACGGCGGGTGCCGCCGCGGCGCCGGCCGACGCCGAGAGCGGCGCCGGCGCTGCGGCCGAGGCCGTCGAGTCGCCGTCCAGCCCGGTCAGCGCCGGCGCGCACGCCGGGACCGAGGAGGTCGTGGAGGTCGCGCGCGGCGACGTCCACGCCGGCGTCCTCGTCCTCGGCTCCGGCCCGGGCGGCTATGCCGCGGCGTTCCGCGCGGCCGACCTCGGCCAGGACGTCGTGATGGTCGAGCGCCACGAGCAGCTCGGCGGCGTCTGCCTCAACGTCGGCTGCATCCCGTCCAAGGCGCTGCTGCACGTCGCCAAGGTGATCGCCGAGGCCGAGACCGCCGGCGCCCACGGCGTCGCGTTCGGCCAGCCGGAGATCGACCTGGAGGCGCTGCGCGCGTGGAAGGACGGCGTGGTCGCCAAGCTCAACGGCGGCGTCGCGCAGATGGCCAAGGGCCGCAAGGTCGAGGTCGTCCACGGCGAGGCGCGGTTCAGCGGCCCGAACCTGCTGTCGGTGTCGCAGCCCGACGGCGAGACCACGACCATCTCCTTCGACAGCGCGATCGTCGCCGCGGGCTCGCGCTCGGTGCAGCTGCCGGGCATCCCGCACGACGACCCGCGCGTGATGGACTCGACCGGCGCGCTGGAGCTGGTGGACGTGCCGCGGCGGCTGCTGGTCGTCGGCGGCGGGATCATCGGCCTGGAGATGGCCACGGTCTACGACGCGCTGGGCTCCGACGTCACCGTGGTGGAGATGGCCGACGGCCTGATCCCCGGGGCCGACCGCGACCTCGTCAAGCCGCTGGCCAAGCGGATCGGCGCGCGCTACGCCGCGATCCACCTGGAGACCAAGGTGGAGAAGGTCGAGGCCAAGGACGACGGGCTGCACGCGTCGTTCTCGGGCGACGTCGCGGACGCGGTGTTCGACCGCGTCCTCGTGGCGGTCGGCCGCATCCCGAACGGCGCGGCGCTCGACCTCCACACCGCGGGCGTGCACGTCGACGAGCGCGGCTTCGTCCCGGTCGACGCCCAGCAGCGGACCAACGTGGCGCACATCTACGCGATCGGCGACGTCGCCGGCGGGCCGATGCTCGCCCACAAGGCGACCGCCGAGGGGCACGTCGCGGCCGAGGTCATCGCCGGCCACGCCGCGGTCTTCGAGCCGCGCGGGATCCCGTCGGTCGCCTACACCGACCCGGAGGTCGCGTGGGTCGGGCTGACCGAGACGGAGGCCAAGGACCAGGGCATCGCCTATGAGAAGTCGTTGTTCCCGTGGTCGGCGTCCGGCCGCGCGCTGACCATCGACGGGGCGGACGGGCAGACCAAGCTGCTCCGCGACCCGGAGACGGGCCGCGTGCTCGGCGCCGGGATCGTCGGCCCGCACGCGGGCGACCTGATCGCCGAGCCCGGCTTCGCGCTGGAGATGGGCGCCGACGTCGCCGACCTCGGCCTCACGATCCACGCGCACCCGACGCTGAGCGAGACGGTGATGCTCGCCGCCGAGATCGCGGACGGCACGATCACCGACCTGCCCAACAAGGCCGCGCAGCGGGCGGCGAAGGCCAAGTCCTAGGGTCAGGTACGACATGCGCGTCCGCCGCACCTTCTGCTTCCTCGACCTGTGTGGCTTCACGTCGTTCACCGACGAGTTCGGCGACCAGCAGGCGGTGGCCGTCCTCGGCCACCTGCGCGCGGTGCTGCGGGCGGAGGCCGAGAACCACGGCGTGCGCGTCACGAAGTGGCTGGGCGACGGGGCGATGCTCTCGGGCGTCGACCCCGAGCCGGTCATCCGCTGCGCGGCGCTGGTCCGCGACGTCCTGCTGACCGACGGGCGCCTGCAGGTGCGCGGCGGGATCTGCGAGGGCAAGGTCATCATGTTCGAGGGCGACGACTACATCGGCGCGGCCGTCAACGTCGCCGCCCGGCTGTGCTCGCAGGCGGCCCCCGGCCAGCTCCTGCTGACCGGCGGCACGCTGCCGTCGGTACCCGAGGAGCTGGCGCCGGTGTCGCTCGGCGAGATCACGGTCCCCGGCGTCTCGCAGCCGATCGAGGTGCTGTCGATCGACCCGATGCGGCTGCGCATCGGCGAGGGCGCGCCGGCCGTCCGCCCACCGGTCTAGATTTCCGCGCCATGATCACGGCGTTGAGCGAGCCGGCGGAGATCGGCCGCTACCTGAGGACCCTGCGCGACCACGACCGCGCGGCGATCGGGACGGGCGGCGACGACGCCGAGGCGATCGCCCGGCTGCTGGACGCGCACACGGTCGTGATGGCCCACGGCGCCGTCGGTCCGGACGCCGAGCCGGTCGAGGAGTCGCTGGCGACGTGGCTGTCGCTGCTGGACGACGACGCGTGGCGCGAGCGCGTCCGCGAGGTCCGCGTGGACCAGAGCCTGCTGCGCGAGCGCGAGCTGGCGCTGCTCGCGCGCGTCGCCGCCGTCTGATCCGGGGCTCGCAGGGCGGGCTTGAGCCCGTCACACTTGGGTAGACGCTGGTCGGGACCACCGTGGCGACCCAGGAGCTCGAAAGGATCGACGACGAGCAGCAGCTCGCGCGGGAGGCCCCCGTGCGCGGCGCGCTGCCGTGGATCCCAGCCGGGCTCAAGCCGCGGTCGCGCTGGCGGCCGGAGATCCAGGCGCTGCGCGCCCTGGCCGTGTCGCTGGTCATCGCGGGCCACATCTGGCCGGACCTCGTGCCCGGCGGGTACGTCGGCGTCGACGTCTTCTTCGTGGTCTCGGGCTTCCTGATCACGTCGCTGCTGGTCGAGGAGGTCGTCGCGACCGGCCGGATCCGGCTGACGGCGTTCTGGGCGCGGCGGGCGCGGCGCATCCTGCCGGCGGCGCTGGTGACGCTGCTGGTGACGGCCGTCGGGACGATGGTCCTGGTGCCGTCGCATCGGTGGGACGCGTTCCTGACCGAGATCGCGGCCAGCGCGGCGTACGTCGAGAACTGGCAGCTGGCGCACACGGCGGTCGACTACTTCGCGCAGTCCGACGGCGTCTCGCCGGTCCAGCACTACTGGTCGCTGTCGGTCGAGGAGCAGTTCTACCTGGTGTGGCCGCTGCTCCTGCTGGGCGCGCTGCTCGTGACGCGGGGCCGGTCGCCGCGCGTGCGGATCGTGGGCCTGGGCGTGGCCATGGGGCTGCTGACCGGCGCGAGCCTGTGGTGGTCGATCGTCCACACGCCGGCCGACCCGCAGGCCGCGTACTTCGTCACGCCCACGCGCGCGTGGGAGTTCGGCGTGGGCGGAGTGCTGGCGCTGCTGCCGCAGCTCGGTCGCTCGCCGGCGCTGCTGCGCGCGGTGTTGTCGTGGTTGGGCTTCGTGGCGATCGGCGTCGCCGCGTTCGCCTACGGGCCGGGCACGGTGTTCCCGGGCAGCGCGGCGCTGCTGCCCGTGCTGGGGACGCTGGCGGTGATCCGCGCGGGGGCGCCGCGGCACGTGCTGGCGCCGACGCGGCTGCTGTCCTGGGGGCCGATCCAGAACACGGGCGACCTGTCCTACAGCCTGTACTTGTGGCACTGGCCGTTGTTGGTGTTGATCCCGTACGCGGTCGCGCTGCCGGACGGCGTGCGCCAGGCCGTGGTGCTCGAGGGCACGGTGCTGCTGGCGTGGCTGTGCAAGCGGTGGATCGAGGACCCGGTGCGCGGCGCGCGCGGGCTGGCCAAGCGGCCGCGCCGGACGCTGGCGCTGGCCGGGATCGCGACGGCGTTCGTCCTGCTCGTCCCGGCGGCGGGCGCGTGGCACCTGCACACGCAGCTCGACCACGACCACGCCGCCACGAAGGCGCTGGTCAGCGAGCACCCGCGCTGCTTCGGCGCGGCGGCGCGGCCGCCGGTCGGGCCGCCGTGCGTGAACCCGGCGCTGGCGCGCAAGGTCGTCCCGACGCCGGTCGAGGCGGCGAGCTCGCCGAACACGGCGTGCGAGGTCGTGGAGCGGCTGGGGCGCGTGCGCGCGTGCGCGTTCGGCCGGCCGGCGGCGGGCGCCACCGAGACCGTGGCGGTGGTCGGCGACTCGCACGCGTCGCACTGGCGGGCGGCGTTCGACTACGTCGCGCGGGCGCAGGGGTGGCATGGGCTGTCGGTCACGCACACGGGCTGCCCGTTCTCGCGCGCGGTCGCCGCGTTGCCCGAGCCGGCCAGGACGCAGTGCGTGCAGTGGAACCGCGACACGCTGCGCTGGTTCGCGCGCCATCCGGAGATCCACCGCGTGTTCGTCGCCGAGCACACGGGCGGGGCGATCGTGGGCGCGCGGGGCGCGGCGGGGCGGTTCGCGGCCCAGGCGCGCGGCTACCGGGACGCGTGGGCGGCGCTGCCCGCGAGCGTCACGCAGGTCGTCGTCCTGCGCGACACGCCGAAGATGCGCAGCGCGACGCTGGACTGCGTGCAGCAGGCGATGGACGCCGGGCAGCCGGCGGCGCGGGACTGCGCGGTGCCGCGGGCGCTGGCGCTGGAGCCGGATCCGGCGGTGACCGCCGCGGGGCAGTCCGATCGGGGCGGCGACCCGACCCGGGTGGGCGTCGTGGATCTGACGTCGACGCTGTGCGACCGCCGGTTTTGTTATCCAGTGGTCGGTGGCGCTCTCACCTTCAAGGATGTCGATCACCTCACCACCGTCTTCGCGGGGACGCTCGGGCCGTACCTGCAAGACGCCGTACAGCGGCTCTCCTGAGGTCCGCCCGACCTGCCGATAGCGGTTGACGATGCTTCTCCCCCGCCTCTCCTCGGCGCTGTTCGGCGCCCTACTCGCCTGCGTGCTGCTGGTCGCGGCGCTCCTGGCGCCGGGGTCGGCGTCCGCGCGGATCACGCCGGCCGACGCCGCGGCCGACGTGCTCGTCGTCGGCGACTCGCTGGCCGTCGGGCTGCGCCCGTCGCTCAACGAGCTGCTGCCCGGCGCGGACATCGCGTGGGACGCGAGGAGCGGCCGGACGACGCCCCAGGGCATGGTCGCGCTGCGCTCGGCGCTGAAGGTCGTGCACCCGAAGACCGTCATCGTCTCGCTGGGGACCAACGACGGCCCGGACGGCGGCCGCTTCGCGGACCGCATCGACCGCATGCTGGCGGCGACCGGGCCCGACACGTGCGTCGTGTGGTCCGACATCTACCGCCCGGCCCGCAAGGGCCCCTACGCGGCGCTGAACACCACCCTGTTCGCCGAGGCGTCGCGGGTCAAGCGCCTGCACCTCGTCGACTGGCTGTCGGCCGTGACGCGCCGGCGCGTGACGCTGCCCGACGGACTGCACCCGGACGCGGCGGGCTTCGCCTACCGGGCCAAGCTGATCGCCGACGCGGTCAAGGCGCACTGCCGGCTGCCGGCGGTGCCGCAGGTGGTCGGCGACGCGACCACCGGCGGCGCGGTCTCGCCGTAGGAGCCTGTTGAACTTTTCCCGCCGCGCGAGCGGACGCGTCAGCGGCGCCGGATGACGACCGCTCGCATCGACGGTCGAAAGTTCAACAGACTCCTAGCGGTCAAGAACCCGGCGCGTCGGCCGAGTCACACGGGGGAAGGCGCATGGACGGGACCCTCGATCAACAGACGGACGCGGGCGCCGCGTGGGCGGAGCTGGACGCGGCGCGGTCGTCGTATCACGAGGACCCCAACGGCGCCATGGCCGCGGCGCTGCGGGCGGAGCGGGTCGGGACCGAGCGCGACGACGTGGCGCTGCGGGGCCGGGCGCTCGCGCTGCAGACGCTCGTCACCGTTCACGGCGGCGGGCTGCGGGCCGGGTTCGGGCTCGCGGCCGGGGCGGAGGTCGACGCTGAGGCCGCGCAGCATCCGGTGACGACCGTCGAGGTCGCCGCGATGGGCGCGCACCTGGCGTTCTTCACCGGCTCCTACCGCGAGGCGCTGCGCCACGCCGAGCGCTGCGTGGCCGTCGCCGACGCGACCGACGACACGACCTTGCGGATCTTCGCCCGGCGCCAGTCGTGCATGATCTTCGGCAACCTCGACGCGCCCGAGTGGCCGGCGCGCCTGGACGAGCTGCTCGCGCTGACGATCGGCGCGGGCGACCGCTGGGAGGAGGCGATCTCCCGCAACGACCTCGCGCACCTGCGCATGGTCCAGGAGGACGACGCCGGGGCGATGGCCGAGATCGGGCGCGGGGTCGCGGTCGCCGAGGAGCTCGCCCCGCGCAACCGGTTCGCGCTCGGCGTCCTGACGTGCACGCGCGCCGACATCCACCTCGCCGGCGGCCGGCCGCTGGAGGCGCTGCGCGACGCGCGCGGGGCGATCGCGCACCTCGCCGCGTTCGGCGAGCCCAACCCCTACATCTTCGGCATGACCGTCGTCGTGGAGGTTCGCGCGCTGCTGGCGCTGGAGCGCGTCGACGAGGCCAGCGCCGCCGGCCGCGCCGGCGTCGAGCGCCTGCACCGGACGGTCCCGCAGATCCGGGCGATGATCCTCCAGGACATCGCGGCCGCGCTGCGGGCCGCCGGCCGCGCCGAGGAGGCCTACGACGCGCTCGCCGAGGCCGCCGAGCTGGAGCGCCTCGCGTTCCGCGAGCTGACCGAGCTGCACCGCGACTTCGAGCGCGCGGTCGCCGAGCACGGCGTCGCCCGGACCGAGGCCGACGCGCTCGCCGCCAAGAACCTCGAGCTCGAGCGCGCGCTGCAGCAGCTCGCCGACCTCCAGGAGCAGCTGCGCGCACAGGCCGAGCGCGACTGGCTGACCGGCCTGTTCAACCGCCGCTACCTGGCGGGCGTGCTGGAGCGCGCCGACGCGCGCGAGGACCGCGCAGCGCCGCTGAGCGTCGCCGCGCTGGACCTCGACCACTTCAAGTCGATCAACGACCGCTTCGGGCACGAGGTCGGCGACCGCGTGCTGGAGCGGGCCGCCGCGGTGCTGCAGGCGACGGTGCGGGCGACCGACGTCGTCGCGCGCACCGGCGGTGAGGAGTTCGTGGTGGTGATGGTCGGCACCTCGGAGTTCGACGCGGTCGCGTGCGCCGAGCGGATCCGCATCGCGCTCGCGGCCGAGCCGTGGGAGGAGATCGCGCGGGGGCTGGCGATCACGGCGTCGATCGGCGTGGTCTCGGCGCGGGCGACGGGGACGGAGGACCTGATCCGCCTGGCGGACCGGCGGCTGTACGCGGCCAAGCAGGCGGGGCGCAACCGGGTGGACGCGACGTCGTTCGCGGCGGCGGCTGCGGCTTAGGGCGGGGCGGGGGCACCTCGACTGGGAATAGTCCAGTCAGCGTGCCCGGCATCGCGGCGTCGCGGCGGCGCGGGTGGCGTTGGCGTGCAGCGCCGGCGTTGGTCGTGCTTTGGGGCGTGGTTTGCTTGGCGGCGCTGCGGGCGTGGTTGGCGTGCAGTGCCGGCGTTGCGTGTGGCGCGGGGCGGGGTTCGCTTCGCATCTAGGGCGAGGCAGTCTGGGTGGTGCTCCGCGCTGTCGGTGTGGCTCGTCGCTTGGGTGCTTCCGGGGCGAGTTCGGGGCCGAATCGCCGGCACGCCGGAGGTCCGGGTCACCTCGAGCTCCATATACGAGCCCAAAGTGACCCCGACCTCGGTGCGGCGGCGATCCGTGTCGTTTCGAGCGTCCATATGACGTCCAAAACGACACGGACCTCCGCGCGGCGAGGATTCGCCTGCGAACGATGGTCCAAGTCGTCTCACCCCCGATATGTGGGGTCAGACGACTTGGACCCTCGGCGTCCCGGCGATGCGAGTCCGAACCGCCCGCCCCAGGGCGGCCGAGGCACGCCGACAACGCGGAGCGCCACCTCAACGGCCTCACGCCCTAGATGCCAAGCAAACCCCGCCCCGCAGCACCAGCCCACGCCCGCACTGCTCACCCGCAAACGCCGGCACCGCCACCGGCCCGCCACGCCTACTAGCCGCGCAGCGCCCTCGCGGCCCGTGCCGCGGCCTCGATCCCGGCCCAATCTCCCGCCGCCACCGCCGCCGCCGGCACCATCCACGACCCGCCCACGCACACGACGTTCCCCAGCGCCAGGTAGTCGATGGCCTTGGTCGCGTCGATCCCGCCCGTCGGGCAGAAGCGCACCTCCGGGAACGGGCCGCCGAGGGCCTTCAGCGTCGCGATGCCGCCGCTGGCCTCGGCCGGAAAGAACTTCGCGGTGGCGATCCCGCGCTCGCGCAGCGCGATGAGGTCGGAGGCCGTCGCGATCCCGGCCAGGAAGGGGAGGCCGGACGCCTCCAGGGCGTCCAGCAGCGCCGGCGTCTGGCCGGGGGAGACGAGGAACCGGGCCCCGGCGCGAGCGGCCGCCTCGGCCTGCGGCCGCGTCGTCACCGTCCCGGCGCCGACGACCGCCTCGGGGACGTCGCGCGCGATCGCGTCGATCGCCTCCAGCGCCGCGCCGGTCCGCAGCGTCACCTCGATCGCGCGCAGCCCGCCGGCGGCCAGCGCGCGCGCCAGCGGGACGGCGCGGGCGACGTCGTCGAGCACGACGACCGGGACGACCGGCGCGAGCGCGAGCACGTCGGCGATCGTGAGCGCGGCGGCGGCGCGGCCGTCGCGGATCTGCGTGCCGGCGGTCAGGCCCATGCCGGCGCCGCCTCCCGCGCGCGGGGCGCGGCGAACGCCGAGGCGCCGGTGTCGGCCGCGCCGATGAGCGACCGCAGGCCGGCGAAGAGCTCGCGCCCGGTGCCGGTCACGGCGTCGGGATCGGCGTCCGGCGTGGCGGCCGGACGGGTGGCCAGATCGACCCCTACAACATCGAGCGTCCCGGCCTCGGTGTCCAGCACGATCATGTCACCGTCCTTGATCCGCGCGAGCGGGCCGCCGGCGGCGGCCTCGGGCGTGCAGTGGATCGCGGACGGGATCGTCCCCGAAGCGCCGGACATCCGCCCGTCGGTCACCAGGGCGACCTGATGGCCTCGCTCTTGGAGCACGCCGAGGGCCGGCGTCAGCTTGTGCAGCTCGGGCATCCCGTTGGCGCGCGGGCCCTGGAAGCGCAGGACAGCGACGCCGTCGCCGTCCAGCGCGCCGGCCGCGAACGCGTCCAGGAACGCGGCCTGGCTGTCGAAGACGCGCGCCGGCGCGGCGATGCGCCGGCGCTCCGGCGTCAAGGCCGACACCTTGGTCACCGCGCGCCCGAGCGAGCCGTCGACCACGCGAATGCCGCCGTCCGGCGCGAACGGCGCGCCGGCGCCGCGCAGGACCTCCGGGTCGCCGGTCGCCGCCGGCGCGCCCGCCGCGTACGCGCGCAGGCCGGGCCCGACGACCGTCTGGACGTCCTCGTGCACCAGGCCCGCGCCGAGCAGCTCACCGATGAGATACGGCGTGCCGCCGGCCGCGTGGAAGTGGTTGACGTCCGCCGGGCCGTTGGGGTAGATCCGCGCGAGCAGCGGGACGATCGCCGACAGCTCGTCGAAGTCGTCCCACGTGAGCGCGATCCCGGCCGCCGCGGCGATCGCCGGCAGGTGCATGGTGTGGTTGGTCGAGCCGCCGGTCGCGAGCAGGGCGACGACGCCGTTGACGATCGCGCGCTCGTCGACCACCTCGCCCAGCGGCGTGAACCGGTCGCCGAGCGCCGTCCGCTCCGTGACCGCCCGCGCGACCTGCGCGGTCAGCGCGTCGCGCACCGGCGTGCCGGGGTTGACGAACGCCGCGCCGGGCACGTGCAACCCCATGGCCTCGACGACCAGCTGGTTGCTGTTGGCGGTCCCGTAGAACGTGCAGGTCCCGGCCGAGTGGTAGGACGCGGCCTCGGCGTCGCGCAGCTCCTCGATGCCGATCTCGCCCGCCGCGTGGCGCCGCCGCACCCTGCTCTTCTCGCGGTTGGGCAGGCCGGACGGCATGGGCCCGGCGGGCACGAGCGCGACCGGCAGGTGGCCGAAGCTCAGCGCGCCGATGAGCAGGCCGGGGACGATCTTGTCGCAGATGCCGAGCAGCAGCGCGCCGTCGAACATGTCGTGCGAGAGCGCGATCGCGGTCGCCATCGCGATGACGTCGCGGCTCAGCAGCGACAGCTCCATTCCCGCGCGGCCCTGCGTGATCCCGTCGCACATCGCCGGCACGCCGCCCGCGACCTGGGCGACGCCGCCGGCCTCGCGCACCGCGCGCTTCAAGATGGTGGGGTAGCGCCCGTAGGGCTGATGCGCCGACAGCATGTCGTTGTAGGCGTTGACGATCGCGATGTTCGGCCGCTGGGCGCCGCGCAGGTGCAGCTTCTCGTCGGGAGCGCACGCGGCGGCGCCGTGGGCGAAGTTCGCGCACCCGAGGTCCCCGCGGGCGGGGCCGTCGAGCGTGGCCGCGCGCATCCGCTCCAGATACGCGGAGCGCGACTCAGCACTGCGGGAGGCGATGCGGTCGGTGACCTCGGCGAGGACGGGATGGATCGACACGGCTCGCAAGATGCGGGGCGCGCCGGTCCCGATCAAGGACCGCTCGACGAGACGCACCCGGTCGGGTGCGCACCCGTCCGGGCTACTTAGCGGAGGCCTTACGCGGACGCGGCTAGACGCGTTCGACGAAGGGCACGCGGACGCCCTCGTCGTAGGGCTCCAGCTCGCCGGTGCGCTTGAGGCGGTTGATCGTCGCGGCGACGATCGTGCGCTTGATGCCGGTGAGCTCGGAGATCT
>DATDMD010000009.1:0-45453 GCA_036518975.1 Baekduia sp.
GCCGGACTCATCGCCGGCGACGGCGCGGGGAACTGCGACACCTCGATGCGACGAGCCCTACGCGGCGACCGGCGTCCCCGCGTCGCTGTAGGTCTCGCTGCGCTCGGCCTTCTCGACCAGCGACGCCGGCGGCAGGAACCGGTCGCCGTAGCGCGCGGCCAGCTCACGCGAGCGCGCCACGAAGCCGGCCACACCGCCGTCGTAGCCGTTGATGTACTGGAGCACGCCGCCGCTCCAGGCCGGGAACCCGATGCCGAAGATCGAGCCGATGTTCGCGTCGGCGACCGACTCGATCACGCCCTCGTCGCGGCACTTGACCGTCTCGAGCGCCTCGGCGAAGAGCATGCGCTCCTCCAGGTCCTTCAACGCGATCGCCGACGGATCGGCGACCGGCGGGAACAGCTCGCGCAGCCCCGGCCACAGGCCGGTGCGCTTGCCGTCCTCGTAGTTGTAGAACCCGGCGCCGCGCAGCTTGCCCGGGCGGCCCTCGGCCAGCATCGTGTCGACGACCGCGAACGCCGGGTGCTCGACCCACTCGCCGCCGGCGGCCTCGATGGCCTCGCGCGTCGCCTTGCGGATCTTCACCGCCAGCTCCATGTTGAGCTCGTCCATCAGCTGCAGGACGGGCGCCGGGTAGCCGGCCTGCGAGGACGCCTGCTCGATCGTCGGCGCCGGGACGCCCTCGGTCAGCATCGCGAGGCCCTCGTTGATGAACGTCCCGATCACGCGCGAGGTGAAGAACCCGCGCGAGTCGTTGACGACGATCGGCGTCTTCTTGATGATCTTGGCGACGTCGAGCGCGCGGTACAGCGTCTCGTCGGACGTCTGCTCGCCCTTGATGATCTCCAGCAGGGGCATCTTGTCCACGGGGGAGAAGAAGTGCAGGCCGATGAAGTCGGCCGGCCGCGACACGCCCTCGGCCAGCGTCGTGATCGGCAGCGTCGAGGTGTTGGACCCCAACAACGCGCCGTCCGCCAGATGCGGCTCGATCTCGGCGAAGACCTTGGCCTTGACGCTCGGGTCCTCGAAGACCGCCTCGATCACCATCTCGGCGCCGGCCGCCGCGGCCGGGTCGGTCGTGGCCGTGATGCGCGCGAGCAGCGCGTCGGCGTCCTCCTGCGAGGAGCGCCCGCGCCCGACGGCCTTCTCGACCAGCCCGCGCGAGTAGTCCTTGCCGCGGTCGGCCGCGGCCTGGTCGACGTCCTTGAGCACGACCTCCAGGCCGGCCTTCGCGCACACGTACGCGATCGCCGCGCCCATCATGCCGGCGCCCAACACCACCACCTTGCTCGGGGTGAAGCGCTCGATCCCCTCCGGACGCCCGCGGTCGCCGTTGACGGCCTGCAGGTCGAAGAAGAACGCCTGGATCATGTTCTTCGCCACCTGGCCGACCGCCAGGTCGGTGAAGTAGCGCCCCTCGATCTCGATCGCGGTGTCGAAGTCGACCTGCGACGACTCGACGGCCACGGCCATGATGTGGTGCGGCGCGGGGTAGTTGGCGCCCTTGAGCTGCTTGCGCAGGTTGGCCGGGAACGCCGGGAGGTTCATCGCCAGCTTCGGGTTGCTCGGCGTGCCGCCGGGGATCTTGTAGCCCTTGACGTCCCACGGCTGGGCGATCTCCTGGCCCGCGACCGAGGCGATCCACGCCTTGGCGGCCGGGAGCAGGTCGTCGCGCGTCGGCACGACCTCGTCGACGAGCTTCATCTCCAGCGCCTGCGCCGGGCGCTTCTCCTGGCCCTGGAGCAGGAGCTGCATCAGCGCGTCGACGATGCCGAACATCCGGACCGTGCGGACCACGCCGCCGCCGCCGGGCAACAGCCCCAACTTGACCTCGGGGAACCCGAGCTTCGCCTTCGGGTCGTCCACGATGACCCGGTGGTGGCAGGCCAGCGTGATCTCCAGGCCGCCGCCGAGCGCCGCCCCGTTGATCGCGGCGACGACGGGGACGCCGAGCGTCTCCAACCGGCGCAGCTGCGCCTTGACCTCGCGGACGCCCGCCGAGAACTCGGCGGACTGCTCGCGGGTGACGGCCAGCAGGTCGTGCAGGTCGCCGCCGGCGAAGAACGTCTTCTTGCCCGAGGTGAGGACGACGCCCTTGATGTCGTCCTTCTCGGCCTCGAGCCGCTCGACCGTCGCGCCCATCGACTCGACGTACGCGCGGTTCATGATGTTCGCGGACTGGTTCGGATCGTCCAGCGTCAGGACGACGATCCCGTCGTCGCCCTTGTCCCACTTGATGGTGGTGGACTCAGCCATGCTCTAGATCGCCTCCACGACGGTCGCGATGCCCATGCCGCCGCCGACGCAGAGCGTCGCGAGGCCGTACTTGCCGCCGGTGCGGTGCAGCTCGTCGACGAGCGTGCCGAGGATCATGCCGCCGGTCGCGCCGAGCGGATGGCCCATGGCGATCGCGCCGCCATTGACGTTGACCTTGTCCAGGTCCAGGCCCATGTCGCGCACGAAGCGCAACACGACCGCGGCGAAGGCCTCGTTGATCTCGACGAGGTCGAGGTCGTCGACCGAGAGCCCCGCCTTGCCCAGCGCCTTCTTGGACGCGGGCGCCGGACCGGTCAGCATGATGGTCGGGTCAGCGCCGCTCACCGCGGTCGCGAGGATGCGCGCGCGCGGCGTCAGGCCCAGCTCGTCGCCGATCGCCTGGCTGCCGATCGCCAGCAGCGACGCGCCGTCCACGATGCCCGACGAGTTGCCCGGCGTGTGGACGTGGTCGATCTTCTCGACCCAGTGGTACTTCTGCAGCGCGACGGCGTCGAAGCCGCCCATCTCGCCCATCGCGGCGAACGAGGGCTTCAGCTTGCCCAGCGTCTCGACCGTCGTGCCGGCGCGGATGAACTCGTCGTTGTCGAGGACGACGTTCTCGTTGAGGTCCTTGACCGGGACGACGGAGGCCGCGAAGCGCCCCTCGGCCTGCGCGGTCGCGGCGCGCTCCTGCGAGCGGGCGGCGTACGCGTCGACGTCGTCGCGCGAGAACTCCTCGATCGTGGCGATGAGGTCGGCGCCGACGCCCTGCGGGATGAACGACGTGTCGTAGTTGGTCTCCGGGTCCATCGCCCAGGCGCCGCCGTCGGAGCCCATCGGGACGCGGGACATCGACTCGACGCCGCCGACGAAGACCAGGTCCTCCCAGCCGGAGGCGACCTTCTGGGCGCCGATGTTCACGGCCTCCAGGCCGGAGGCGCAGAAGCGGTTGAGCTGGACGCCGGCGACCGTGTCCGGCAGGCCGGCCTTGATCGCGGCGGTCTTGGCGATGTCGGCGCCCTGGTCGCCGACGGGGGAGACGCATCCGAGCACGACGTCGTCGACCCGGTTGGGGTCGAGCTTCTCGTTGCGGATGAGCATCTCGTGCATCAGGCCGACCACGAGGTCGACCGGCTTGGTGCCGTGCAAGGAGCCGTTGCTCTTGCCCTTGCCACGCGGGGTCCGGATGGCGTCGTAGACCAACGCCTCTGAGGCTGCCATTCCTCGTTCTCCTCGAAGTCGAAAGCGGGAATTCGGACGCTACCACAGAAACATTCAGTCACGAACGCAAGTAGACTGGTCCCCGATGGCGTCCACACCAGCGAGCCGCCGCAGTCAAGCCGAGCGCTCCGCCGCCACGCGCGAGGCGCTGCTCAACGCGGCACTTGAGTGCCTGGTCGAGGACGGCTACGCCAACACCACGACCGCGCGCGTGGCCGAGCGCGCCGGGCTCAGCCGGGGCGCGCACCTCCACCACTTCCAGACCCGCGACACGCTGTTGGCCGCCGCCGCCGACCACCTGACCAGGCGGCGCGGGGAGCACCTGATCCGCGCCGTCGAGGCGCTCCCCGCCAGCGGCCCGGACCGCGTCGCCCAGGGCCTGGACCTCATCTTCGACAGCTACAACAACCCGCTCTACCAGGCGACGCTCGACCTCTGGACGAACGCGCGCACCGACGAGGAGCTGCGCGCGCACCTGGTCCCGATCGAGCGCCAGCTCGACCGCCAGACGATGGAGCTCAGCCGCCGGCTGTTCCCCGACGTCGCCGAGCGGCCGGACTTCGAGCGCCTCGTCGAGCTGGCGCTGGCCGCGATCCGCGGCCTCGTCGTCCTCGACACGCTGCACGCCGACGGCGAGCGCGCCGCCAAGCAGTGGCCGGCGTGCCGGGACCAGTTGGCGGCGCTGTTCGCGTCGGCCGCTACTCCAGGGGCCCGCTGACCCCCGCCGCCTTGAGCTCGGCGCGCGCGATCCCGCGCCCGTACTCGGCGGACGTCACGTCGGTCGAGCGCAGGTGGATCCCCTCCCACACGCGGGCGTCGATGTTGTCCTGCGTGGCCTGCGCCCACTCGGCGTAGGTCCGGTAGACGCCGGGCGCGTTGAGGCTCGTGACCACGATCGGCTTGGCCGGGTGCGGGCCGATCAGCGTCCGCAGCGTCTGCTCGGCCGCGCCGGCGAAGCCCGCGTGGCCGCTCGGGTACTCGGGGTGCAGCGGCGTGTTGATCAGCGGCCTGAACGCCGGGTCGTACGGCGTGGCCGGGTTGTGGTCGTCGGTCGTCAGCGCGGTCACCGGGCGCCAGCGCAGGTACTTGTACTTGGAGGCGTAGATCGCGATCTGCGCGTCGACCAGGACCTTGTTGAACAGCGCCACGACCTTGACGCGCGGGGCGATCGGGCGGGTGGCGCCGACGATCGTCGCGCGCACGATCGGCGTGAAGCCGGCGACGGAGGTCTGCGACCAGAACTTCGCGATGTCGGTCTGGTCCGGCGTGCGGACCTTGGAGTTCAGCGATCCGACCGCGTCGATCTCCTGGAGGTCGGCGATCTCGGTCGGGGAGTCCAGCGCGGGCGGCGGCGCGGCCACGAACCTCGCGGCGACGTCGGGGATGATGAAGGGCTTGGCCTGGCCCTGGCCGGCCTGGACCGCGGGGCCGAAGCTCGGGGGCGTCGGGCGCCAGACGCCGATCTCCGGCGCGGGCGGGGTGAACGGCGGGTTGACCGCGGAGACGTCGAGGCCGTCGCCCTTGCGGGCGGTGACCGCGGCGGCGGCCGCCTTGACGCCCGCCGCGATGCCGGCGGCCTTGGCCCTGCTGCCGGGCAGCAGGGCGAGCGTGCGCCGCCGTGCGTCGTCGGCGACGGCCTTGGAGCCCGGCAGGAGCTCGACGAGCGCGTCGTGGACGGCGGCGTCGAGGGCGGCGCGCGTCGCGATGGAACGGCCGGCCGGCGTCAGCGTCCTCGGCAGCGCGGCGATCGCGGTGTCGGCCGCGCCCCAGGCGATCGCCCAGGTGCGCGTCGCCGTGACCTGGGTGTTGCCGGCGCCCGGGTAGCCGGCGGCCGCGATGGCCTGGGTGGAGGCGTCGAACCAGACCGCGACGGGGTCTGAGGACGCGGGCGGCGACAACGCTTGGCCGTTGGCCGCCGGCGCGGCGGCGAGCCCGATGGCCGCCGTCGCGAGCAGAGGAGAGAGCAGGTGCGTGCGTGGCATGGCGGCGCAGCGTAGAGCAAACTCGACAAAACAGATAGGGAATCGGGGATTGCCATCTGGCTTGACGGGTGGGCGGCGGCCTGGTTGGCTCCCGCGATCTGGAACGCACCCGTTCCGGTCTCTGTCGTATCTGTCTCTGTAGGAGGAGCGTCCCATCCTCGCCTTGTCCCGGGTTCGCGCGGCATCCGCCGTCGCCCTCATCTGCGCGCTCGCGCCCGCCGCGGCGGCGCACGCGCAGGACGTCACCGTCACGTCCTTCGACGGCACCCCGATCGCCACCCACGTCTTCCCGGTTCCGGGCCTGGCCGCGGGCCAGACGGCGCCGACGATCCTCAACGGGCCCGGCTGGGCCGGGGCGGGGGAGACCGATCCCAACGCCGGCCTGGTCAAGGCCTTCAACGCGGCCGGCTACAACGTCGTGACCTGGGCGCCGCGCGGCTTCGGCGCGTCCGGGGGCCTGGTGTCGATCGACCAGCCGGCGCTCGAAGGGCGCGACACCAGCGCGCTCGTCGACTACATCGCCCAGCAGCCGTGGGCGCAGCTCGACGGCCCGGGCGACCCGCGCGTCGGCATGGCCGGCGGCAGCTACGGCGGCGGCATCCAGTACTCGACCGCGATCACCGACCACCGGCTCGACGCGCTCGTCCCGGTCGTCGGGTGGTTCAGCCTGACGACCGCGCTGTACAAGGACCAGACGTTCAAGCAGGGCTGGGACTCGTTGTTGTACGGGTCGGGCAAGGGCGCGGCCGACGCGACCGCGCCGGGCCTGGACCCGCACATCACCTCGGCCTACGAGCAGGGCCAGAAGACCGGCGTGCTCTCCGCGGCCGACGCGCAGTGGTTCGCCGACCGCGGCCCGGGCGCGGCGGTGAGCAAGATCACCACGCCGACGATGGTCGTCGGCGGCACGGTCGACACGCTGTTCCCGCTCGACGAGGACGTCAAGCTGTACGACGCCATCAAGAAGGGCGGCGCGCCGGTCAAGATGGTGTGGTTCTGCGGCGGCCACGGCGAGTGCCTCACGGGCACCGGCGATCCGGGCGGCAACCAGCCCGCGACGCTCTCGCTCGGCTCGCAGCACCTCAGCGACGTCACGCTGCGGTGGTTCGACAAGTACCTCAAGAAGGACGCGGGCGCGAACGTCGGGCCGGGCTTCGAGTGGCTGGCCGACGACGCCAAGTGGCGCAGCGCGCCGTCCTACCCGGCCCCGGCCGCGGCGGCGGTCGTCGCGACCGGCCACGGCAAGCTGAAGATCGTCAAGGGCTACGAGTCCGGCGAGGCGATGAAGGCCATGCCGGCCGCGGCGAGCAAGGCGCTCCAGGTCAAGGTGTCCGTGAAGTCCGCGGCGCAGCTGGTCGGCGCGCCGAAGCTGACGCTGACCTACTCCGGCAAGGGCACGCCGGCCAAGAACGTCAAGGTCTTCGCCCAGCTCGTCGACGTCAAGCGCAAGCTCGTCGTCGGCAACCAGGTGACGCCGATCCCGGTCACGCTCGACGGCAAGCGCCACACGGTCACCCGCGACCTCGACCCGATCGCCGCCTCGGCACCGAAGGGCACGACCTACCAGCTGCAGATCATCTCCAGCTCGAAGGTCTGGGCGCCGCAGCGGACGGCCGGTACGCTGGACGTCACGCGCGCGAAGCTCGTCCTCCCCACCGTGAAGGTGGGGTAGGGCATGTCCCGACTGGTCCTCCTCCGAGCGCTCGTCCCGGCGCTCGTCCTCGCCGCGCTGCCCAGCGCCGCCCACGCCGCCACCGCCTCGCCTTCGGGTCCGGGCTGCGATCGGCTCGACGACGCGGCGTGCCTGCTGCCGTTCCCCAACGACGCGTTCCGCCAGGACGGGAAGCTGGTCTTCAAGTCCTCCATGATGCCCCGCAACACCAAGGGCAAGACGATCGACCCGGCCGGCTGGAAGGGCCTGGACGGCTTCAGCCCGGGCTCGGTCATCCTGACCAAGGTCCCGGGCCTCGACAGCGACGCCGCCCTGAAGAAGACCGGCGCGGTCTCGCTGAGCGACATCTCCAAGTACACCGCCAAGAACGCGCCGGTCGTCGTCATCGACGAGCAGACCGGCAAGCGGTGGCCGATCTGGGCCGAGATGGACGACAACGCCAAGCAGGGCTCCCGCCTGCTGGAGGTCCACCCGGCGAAGAACTTCCTGGAGGGCCACACCTACGTCGTCGTCCTGCGCTCGCTGAAGCGCACCAACGGCGCGGCGATCCGCGCGGGGAAGCGCTTCGCCTCGCTGCGGGACGGCAAGGGCTCGGCGGGCAAGCGCTATGACAAGATCTTCAAGGCCATCAAGAAGGCCGGGGTCAAGCGCGACCAGTCGCTCTTCCTGACGTGGGACTTCACGGTGGCGAGCGAGAAGTCGCTCACCGGCCGCTCGGTGTTCATGCGCGACCAGACGTTCAAGGCGCTGGGCGACACGAACCTGGCCGACGGCGTCGTGCAGGGCAGCGCGCCGTCGTTCACGCTCCAGACCAAGCCGCTCGACGGTGACCTCGCCAAGGACGCCGGGCGCTACGCGCAGGTGCTCGAGGGCACGTTCACGGTGCCCTGCTACCTGACGAAGGGCTGCGCGCCCGGGTCGCGGATGACGATCGGCGCGAACGGGATGCCCAAGCTCCAGGGCACCTACACGGCGCGCTTCACGTGCGTCGTGCCGGCGACGGCGACCGCCGACCACCCGGCGCGCCTGGCCCTCTACGGCCACGGCCTGCTGGGCAAGGAGACCGAGATCCTGACGGGTCCCGACGTCCCCGAGATGGCGGCCGAGAGCAACACGGTGTTCTGCGCGACCCCGTGGATCGGCATGGCCGCGGAGGACATCCCCAACGCCATCAACGTGCTCGGCGACTTCTCCAACATGCCGACGCTGCCCGACCGCCTGCAGCAGGGCTTCCTGAACGCCCTGGTCCTGGGCCGCGCGATGGCGCACCCGCAGGGCCTGGCGACCTCGCCGCTGCTGCAGCAGGGCGGGCGGCCGATCGTCCAGACCGGCTCGATCGGCTACGACTCCAACTCGCAGGGCGGCATCGCGGGCGGCGCGCTGACCGCGCTGGCGCCGGACTTCAGCCACGCGGTGCTCGGCGTGCCGGGCATGAACTACAGCGTGCTGCTGCCGCGCTCGTCGGACTTCGACACCTACAGCCAGGTCATGTACCCCGCCTACAAGGACCAGGTCGAGCGGCCGCTGATCCTGGACCTGGCGCAGCTGCTGTGGGACCGCGGCGAGGGCGACGGCTACGCCCAGCACATGACGTCCGACCCGCTGCCGAACACGATCAAGCACACCGTGTTGCTCGACGTGGCGCTCGGCGACCACCAGGTGACGCCCTACCAGGCCGACGTCGAGGCGCGCACGATCGGGGCGTCGATCCACACGCCCATCGTGCCGGCCGGCCGGTCGCCGCAGGCGAACCCGGGCTGGGGCATCCCGCCGATCACGTCGTACCCCTTCAACGGGTCGGCGATCGTCTACTGGGACGCGGGCCCGTCGCTGGTCAGCGTCCCGCCGCTGACCAACACGCCCAACCGGGCGCTCCAGGATCCGCACGAGTTCGTGCGGCGCACCCCGGCCGCGCGCCAGCAGAAGGCGACGTTCCTGGCGGGCGGCGGCCTGATCGACCCGTGCGGCGGGAAGCCGTGCGTGGCGGCCCCCGACGTCAGCTAGCGTGAACGGCATGGGCGTACGCATCGGCTACAAGGCATCGGCGGAGCAGTTCGACCCCACCACGTTGTTGGGATACGCGCGACACGCGGAGGAGGTCGGGCTCGACATCGTCGCGACGTCCGACCACTTCCAGCCGTGGCGGCACCGCGAGGGGCACTCCCCCGCGGCGCTGCCGTGGCTGGGCGCGGCGACGCAGGCGACCTCGCGCGCGTTGCTGGGCACCAGCGTGCTGACGCCGACGCTGCGCTACGAGCCCGCGATCGTCGCCCAGGCGTTCGCGACGCTCGGCCACCTGGCGCCGGGGCGCGTGTTCCTCGGCGTCGGGACGGGCGAGGCGATGAACGAGACGCCGGCGACCGGCGGCGCGTTCCCGGGGCGCAAGGAGCGGCGGCTGCGCATGGCGGAGGCCATCGACCTGATCCGCCGGCTGTGGCGCGAGGAGCGCGTCGACTTCGAGGGCGAGTACTACAAGACGTCGCAGGCGACGATCTACGACCGGCCCGAGCAGGAGGTCCCGATCTACGTCGCGGCGTCGGGGCCGCTGGCGGCCAAGCTCGCCGGGCGCGTCGGCGACGGCTTCATCTGCACGTCGGGCAAGGACCCGCAGCTGTACCTCGACCTGCTCGAGAAGGTGCGCGAGGGTGCCGAGGCGGCCGGCCGCGACCACGCCGAGATCAAGCACATGATCGAGATCAAGGTCTCCTACGACCGGGACAAGCAGAAGGCGTATGACAACACGCACTTCTGGGCGCCGCTGGCGCTGACGCCGGAGCAGAAGGAGGGGATCGAGGACCCGATGGAGATGGAGCGCATCGCCGACGAGAACCTCGACCAGGCGCACACGCGCTTCATCGTCTCCGACGACCCCGACGAGGTCGTCGAGAAGATCGGCACCTACCTCGACCTCGGCTTCGACGACCTGCTCCTGCACGGGCCCGGCCCGGACCAGACGCGGTTCCTGGACCAGTTCGCCGAAGACGTGCTGCCCAAGCTGCGGGCGCGCGCGGACGCGGTGACGACGGCTGCGGCCTAGCTCCCTGTAGGGGACCGGGGCACGCGCCGCGGCGGGATATGAGGCCACGGCGCGCCCCGGTCGTGCGTTCCGCAGGGAGGAGGAGGTTCGCTACGGACGCGATGGGCGATCGGGTCAGGTCGCCCTGTCTTCAGGGAAGCACCCGGTCGCGGCGTCCACGTTGAGATCTTGTCAACGCGTCGGGGTCGACCGGTCCGGATTGCTGTGCGTTGACGGCGTGTCGTCGTCCGCCGTCACCGACGTCTTCATCGCCGCCCCGGCCTGGCCGCCGAGCACCCGGCGGGTGAGCCCCGGCAGCAGGATCCGCGCGCCGGCGGCCAGCGCGTAGCCGCGCGGCACGTAGCGCTCGGCCTTGCCGCCGGCGACCTCCATGATCGCCTCGGCGACCTTGTCGGCCGTCGAGACCATCCAGCGCGTCGAGCGGTTCTCGACGAGCTCGGTCTGCGGGAAGCCCTCGGTCACGACGAAGCCCGGGTTGACGATCCCGACGTGCACGCCGTTCGGCTTCTCCTCCAGGTGCAGCGCGTCGCTCCAGCCGATCAGCGCGAACTTCGAGGCGCTGTAGCCGCCGCTGCTGGGGCGCGCGACGCGGCCGGCGGTGCTCGCGACGTTGACGATCGCGCTGGGCGCGCTCTCGCGCAGGAGCGGCAGCAGCGCCTCGGTGAGCTGGGCCTGCGCGAACAGGTTGAGCTCGACCGTGCGGCGCAGGTTCGCGGTCCCGACGTCGGCGAACGCGCCACGCCAGCCGGCGCCCGCGTTGTTGACCAGGAGGTCCAGGCGGCCGAAGCGCTGGCGGACGGCGGCGTCGATCCGCTGACCGGCCTCCGGGTCGGTGAGATCCTCGGCCAGGACCAGCACTTCGGTGCCAAGCTGCGCGGCGAGCGCCTCCAGCCGGTCGGCGCGACGCGCGACGAGGACGAGCTGCGCTCCGGGCTCGCGCGCGATGCGCTGGGCCGTGACTTCGCCGATTCCGCTCGACGCGCCGGTTATGAGGGCGATCATCGGACGATCCTACGGCGGCGCCGCCCGCCGTGGCGAACGGTGTGCGGGTGACCGCCTGTCGACATGTCCATGTCGCGCTTCCGACCACCGGTCGGTTGCCAGGGGTGGTGGGTGGGAGCACCATGGACGACATGCTCCCAACGCGCAGCGACGCCGTCCTGCTGACCGGCGTCACCGGCTTCGTCGGGACGGCGGTGGCACTCCGGATTCTAGAGCGCTCAGACCGTCAGATCATCGCGCTCGTCCGGGCGGCCGATCGTCGTGAGGCCGCGGAGCGGGTGCGCGCGGCGCTGGCGGAGGTCGCGCCGGCGGAGCTCGTCGACGCGTACGCGGCGCGCTGCACGGCGCTCCCGGCCGACCTGATGGTCGACGGGCTCGGCCTGCGGCACGGCGACCGCGAGGAGCTGGCGCGGCGCTGCGACGAGGTCATCCACTGCGCGGCATCGGTGGTCTTCGACCTCCCGCTGGAGCAGGCGCGGGCGGTGAACGCGGCCGGGGCGGCGCGCATGGCCGAGCTGGCGACGCGCGTCGCGCAGCGCGGCGACGGCCTGCGGCGGATCCTGCACGTCTCGACGGCGTACGTCGCCGGCGAGCAGGACGGGACGTTCAGGGAGGACGACGTCGCGCGCGGCGTCACGTTCCGCAACACCTACGAGCACACCAAGCACGAGGCCGAGGAGCTGCTGCGGGCGTGGGAGCCGAGGCTCCCGCTGCAGATCCTGCGGCCGAGCATCGTCGTGGGCGCTCGCGACACTGGGTGGACGCGATCGTTCAACGTCCTCTATTGGCCGCTGAAGATGTTCGCTCGCGGACGGCTGCCGGTGGTGCCGGCGCTGGCCGACGCGCCGGTCGACGTCGTGCCGGTGGACTACGTCGCCGACGCCGTCCTGGACCTCGCGGACGCGCCGCTGGGGACCTACCACGCGGTGGCCGGCCGCCACGCCGCGACGGTCAGGGACGTGATCGACCTCGCGGCCGCGCGGTTCGGGCTCCCGGCGCCGGAGATCGTCGACCCGGCGGTGATCGACGAGGCGCTCGCGAGGCCGCTGGGCGAGGCGCAGCGGCGCGCGATGGAGCAGGCGCACGTGTACTTCCCGTACTTCCGGCTCGGCGTGCGCTTCGACGACCGCTGGGCCCGCGGGTTCCTGGAGCCGCGTGGCGTCGCGGCCGAGCCGCTGGCCGGCTACTTCGACACGCTGATCGACTACGCGGAGGCCGCGGAGTGGGGCGGACGCACGGATTTGACGGTGCGAACGGGCGGTGTCACGGTTGCGGCATGACCCCGACGCGGACGCCGGAGCTCGCCGAGCCTTCTGACGAGCTCGGCGCGCTGGCCGAGCTGGCCGCGCAGGGGTTCGCGGGCATGGTCGGGCAGGTGCAGGAGCTGCACGGCGCGATCGCCGAGCGGTCGTTCGGGCCGACCGGCGCGGCGTCGGGGCCGCCGCGCGCGGTGCATGACGCGATCGCCGGCGCGGTCTACGCGGGCGTGCGCGGCGCCGGGGCGCTGCTCGGCGCGGGGCTGGCGCGGAGCGTGCGCGCGGCCGGCGGCGGCCCGCGCATCTCCGACGACGCGCGCGGGCGCCTGGCGCAGGGCGCGCTGAACGGGCTGGTCGGCGACCGGCTGGAGGCCGACGGCAACGCGCTGGCGGTCGGGATGGCGGTCCGGGTGGGCGGGCGCGACGTCGCGTGCGACAGCGAGGCGCTGGCGCGCGCGTTCGGCGCTGAGGTGAGCGGCGCGCCGGTCGTCTTCGTCCACGGGCTGTGCGAGAGCGACGCCGCCTGGGCGATCCGGGCGGAGCGCCACGGCGGGACGACCTACATGTCGCGCGTGGTCGCGCCGGCGCCGGTGGGCCGGACGCCGGTGACCGTCCGCTACAACTCGGGCGTCGCGGTGGCCGAGAACGGCCGGCGCCTGTCGGCGCTGCTGGAGGCGCTGTGCGCGGCGTGGCCGGTGGAGGTCGAGCGGCTCGCGCTCGTCGGCCACTCGATGGGCGGGCTCGTGATCCGCGCCGCGGGGCACGCGGCGACGGCCGAGGGCCATGGGTGGCCGGCGCGGGTCGACACCACCGTGTCGCTCGGGACGCCGCACCGCGGTGCGCCGCTGGCGCAGGCGGCGCGCTTCGCGACCGCGGCGCTGGACCTCACGCCGGAGAGCCGCGCGGTCGGCACGGTCCTGCGCACGCGCAGCGCGGGGATCCAGGACCTGGCGCACGCGCTGGACGTCCCGCTCATCGCCGGCGCGCGACATCACGCGGTCGCCGCGACGGTGACGGCCGACCACCGGCACCCGCTCGGGCGGATGGTCGGAGACCTCCTGGTCCTGACGCCGAGCGCGCACGGGATCGAGGCGACGCTCCGCCACGTCGGGAGCCACGACCACTTCGACCTCCTCAACAGCCCCGCGGTCGACGACCTGCTGCGCGCCTGGCTGGGTGGGTCGTAGTTGTCAGGCGGGTGACGACGGGCCCGGGGCGGATAGGCTTCGGGGCCGATGAGCGGCAATGGGCCAGAACCCTTCTCCGTGGCGGTCGCGGACGCCGGCGGGCGCCTGCTCGTGACCGTGCGCGGCGAGCTCGACCTCGCGACCGCGCCGCAGCTCGAAGAGGCGCTCGTCCCGCCCCTGCGCGAGGGCGGCGCGGCGGTGCTCGACCTCCGCGAGCTGGAGTTCATGGACTCCACGGGCGTCCGCGTGATCGTCGCGGCGCATGTCGCGGCGAAGGAGTCCGGGGGCTCGCTCGCGCTGGTGCGCACCGATCCCGAGGGTCCCGTCGGTCGCGTCCTGGAGATCTCCGGGCTCGACGCGATCCTGACCCTCGTCGACGAGCCGTAGACCGGCGCAGCGGGCGCGATCGGCGCCGATAGGGTGGTGGGCATGAGCTCCCAGCGTGCGGCCTTCGACGATCCTGCGGTCCTGGAGCGGTTCGCCGAGTTGGTCGTGAAGACCGCGGCGAACCTCCAGCCCGGCCAGGTCCTCGCGATCGGGTCGGAGATCGGCAAGGAGGCCGTGACGCGCGCGATCGCCGCGGCCGGCTACAAGCACGGCGCGAAGTTCGTGGATGTTTCGTACTTCGACCTGCACGTCAAGCGCGCGCGGCTGCTGTACGCCGACGAGGACACGTTGGGGTACGTGCCGCCGTACGTCGGCGAGCGGGTCCTCGGGCTCGGCGACCTGCGCGCGGCGCGGGTCGGGTTGACGGGGCCGGCACATCCTGGATTGCTGAGCGATCTGGACCCGAACCGCGTCGGGCTCGACCAGCTGCCGTCGACGCGCGAGACCGGCAAGGTCGTCAACGAGCGCACGACCAACTGGACCGCGGTGCCGTGCCCGACGCGGGCGTGGGCCCAGCTCGTGCATCCGGAGCTTGATGCCGACGCGGCGTGGGTGCGGTTGTGCGACGAGATCCTGCACGTCTGCCGGCTGGACGAGGCCGACCCGATCGCGGCGTGGCAGGAGCGCGCGGAGACGCTGGTGGCGGCGGCCGACCGGGTCGGTGAGCGGCGGTTCGACGCGGTGCGGTTCGTGGGGCCGGGGACCGACCTGACCGTCGGGCTGCTGAAGACCTCGAAGTTCCTGGCCGCGCGGTTCGAGACCGTGGACGGCATCCAGCACCTGCCGAACCTGCCTTCCGAGGAGATCTTCACGTCGCCGGACCCGACGCGGGCCGAGGGCGTCGTGCGGGCGACGAAGCCGCTGGTGCTCGGCGGCTCGATCATCCGCGGGCTCGAGGTCGAGTTCCGCGACGGCCGCGCGGTCCGGATCGACGCGGAGGAGAACGCCGAGGTCCTCCGTTCCTATGCCGCCCGCGACGAGCACGCGAACCGCCTCGGCGAGGTCGCGCTGGTCGACGGCGAAGGCCGCATCGGCGCGCTCGACACCGTCTTCTTCGACACCTTGCTCGACGAGAACGCGGCCTCCCACATCGCCCTCGGTCAGGCGTACACGATGTGCGTGGACGAGTCCGAGGCCGACAAGGTCAACGAGTCGAGCATCCACGTGGACTTCATGATCGGGTCGCCGGAGGTGAGCGTGCTCGGGGTGGACGCGGAGGGGACGGAAACGCCGGTGTTGGTGCAGGGCGCCTGGCAGCTCTGAGGCGCGGCGCATCGGTACACGCCGGCCGACGTGCTTGGCGCCGCAACGGCAACTGCGGCGGTCACGGTCCTGGCACTGCGGCCGTCGCGGTCGTGGCCGCTTCGCTTCCCTCGCATCGCGGTCGGCGACGCCCTCGGTGCTTGGCTGTCCGCCCACTGCGTCTGCCGCCCACTCGATACACGCCGCCCGGCCTGTGTGGCGGCGCCGTCGCGACTGCGGCGGTGACAGCTCTGGCACTGCGGCCGCCGCGGTTGTGGCCGCTTCGCTTCCCCCGCATCGCGGCTGGAAACGCCCTCGGTGCTGGCTGTCCGCCCACCGCGTCTATCGCTTGCTCGGTACACGCCCCTCGACCGGTTGGGCAACGCCGCGCAATTGCGGCGGTGGGCAGCCCTGGCATCGCGGCTGTCGTCGTGGTCGCTCCGCTTCCCTCGAATCGACCCGCAGCAACGCCATCAGCCCTGCGCGTCCGCCATCCGCCGCGAGGCGACGCGCACCTCCCGCTCGCTATCCTCGCCCACTCCCAGGGAGAGGTGCCGGAGCGGCTGAACGGGCACGACTGGAAATCGTGTGTGGGCTTTACGGTCCACCGAGGGTTCGAATCCCTCCCTCTCCGTCCCGACTCCTGGCCACAGCTCCGCCAGGAAGGGCAGTCGTTAGACGGCCGCCACATCGCCGAGGCCGACCTCAGCGGGCGAACTGCGTGGCGATTGCCCGCGCGAGCGGCACGCTTCTGCCTTGCGATCGCAGCCAAAACTCTAGGGCTTATCGGCCACGGTCGTCCAAAAAGCCATAGGTTCTTGGACGCGTTCATCTAAACTCACGCACATGAACGACGGCCAGATCCAGGAGATCCTCCGCGATCGCAACCCCTGGTGGCGTGCCCCGGACAGCTGGGCGGACGACGACGACACGCTCCGCGAGGCGGCCGAGGCGCCCTTCGACATCGCACCCGATGTGCTCGCCGACGTCACCGCGCCGAGCCTCTACGTCCTTCTGGGCCCCCGGCGAGTCGGTAAGAGCCTCGCATTGCGGCGCAAGATCCGGGACCTGATCGCCGCGGGTGCCGCCCACCACCGTTCGATCATCTACTGCTCCTGCGATGGGCTCCGCCCTCAGGACCTGCGCCGCATGTTCAAGGTCGGTCGCCAGCTGACGCGCGCTGGCGAGAGCGACACTCGCTGGTGGTTCGTCGACGAGATCACCGCGGTCGGGGAGGAGTGGTCGGCGATCGTCAAGGACGTCCGCGGCGACACGCCCGTCCGGCGCGACTGCGTGGTGCTCAGCGGGAGCTCGGCACGGGGTCTGCGTGGCGCGGTCGACAACCTGGCGGGACGGCGCGGGCCGGACGCCGCGACGAGCGATCGCCTTCTGCTTCCGATGGGCTTCCGACGCTTCTGCGAGGCGACCGATCTCGGCGGCCCCGCAGACATTCCGGTCGTGCGTCCTGCCGACGTCTTCACCCGGGCCGGCCGCGAAGCTCTCGATGAGTTGTCGTTCTGGGTCGAGGACCTTACGAGCGCCTGGGAGCAGTACCTCAGGATCGGCGGCTACCCACGCGCGGTTGCCGACTTCATCCGAACGGGCGACGTCGGTGCCGGGTTCGTGCGCGATCTCTGGGACGTTGTACGCGGGGACGCGGTGAGGACGGCGGGCCTGCCGGACGCAACGGTCCTCGCGCTCCTCGAACGCCTCGGTACGAACATCGCCTCACCGGTGAACGCGTCCGCCGTCGCCCGGGACGTCGGCCTCGCCAACAACCACCGCGTCAACGACCGCATCGATGACCTCACACTCAACTTCCTCACCTACCGCTGCCCGCAGGTCATCGGCGGCCAGCCGAGCGAGGCCGCCCAGCGCAAGGTCTACTTCACCGACCCGCTGCTGGCCCGACTGGCGGCAGCGGTCGACGACCAGCGCAGCCACCCGGACTCCAGCAAGCTGACCGAGCAGCAGGTCGGCCTCATGTTGTCGCGTGCGATCGACCGTCAGCATCCGGGGAGCTTCGCCTGGGGCACGCGTCTGATGTACGAGAAGACCTCAGCCGGCAAGGAGATCGACTTCGTCGGGCCTGACCTCGCCGGAGCGTGCTTCGACGGCAAGTACGTCGATCACAACTGGAAGCGCGAGGCGTTGACCGCGAAAGCCCGCTACGACAAGGCGGTGCTGGCGACGCGCCGGGAGCATGACCTCGAAGACGACACCTCCTGGGCGGTGCCAGCCGCCTGTCTCGGCTGGTTGATCGACTCAGCGGACTGACACAGCGCGGCGATGAGTTCCGTGCTCCCGTAGCGTCTGCGCTCTATGGACATCACCGGAGTCGACTTCATCGCTGTGCCGACGCAGGACTACGAGCGGGCCAAGGACTTCTACGGTGGCACGCTCGAGTTGCCGTTCGTGAAACGGTGGGGGTCGATGCCGGCTGGGGAGTTCCAGGCCGGGAACCTGACGATCGCGGTGATGCAGAGCGATGCGTTCGGGATGGAGTTCCGGCGCAGTGCCACGGCGGTCGCGTTGCAGGTGGCGGATGTGGCCGCTGCGCGGGCGGAGCTCGAGGGCAAGGGCATCAACTTCATGCCGGGTGAGGAGCCGACGATGGACTCGGGGGTCTGCCATCAGGCGTTCTTCGCGGACCCCGACGGCAACCCGCTGATCCTGCATCACCGGTACGCGCCGCCGGCTGCCGGCTAGCCCTCCGGTCAGGACGCCCTTGCGCGCGAGAGCGCGTTGCAGATACGGTCGCCGCCCGGCACCGCGATGGAGACGCGGGCCCCTGTCCCGAAGGTCCGTCCCCATGTCCCACCCTCGCGCGCTCCTGGGCGCCGTCCTGACCCTCGCTGCCCTGGCCGCTGCCGGCTGCGGCTCGTCGTCGACCAAGGACGACAAGACGCCAGTGTCTACTGTCACCACCACCGTCGCCAAGCCCGCGGCCAAGGCGGCCGCGCCCGCGCCCGCACCCACCACCGCCGGCCCCCGCCCCACCAAGGCCACCTACGTCCGCCGCGCCGACGAGGTCTGCCGCGAGGCCCGCGACGTCTCGCGCGACGCCAACACCGTGGTCCAGAAGGCGTTCGCCGCCAACGACCTCAACCGCGCCGCCGAGGCCATCGACAACTACACCCCGCTGTTCGCCAAGCACGTCGACGAGCTCAAGGCGCTGCGCCGCCCGGCCGACAGCGCGAAGGTCCTCACGGGTCTCATGAAGGTCATGGACGGCCAGGTCCAGGCCCTGCGCGACGAGGCCAGCGCCCTGCGCCAGCAGGACGACGCGACCCTGCAGCAGATCTCCAAGGCGCAGCAGACCGAGCTGCAGTTCGCGGATCAGCTCGGCAAGGCGTACGGCTTCAAGGTCTGCGGGCGCGCCGCGTAGCGCGACGGCCGCTTACAGCGCGCCCGCCGGCGGCACCGTGGCGCCGGCCGGCTCGAGCGCGCCGTCCTCCGGCAGCTCCGGGATCGCGATCACGACGTGCTGGCGCCCCACCGCGAGGAAGTCGTGGTGCGTGCCCGGCCCGTCGTGGCCGACCAGCTCGACGGTGACGTCGGTGAGCGAGATGAAGTCGCGCTCCGTCGCGTTCAACACGTCGGAGACGCGGCTGCGGTAGCCGTCCCGGGCGAGGGTCAGGGTCCCGGCGATCCGATGGCGGGCCGTCTCGAAGTACACGCGTTCCTGGCGGGTCTGCATCACGGCCTCGATTATCGTGGATCGGTCGGCGAGACTTGAGTCGACCGTCCGACGGGCGGACCGGTGTTCGCCAGAATGTGGGTGTGGATCCGCACGACGTCCTCGGTCTGGAGCCGGGCGCCTCGCCCGAGGAGGTGCACCGCGCCTACCGCGCGCTGGCCAAGCGCTTCCACCCGGACCGGGCGGGCGACGGCGAGCTGATGATCTCGATCAACGCCGCGTACGACCTGCTCCGCGAGCGCCTCGAGGAGGGACACCTCGCCGGCGCGGCGCCCAACACGCCCAACGGCGACACCACTCAGGCGCCCCCGCCAACCCGCGTCGTCGCCGGCGAGTGGCTCCCACCCAACGTCCGGCGCGTCCTGGCCCGCGAGCTCCTCGCCGCCCTCGAACCCGGTGAGCAGGTCGACGACGTCGTCCTGACCTCCACCGGTGACAGCCACGACGTGCAGCTCGCGCTCACCGACCGTCGCCTGCTGTGGCTGCGCGACGACGCGATCATGGGCCGCGTGCGGTCGCTGCGCTACCGCGACCTCGCCGCGGTCGAGAGCCGCGCCGGCGGGCGCTTCCGTCGCGGCGGCCAGCTCCGCGTCCGTTCGGCCGGAACCGGCCGCTGGCTGCGGTTCTTCGACCTGCGCCCGGAGGTCCTCGCACGCGTCAGCCAGCGGCTTTCCATGCGTGTCCAGGCCTGATCCGGGTACGTCGAACCCTATGAACGACGGAACAGCAGATGACCTCAAGGGCCGCGCCAAGGAAGCCGCGGGCGACCTCACCGACGACAAGAGCCTCAAGAACGAGGGCAAGGTCGACCGCGCCAGCGGCGCCGCAAAGGACAAGGTCGGCGATGCCGCCGACAAGGTGAAGGACGCCCTGCGCAAGGATTGAACCCGGTGCTCTGAGACCGGACGCGGACCGAAAAGGCGCGATCTCACGGTGTTCGGGCGCCTATCGCCCAGCATTCCGTGCGGTGCCTGGTCTAGGCTGCGCCCTCTGTTTGCCGTCGATTCAGGAGCAACCGCATGAACAAGACCGAGCTCGTCGAGGCCATCGCCAAGGACAGCGGTCTCACCAACGCCGACGCGCGCAAGGCTGTCGAGGCGTTCATCTCCACCGTGGAGAAGACTCTCAAGAAGGGTGATGAGATCGCCCTGACCGGCTTCGGCAAGTTCTCCGTCGCCAAGCGCTCGGCTCGTACGGGTCGCAACCCGCAGACGGGCGAGACCGTGAAGATCAAGGCGTCCAAGGCGCCGAAGTTCACGGCCGGCGCCGGCCTCAAGACCGCCGTCAACGGCGTTCGCAAGAAGTAGGCCACGGTTCGGAACATGGCTTGACCGGGGGCCCCGCCACGGCGGGGCCCTCGCTGTTTCCGGGCTCGCAGCGCCGAGATTCTTCGCCGGAGGGTTCCAACTCCCCCTTTTCCTGGGTATGCCGAACCGACCAGGGGAAACAGAGTCGGGGGAGATCGATGGGTTGCAGGACTTTGGCCGCGCTGGCGGCCATCTTGGCGTCCATGACGCTGGTGGCGAGCGCGAGCGCGGCGAACGTGCCGATCAGCGGGCTGGTCGCCAAGCCGATCGCGTACAACGGGACGTGCTCGACGTCGCCGAGCGCGACGGACGCGCCCGCCGGGGCGCACCGCGACTTCTGCGTCGCGTTCGACCTCGACACGGCGGCCGATGACGTCAAGAAGATCACGATCGGGCTGCCCGGCGGCGTGGTGGGCGATCCCACGGCCGCGACGCCGTGCCCGCAGGCGACGTTCATGGCCGGCAACTGCGGCACCGAGAGCCAGGTCGGGACGGTGTCGTCGGACGTCACCGCGACGCTGCTCGTCATCCCGGCCCCGCTGACGATCACCGGCGAGGTCTACAACCTCGCCACGTCGCCCGGCGAGCCGGCGCGGCTGGGCATCGCCCTCGACCAGGGCCTCGGCGGGCTCACGCCCGTGCGCCTGCAGTCGCCGATCCGCGTGCGCGTCGCCGACGCCGGCCTGGACTCCGTCACCGACAACATCCCCAACTCCGCGCTGGGTGCGCCGCTGCACGTCCGCTCGATGGCGCTGACGCTCTGGGGCACCAAGGTCCATCACACCTCGATGGCCAAGCCGTTCATGACGCTGCCGACGCGCTGCGACACCGACGCGGTGTCGAACATCGCCGTGACGTCCTACGGCGGCCAGACGACGACGTCGAGCGCGTCCTTCCGCCCGATCCAGTGCGACCGGGTCCCGTTCACGCCGTCGCTGCAGGTCGGTCCGGCGACCACGCAGGCCGACGCGCCCGGTGAGGCGTCCGCCAAGCTCATCATCCCGACGGCCGACACGGGCACCGGCGACGACGCGCGCCGCCAGGCGTACCTGCGCAACGTCGACCTGAAGCTCCCGGCCGGCCTCGCCCTCAACCCGCCGCTGGCCAACGGCCTGCAGCCGTGCACGCCCGAGCAGTTCGGCTTCGGCGTCGACGCGCCGCCGCAGTGCCCGGCGTCGTCGGAGATGGGCCGCGTCGAGTTCGTCACGCCGCTGTTCCCGGGCCAGACGCTGACCGGCAAGGTGTACTTCGGCACGCCGCGGCCGGGCGTCCCGCTGGTGAACTTCATCTCGGTCGAGGATCCGCGGCTGCGGCTGAAGCTCGGCGGCTACGCGACGATCGACCCCGTCACGACGGCGATCACGGCGCACTTCACCGACCAGCCGCAGGTCCCGTTCGAGTCCTTCAACTTCATCTACACCGATCCGGGCGACGGCCGCGCGACGCTGACGTCGCCGACCGCGTGCGGCGACTACGGCGTGACCGCCGACATGACGCCGTGGAACGGCGGCGGGGTCGCCTCGCCGAGCAACTCCTTCAAGGTGATCGGCTGCGGACCGCCCGCGTTCGCGCCCGAGCTCGGCATCTCCGAGCCCAGCACGCAGGCCGGCGGCCCCGCCGCGCTGACCGTCCACATCGGCCGGCCGGACACGAACCGGCGCCTGCAGGACGCCAAGGTCTCGCTGCCGCCCGGCCTCCCCGGCCGGCGGCCCGCGGGCCCGGCGTGCGACGTCGCCGCCGCCCGCGCCGACCAGTGCTCCGCCGCGTCGCTCGTCGGCTCGGCCCGGGTCGCGGTCGGCACCGGGCCCACGCCGCTGTCGCTGCCGGGCCGGGTGTACCTGACCAAGGGCTTCGACGGCGGCATCGCGGGCCTCGCGGTCTCGGTCGACACCAAGGTCCCGGCGCTCGACCTCGGCACGGTCGTCGTCATGAGCAAGCTGGTGCTGCGGCCGGACACCGGCATCGACGTCCAGACCGAGTCGCTGCCGCAGTCGCTGCAGGGCATCCCGACCGTCTACCGCTCGATCGACCTGACCATCGACCGCCCGGGCTTCATGCAGAACTCGACGTCCTGCGCGGGCCAGACGGTCGGCGGCACGTTCACGGCGGTCGGCGGGACGCAGGCGACGGCCAGCGCGCCGTACCAAGCGACCGGCTGCGACCGGCTGCCGTTCGCGCCGAAGCTCACGGCCACGGTCGGCTCCGCCGGCCAGGTGGCGGCCAACACGCACCCGCCGCTGACCGTGACGATCACGCAGGCCGACGGCCAGGCCGCGCAGAAGAAGACGGTCGTCTCGCTGCCCGCGGGCATCGGCGTCGACCTCCCCAACCTCAAGGCCATCTGCACCGACGCGCAGCTCGGCCAGGGCGCGTGCCCGGCCGGCTCGAAGATCGGGACGGTGTCCGCCGTGACGCCGCTGCTGCCGGCCCCGCTGTCGGGCGGCGCGTACCTGATGCAGGGCGCCAAGCCCGGCGCGCTGCCGGGCATCGCGCTCGACCTCGGGATCGTGCGCCTGAAGGGCACGGTCGCGCTCGGCCAGCGCCTGGTCACGACGTTCGACAACATCCCCGACGTCCCGCTGAGCAAGCTGGTCCTGAACCTCACGGGCGGCGCGAAGGCCGCGCTGAAGACCACCAAGAGCCTCTGCACGCAGACGCCGACCGTCCTGGCCGACTACGTCGCCCAGTCCGGCGCGACGGCCAAGCAGACCGCCAACGCGACCGTCGTCGGCTGCGGCCCGGGCCTGACGGTCAAGGGCAAGCTGGCCGGGATCGCCCGCAAGCGCCCGTCGCTGAGCCTGACGGTCACGTCGACCAAGACGCTCAAGGGCCTGCGCCTGAAGCTGCCGGCCACGCTGAAGCTCGCGTCCTCGCGCAGCCTGAAGAAGAGCGGCCGCGTGCTGCTCGGCGGCAAGCGCTACAAGAAGACGAGCATCCGGTGGTCGTCCGGCAAGGTCTCGTTCACCGCGGCCAAGGGCAAGACCACCAGGAAGCTCCAGCTCTCGCTGCCGCGCGGCGTGCTGAAGCTGAAGAAGAAGGTCAAGGTCGGCTCGAAGCAGACCTTCACGGTCTACGGGCTCACCAGCGCGGGCAAGCTCGTGAGCGTGAAGGTCAAGCTCAAGGCCAACAAGTAGAAGGGTGGGCGGTCGCCCTGGCTTGCGCTACGCCAGGGCGAACGTCAGCTGGACCGAGCGCTGGATGTTCGCGGGGATGCGGCACGTGCGGCGGGTGCGCGGCTTGCCGTACACGCGCTTGCCGCTCTTGTCGATGTGCGACGGCCGCGTCGTGACGTTCCCGCAGAACTGGTTCGGGCCGAACGTGCCCGTGACCGGGTAGTAGGGGCCGTAGAACGGGCCGGTGATCGGCGCGTTGTTGGACACCGTGACGAGCGCGCCGAGCGTGACGCCGGCGGCCGTCGCCAGCTGCGCGGCCTGGGTGCGGGCGTCCTTGATCGCCAGCGGCAGCGCCTTGGCGTTGGCCGCGTTGACGGCCGCGACGATCGAGGCGTTGGACTTGCGGTCCTTCGGCGTGACCTTCACGACGCCCTGCCCCGCGGCGATGAGCGTGCGCTGGGGCTGCGGGACGGGCTCCTGGGCGCTCGCGACAGCCGCCAGGCAGCCGGCGAGGAAGGCGAAGATCGCCACGGCGGCGACGGCGCGGAACGCGAAGGTGGTGGTGGGCACGTCTGGTCCTTTCACGGAACGGTGGTCACTCCTAAGTGGCGTGAGGGGGTCAAGTTGTGACCGACTTGACGGGAAATCTCTTGCGCGCGGGCGTCAGCCGAGCACGCCGAGGCGCTGGGCGCGCTGCACCGCGTCGGCGCGGTTGCGCGCCCCGAGCTTCTTGAACATGGAGCTCACGTGCTCCTTGACCGTGTTCGGCGAGAGCCTGAGCTCGGCGGCGATCTCGGCGTTGGTCAGGCCGGCCGCGATCTGCTGGAGGACCTGGCGCTCGCGGGCCGTCAGGCGGTGGTGCCCGGGACGGCCGTCGCCGCCGGCGGGCGCGCCGAGCCGCCCGCCGCCGGCGCCGGTGCCGAGCGCGTCGAAGACGTCCTCGCCCGCGCCGACGCGCCGGATCGCCGCGACGATCTCGGCCGCCGAGCGGTCCTTGGTGACGAAGCCGGCGGCCCCGGCGGCGCGCGCCGCGGTCGCGCTGATCCTGCCGGCGCCGGAGAGGAGCAGGACCCGCGTCGCCGGATGCACGTCGCGCACGCGGCGGGCGATGTCGGTCCCCGCCTCGTCGCCGACGAACAGGTCGACGAGCGCGACGTGCGGCCGGTAGCGGCGCGCGCGGTCCTCGGCCTCTGCGCCGGTGCTGGCCGGCACGCAGCGCTCGACCCAGTCCTGCTGGACGAGGACGAGGCGCATGCCCCAATGGACGATGTCGTGGTCGTCGACGACGAGGACGCACAGGCGCCTGGGCGAGCCGGCGGCGGCGGTGGGCTCGGTGGTGGTGGTCATGGAGCGCTCGCGGACGCGGTCGGGAGCGGGACGACGAGCCGGACGTGCCAGCGGTCGGGCGGCAGGCGGCCGAAGTCGACGGCGGCGCCGAACTCGAGCGCCTCGAACGCCGCGAGCCGCAGGCCGACGCCGGCGCCGGCGGGCGCGTCCGGGCCGACGCCGTCGTTGACGACGTCCACGGCGATCGCGCCGTCGACCTCCTCGACGGTGACCGCGATCGCCGCGGGCCGCGCGTGCTTGCGCGCGTTGCGCACGGCCTCGGCGACGACGGTCTGCGCGAGCGGGTCGAGCGCCGCCGGGAACGCCAGGCCCTCCGGCCAGGCGACCGTGACCGCGACGTCGGCGTGCTCGGCGACGAGGCGCCCCAGCTCGGCGCGCAGGGTCCTCTCCGGGTCGTGCTCGCGCTCGGCCGCGCGCGCCGGCGGGCGCTGGATCGTGGTCCGCAGCTCCTCGGTCGCCTGCTGCAGCTCGGCGGCGCAGCGCGCGCGCTGCGGGGCGGTCAGGTCGGCGGGCGCGCCGAGCGCGAGCGTCACGCCGAACAGCCGCTGGATGACGCGCTCGTGCACGTCGCGCGCGAGGTCGAGGCGGTCGCCGAGATGCCGGGCGCGCTCCTGCTGGCGCGTGGCGGCGCGGGCCGAGGCCGCGAGGGCGCACACCTTGCCGAGGGTCCACAGCCCGTCACGCTCAGCGTCGCTGAGCGCTGGTGCGTCGGGGTCGCCGCGCTCGGCGAGCACGACACCGTAGTGGCGGCCGCCGGCCGACATCGGGATGCACGTGACGTCGGTCAGCGCCAGGCGCTCGACGTCGGCGCGCGGCAGCTCGGCCGCGACCGACGCGGTCGTGACCTCGAGGACCGCGTCCTGCTCCAAGGCCCGCAGCGCGAGCGGGATCGCCTCGACCGGGCCGTCGGCCGTCAGGCGCCGCAGCTCGATCCCGTGGCTGCCGGCCGCCCAGACGCGGCGGTGCAGGTCGTCGGACAGGTAGACGGCGGCGCGCCGCATCGAGCCCAGGCGGCACACCGCCTCGGCCAGCCGGTCGTAGAACGAGGCGTCCGGCGCCGCGATCTCGCCCTCGCCGAGCATCGAGACCAGGAGGTGCAGCGCCGCGAGCGGCGAGGTCAGGGCGTCGGTCATGCGGGAAGGGTCAACGGGCCGGGCGCCAGGGGAAGCACCCGGCCCGTTGGGAGAAGGACCAGCTCGCGTACGCTCGGTCTCTGGCTGTGCGTTTGCGGCCGTCCGCCCCCTGTCCCGAGGGTGCGGAACGACTGGTCGGCCGGCAGCATGACTCATCGAAACGGCAACGTACAGTCCAAACACACTCGTGACCACCCGTTTCGGGGGGTTGGTATGCGGGCGTACCGGTTGGCGACCACGCGGTAGGCTGCGCCTCATGGCGACCTGGGCGGACGTCGCGCGCCTGGCCCTCGCGCTCCCGGAGACGAGCGAGGTGACGTCGCGCGAGCACCGGGCGTGGCGCGTGAAGGACAAGGGCTTCGTGTGGGAGCGCCCGCTGCGCAGGGGCGACCTCGAGCACCTCGGCGACGCCGCGCCGCAGGGTCCGATCCTCGGCGCGCGCGTCGAGCACGAGGGCGCCAAGCGCGCGCTGATCGAGAGCCAGCCGGACGTCTACTTCACGACGCCGCACTTCGACGGCTACCCCGCGATCCTCGTCCAGCTCGACCACATCGGCGAGGACGAGCTGGACGAGCTCGTCACCGAGGCCTGGCTGAACCGGGCGCCGAAGCGCCTGGTCGCGGAGTTCCTGAAGGACTAGTCGCCGGCCGCCGCGAGCTGCTTCAAGCGCTCGAGCACGGCCTGGCGCAGCGCGCCGTGCGGCGGGCCGAGGTCGAGGAGCTCGGAGAACCAGAGGCCGTCGGTCGCCAGGCGGACGATCGTCGCGACGACCGGGTCGATGCCGTCGTCCTCGAGGCGCTCCTGCTTGGCGGCGTAGCGTGCGCGGACCGTCTGCAGCCGCTCGGGCTGCAGCGCCAGCGCGGCGATGATCCCCGAGTCGATCTCGCGTGCGTGGAGGTCCTCGAAGTCCTTGGCCGTGACGTCGACGTAGGCGCGCGTCCAGCCGCCGGGGCTGGGCTCGGCGGCCTCCTCGATCTCCTCTTCGAAGCCGGCCTCCCAGCGGTCGACGACCGCGTCGAGCAGCTCGTTCTTCGAGCGGAAGTGGTACAACAACCCGCCCTTGCTGACGCCGGCCTCCGCGGCGACCGCGTCGAGCGTGAGCTTCGACGGGTCGCGCAGGAGGAGGCGTGCGGCGGCGTCCAGCAGCATGTCGCGGGTCTCGCCCGCGGGCCGGCGGGCCACTTAGTGCGCCCCACCCGCCACCGACAGGCCGGCGACGCCGAGGACGATGACCGCGAGGCTGGCGACCTTCATGACGTTCATGGTCTCACCGAACGCCACCACGCCGCCGACCGCGATCAACGCGGTGCCGACGCCGGACCAGATCGCGTAGGTCAGCGAGACCGGGATGTGCTTGAGCGCGAGGGCCATCAGCCAGAAGGAGAGCCCGTAGCCGACGACCACCACGGCGACGGGCAGCGGTCTGGAGAACCCGTCCGACGCGCGGAGGGCAAGAGTCGCGGCGACCTCGGAGAGGATCGCGAAGGCAAGGAGGAGAGCAGGCATGACAGTTACTATACCGTCTGGACGGTACAGTTCAAGGTCAGGCCACCAACGCTCCGAGGTACGCGGCCGCCGCGCCGATCGAGGCGGCCCCGCGGACGTGGTTGGCCCAGTTCCACTTGGCCAGGTAGTCGTGCCACTGGGCCGCGGCGCCCGCCGCGTGCGGGTCGACGCCGGCCAGCTGGTCGTTGAGCGGGACGTGGTGCGCGGCCGTCAGCAGGAACGCGCCGACGAGGTACAGGGCGCTGCCGGCGACCAGCAGCGTCGCTCGGCGGTCGCCCCAGTCCATGACGCCGCGCACGCCGAGGTAGAGGCACAGCAGCGTCGTGCCCATGAAGGCGATCATGAACGCCGGGTGCACGGCCGTGACGTTGATCGACTGCATGGTCTTGATCCCGTCGGCGTCCTGGAGGCGCTGCAGGGCCGGCATGACGAACGACGAGAACGCGTAGAAGACGCCGCCGACGATCCCGGCGCCGAGGACGCCGATGAAGGTGGCGGCCTGCAAGGTGGTGGACATGGTCGCGCTACGCATCCCAGGCTCCGCTCGCGGCGGCGTCGGCGACGTACGCCGAGAAGTCGCGCGGCGGCCGGCCGAGCGCCTGCTGGACGCCGTCGGTCGTGTGCGCGTTGCGCCCGTCGAGGACCTCGGAGAAGAGGTAGGTCAGCAGGCCGATGGTGTCGTCGTCCAGGCCGGCGCCGCGCAGCTCGGCGGCCCACGCGTCGAGCGGGACCGACATGTAGGTGATGGTGCGTCCGGTCGCTCCGGCGATCGCGGCGACCGCGTCCGGGAAGCTGACGAGCCGCGGGCCGGTCACCTCGTACACCCGGCCGTCGTGGCCGGCCTCGGTTAGCGCGGCGACCGCGACGGCGGCGATGTCGCCGGCGTCGACGAACGGCTCGCCGACGCCGTCGACCGGCAGCGCGACCGTCCCGCTCAGCACGAGGTCGCGCAGGAACGCCTCGCTGAAGTTCTGGGCGAACCAGGACGCGCGGACGACGGTCGTCGGAACGCCCGCCGCCCGGACGGCCTCCTCCGCGCGCTGGGCCTCCTCCTCGCCGCGGCCGGACAGGAGCACGAGGCGGTCGAGGCCCTCGCGGGCGGCCAGCGCGGCGAACGCGCCGACGGCCTCGCCGGCACCCGGGATCGCGAGGTCGGGGAAGAACGACACGTAGGCCGCGCGCGTGCCGCGCAGGGCGGGCGCCCAGGTGGACGCGTCGTCCCAGTCGAAGGCCGGCACGGCGGCGCGCGAGCCGGCGCGGACGGGGACGCCGCGCCGCTCGAGGAGCGCCGCCACGCGCCGCCCGGTCTTGCCGGTGGCGCCGACGACGAGCGTCGGCCGATCGGTGATGTTGGGGAGATCGGTGGTCATGGCGACCATGGAACACCCGGCGGATGAGCCGGTCCCTGGCTGGGAGTCGCCGATGCATGCGCGAGCGTCTACAGTTGGCGGATGGACTCCGTCGCCGGTCTGCTGGACGGGCCACGCGCCCGCGGTGCGTTCCTGCTGCGCTCGGTGCTCGACCCGCCGTGGTCGATGCGGATCCAGGACGAGGCGCCGCTGACGCTCGTGGCGATGGTCCGCGGCGCGGCGTGCGTCGTGCCCGACGACGGCGAGACCACGTGGCTGCGCGCCGGGGACGTCGCGATCCTGCGCGGTCCGGATCCCTACGTGGTCGCCGATCGGCCGGAGACCGCGCCGCAGGTCCTGATCCTGCCCGGGCAGCGCTGCGTGCTGCCTGACGGGCGGGAGGTGACCGAGATGTATGACTTGGGCGTGCGGACGTGGGGCAACAGCCCGGACGGCGAGACCGTGATGGTGACCGGGACCTACCAGCTGCGGTCCGAGACGAGCCAGCGGCTGCTCGACGCGCTGCCGGCCCACCTCGTCCTGGCCGCCGACTCGTGGGAGAACCCGCTGATCGGCTACCTCGCCGGCGAGATCGCCAAGGACGAGCCGGGGCAGGAGGCGGTGCTCGACCGCCTGCTGGACCTGCTGCTCATCGCGGTCCTGCGTGCCTGGTTCGCCCGCGACGAGGCCCAGGCGCCCGGCTGGTACCGCGCGCAGGGCGATCCCGTCGTCGGGCCCGCGCTCAAGCTCCTGCACAACAACCCCGCGCACCCGTGGACCGTGGCGTCGCTGGCCGCGGCCGTCGGCGTCTCCCGCGCCGCGCTGGCCCGCCGCTTCACGACGCTGGTCGGCGAGCCGCCGATGGCCTTCCTGACGACGTGGCGGCTGTCGCTCGCCGCCGACCTCCTACGCGAGCCGGGCGCGACGGTCGGCTCGGTCGCGCCGCAGGTCGGCTACTCGTCGGCCTTCGCGCTGTCGACCGCGTTCAAGCGCGTGCGGGGCATGAGCCCGGCGGAGCACCGGTCGCTCGCGGCGGCGTAGGCGCGTCGCGGCTCGTTCGAGACACCCCGCTGTTTGCAATGCCGCCGGCCCTGCCCTAGCGTTGGGCGCTGATGCGCCGCCTCGGTCTGGGTCTCCTCGTCGCAGCGCTGGCGCTCGCCGGCGCGCTGAGCGCCCTCGCCCTGGGGCAGGGGCCGGACGTGGTGCCGATCCGGATCAGCGCCACGGCGAAGGTCACGCCGGACAGGGCCGGGACGCCGAGCCATCCGCAGGGCGTGAAGGTCGACGTCAAGGCCAACATCTTCATCCCCGCCGACTACGACCCGCCGCTCGTGCAGACCGTCGACGTCTGGTTCCCGCACGGCGGCCTGTACAACGGCGGGAAGTTCCCGGCGTGCGACCAGGCGCTGCTGGCGCGGCGCGGCGTCGGCGTGTGCCCGAAGACGTCGATCATGGGCCACGGACGCGGGGTGGCCCGCGCCGACACGGTGCCGACGTACCCGCAGATCACGGTCATCAACGGCGGCGCCCACAAGGTGTACTTCTACACCGTGCTCCGGGTCCCGGCCCGTGTCGCGGAGCCGGTCGTGGCCACCATCACCAAGCTGTCCGGGAACCCGCGCTGGTCCTACAAGGTGCACGCGAAGATCCCGCGCGACCTGCAGATCGTCGCCGGGATCCCGCTGCGCCTCGACTCTCTCCACGTCAGCGCGGGCCGCGGCGACTGGCTCGCGACGACGGGCTGCCCGGCCGACCACCGCTGGCGCTACCACGCCGAGGCGACGTTCAACAGCGGCCAGATCGTGAAGTACGACGGCAGCGTGCGCTGCCGGTCCTGACCGATGCTCGCCGCGCTGCACGGATGGGTCGGGCGGCACCGCGTCGCGGTCCTCGTCGCCTGGGTGGCGCTGACCGCCGCGGCCCTCCCGCTGGCGCTCAAGCAGTCTGACCACCTCACCGGTGGGGGCTTCGCGGTGGACGGGTCCGACTCGCAGCGCGTGGAGCGCGAGGTGCTCGCCGGCGTCCCGGTCGCCTTCCGGCCCAACACGCTCGGCGCCGTGCTGGTCGCGCCGAAGGGCACGCCGCTGGCCGACTACCGCGCGGCCATCGGCGGCCTCGCCGCCGCGGTCCACGGGACCCCGCACGTCCAGCTCATCTCCGAGATCCGCCAGATCGCGATCTACTACGCGCGCACGAGGCCGGGCGTGCCGGTGGTCGTCCCGATCACGCTGGACACCGACGCCTACCACGCGCCGGACGTCGCCAAGACGCTGCGGGCGCGCCTGCACCTGGCCCAGAAGGGCGGCGGCCGCTACGGCGCCGTGCAGGTGCACCTCGTCGGCGCCGGCGCGCTGTGGGCGGGGCTCGTCGACGTGACCAAGGACGACCTCGCGCACGCCGAGCGCGTCGGGTTCCCGATCGTCGCGCTGATCCTCCTCGTGGTGTTCGGCGCGCTGGCCGCCACGGTGCTGCCGCTGGCGATCGGCGCCGTGGCCATCATCCTCAACAGCGCGCTGATCGCGCTCCTGTCCCGCCACGTCGACCTCACGTTCTACGTCCCCAACACGGCGTCGATGATCGGGCTCGGCGTCGCGGTCGACTACTCGCTGTTCGTGGTCGTGCGCTACCGGGAGGAGCTGCGCGACGGGGCGGACCCGGACGCCGCGCGCGCCACCGCGATGCGGACGTCCGGGACCGCCGTCCTGTTCAGCGGCGTCGCGATCGTGCTGGCGCTCGCGGCGCTCCTGCTCGTCCCGACCGCGTCGATCCGCTCGATGGCCGTGGGCGCGATCACCGTGGTCCTGATCGCGATGCTCGCCTGCACGACGCTGCTGCCCGCGCTGCTCGCGCTCCTGGGCCGCCGGATCGGCGCCGCCAAGCCGAACCCGAACGCGTTCCGGCGCTGGAGCGCGGCGGTGACGGGGAGGCCGCGGCTCGCGCTGACGCTCGCGCTGCTCCTGCTGCTCGCGCTCGCCGCGCCCGCGCTCGGGATCAGGACCGGCGACGGCGCGCTGCGCCAGTTCCCGGCCGACAGCGAGGTGCGCCAGGGGCTCGACGCCGCGCGCCAGGTCCGCGGTCCGGGCGACGGCGCGCAGTTCAAGATCCTCGTGCGCGCGCGCGACCTGGACCGGTCCGTCGCGGTGCTGCGCGCCGACCCGGAGGTCGTCAAGACCGGCGTGCGGACGCGCACGAAGGACAAGCAGTGGATCTTCATCGTGGTCACGCCGCGCCACGACCCGGACTCCGTCGCGACCACGGCGCTCGTCGACCGGCTGCGCAGGACGCTGCCGCGCGGGTCGCTGGTCGGCGGCGACACCGCGGCGCAGGTCGACTTCAGCGCGGCGATCCGCCACTCGCTGTGGAAGATCGGCCTGTGGGTCCTGGTCGCGACGTTCCTGTTGTTGGTGGTGATGCTGCGCGCGGTCCCGCTCGCGCTGCAGGCCGTCGCGGCCAACGTCCTGAGCGTCGCGGCGAGCTTCGGCGTCCTGACGCTGGTGGAGGTCACGTTCAAGGACGGCGGCTACGTCGACACCGTGACCATCCCCATCATCTTGGCGGTGATCTTCGGGTTGTCGATGGACTACGAGGTCTTCCTGCTGAGCCGGATCCGCGAGCGCTGGGCGGCGGGGGCGACGACGACCGAGGCGGTCCACGACGGCATCGCGAGCTCCGGGCGGACGATCACCGGCGCGGCGCTCGTGATGGTCGCGGTGTTCGCGTGCTTCGCGGCGACGGGCGTGCCGGTGATCGCCGAGATCGGCCTGGGCGCCGCCGTGGCGATCGCGATCGACGCGACGCTGGTCCGGCTCGTCCTCGTCCCCGCGGCGATGACGCTCGTGGGCGAGCGCTGCTGGTGGATGCCGGGGCGTCAGCGGAACAGGGCCTCGACGGCCGCCGCGCCCAGCCCGACCTCCTCGTAGCGCGCCTTGCACAGCGCGATGTAGTCGTGCACGTCGAAGAAGCCCTCTGACTCGCCGTCGGCGTCGAGCCAGATCAGCGGGCCCTTGACGACGAACAGCGCGCGCATCGGCTCGTCGCTCTCGTAGGCGACGAGCGTGTGGCCCTCGCCGGGCGACTCGTAGATGAAGTCGCCGGCGGTGGCGGTCCAGTCGTGCTCGAGGTACCCCCACTTGCCGGAGATCGTGTAGGCGAAGACCTCGTGCGGGTGGTAGTGGCGGTTGACGAGGCCGGCGGACTTCGCCATCAGCACGTCGGACCAGCGGTTGGTCGACGGCGAGATCCACAGTGGGCGGGAGGAGACCGTGTCGCTGAACGGCACGTAGTAGCGGTCGTCGTCGATCGCCGCGTCGTGGATGTAGGTCTCCGGCTGCGCGTCGGGCTGGAAGACCTTCGCGATCGGCTGGAGGTCGCGCCAGAACTCGGTCTGCGGTGTCTCGGGCATGAGAAGCATCCTAAACATTTGACAGTTACTGGGGCCCTCGGCTACGTTCGAGGCGGTCAACGAGGGGAGTCACGTGGCGATGGAGGAGAACACCGCGGGACACGGCGGTGCGACGAGTGCGCCGCCGGCGCGCGCGGGCGGTCCGGACGACCGCGGCGCGAGCCTGCGCGACCTCGGCAAGCGCGCCCTGGCGGTGGAGTCCAACAGCGTCCTCGTGGCGACGATCGCGCTCATCCTGTTCATCGGGATCGCCCATCCGGACTTCCTGACGTGGTCGCAGCTGAAGGAGGTCGTCCAGAACGCGGTGTACGTCGGGATCATCGCCGCGGGGATGGCGTTCCTGATCTCGATGCGCGAGATCGACCTCTCCGTCGGCTCGATCTTCGGCCTCTCGATCGTGTGCAGCGCGCTGCTGATGCAGCACGGCTGGAACCCGTGGCTCGCGGGGCTGGCGGGCGTGATCCTGGCCGGCGGCTGCGGCCTGGTCAACGCGACGGCCGTGCAGTTCATCGCGATCCCGGCGATCGTCGCGACGCTCGCGACGCTCTCGATGTTCCGTGGACTGGCGCAGGCGCTCAGCGACGGTCAGCAGGTGACCGGGCTGCCCGCGCAGAACTCGTTCTTCACGTTCCTGGGCGGCGACAAGCTCGGGCTGCCCGTGAGCGTCTGGGTGCTGATCCTCGTCGTCATCGTGCTGACCGCCGTGCTGCGGTTCACGCCGTACGGCTACCGCGTCCGGGCGATCGGCTCGAACCCGGAGGCGGCGACGTTCAGCGGCATCTCGATCGCGCGCACGCGTGTGCAGACGCTGGTGCTGGTTGGCGCGCTCAGCGGTCTGGCGGGCATGCTCGGGCTGGCGTTCTTCATCAGCGGCGACCCGAACATCGGGTCGGGGTTCGAGCTGCAGGCGATCGCCGCGGCGGTCATCGGCGGGACCCCGCTGCGCGGCGGCAGCGCGACGGTCGTCGGCGCGGTGCTCGGCGCGATCCTGCTCAGCGCGGTCAACTCCGGCCTGGCCTACTTCGACGTGCCGGTCAACTGGTCCAACTTCGCGACCGGCGCGGTGATCCTGACCGCGGTCGCGCTGGACAGCCTGATCCGCGGTCGCCGGCAGCACCGCCGGCAGGCGCTCGACGGATGATGTCAACCACTGATCACTATGGGGAGTAGGAGCATGGGGCTGAACAGAGGGATGTTGTCGGCGGTTCTGGCCGTCGGCGTGATCGCCGTGGCGGGCTGCGGGTCGTCGGACGACAGCGGCGGCGGCTCGTCGACGGGCGGGGGCGGCGGCGGCGGGGGCGGGGGCGGTCAGAAGACGGCCAACCTGGCGTTCGTCTACCCGACGACCGAGACGAACTTCGCCCAGGAGATGGCGATGGGCGCCAAGGCCGCGGCCGATGACCGGCCGGGGGTCGACCTGAAGGAGTCGGCGCCGGCGGACGTGGACGGGCCCAAGGAGGTTCAGCTCTTCCAGGCGGCGACGCGCGCGTCCAAGGACGGCGTGGCGATGATGACGCTGACGCCCGACCTGTTCCTGCGGCCGCTGCTCACCGCCGGCCAGCAGGACGTGCCGCTGGTCGCGGTCGACGTGCCGCCGGCCAAGGGCGCCGAGGGCGCGGCGAAGCTGCTGATCGGCAACTCGAACGTCGGGATCGGCGAGGACCTCGCCAAGGCGCTGCTGCCGAAGATCCCGAAGGACGCGAGCGGCGAGGTCATGATCGGGACCGACACGCCGGGCCTGCCGGTGCTCGAGCAGCGCAACCAGGGCTTTAAGGCGGTCATGGCCAAGGAGCGCCCGAACCTCAAGATGGTGGTCTTCGACGCCAAGCAGTCGCCGACCGACAACTACAACACGTGGAGCGCGCAGGTCAAGGCGCATCCCAATGCCATTGCCTACGTCGGTCCGGGGTCCCAGGCCGCGGTGTCGCTCACGCGCATCCAGAAGAAGCCGGGGCAGAAGAAGCTCGTGGTCGGCGCGTGTGACCTGGATCCGGTGGCGCTGCAGGGCGTCAAGGACGGGTACGTCCAGGCCCTGATCTCGCCGGAGCACTTCCTGAAGTCCTACATCGCGATCGCGCTGCTGGCGGCGCAGAAGCAGGACGGCAAGAAGCTGCCGGAGGGCGTCTGGAACACGGGCGAGCTGACGGTCGACAGCAAGAACATCGACGAGATCCTGGCCCGGCAGAAGTCGGCGGCGGCGCGCGAGGCGTACTTCAAGCCGATCGCCGACCAGCAGCTGGCGGATCCCTCCAAGTACTTGGCCGCGGGCAGCTGACCACATGCTCGAGGCGCGAGGCGTTCGCAAGTCGTATGGCGGCGTCGTCGCCCTGGCTGGCGCGGACCTCATGGTCCGCGCCGGTTCGGTCCATGCGTTGTTGGGGGAGAACGGGGCGGGGAAGTCCACGCTGGTCAAGGTGATCGCCGGCGCGGTGACGCCCGACGCGGGGACGTTGGTGTTGGATGGGCGAGAGGTGACGTTCGCGTCCACGGCGGAGGCGGTCCGTGTCGGCGTCGCGGTCGTCTCTCAGGAGCTCAACGTGTTCCCGGACCTGGACGTGATCGGGAACCTGTACCCGATGCGCGAGCCGCGGCGCGGGCCGTTCGTCGACCGGGGCGAGATGTGGCGGCGGGCCGAGCCGGTGCTGCGCGAGCTCGGGCTGGCGCGGGTCGGGCCGCGTGACCTGGTCGAGGAGCTGTCGCTGGCCGAGCGGCAGCTGATCGAGATCGCGAAGGCGCTGCTGACGCAGCCGCGCGTGCTGATCCTGGACGAGCCGACCAGCGCGCTGGGTCAGGCGTCGACCGAGAACCTGTTGAACATCCTGCGGGTCCTGCGCGACCGCCAGGTCGGCGTCGTGTTCGTGTCGCACATCCTGGAGGACGTGATGGCGCTGTGCGACGAGGTGACGGTCCTGCGCGACGGCGAGGTCGTCATGAGCGCGCGGCCGCTGGGGGAGCTGACGGTGCCGGCGATCGTCGAGGCGATGCTCGGGGAGCGGCGCGAGGCGGTCGAGGCGCGGGCGGCGGAGGCGGCGGAGGCGGACGAGGCGCTGGCGGCGCAGGTGAGCGAGTCGGTGGATGCCGTCGCGCGTGGCGCGTTGGAATTGGTTGAAGTCAGCGTTGCTGATCGGTTGCGCACGATGAGCCTGCGCGTCGGGCCGGGGGAGATCGTGGGGCTGGCCGGCGTGGCCGGCGCCGGGCACCATGCGGTGCTGGAGCTGGTGTGCGGGCTGACGCGGCCGACGTCCGGGACGGTGACGCTGCCCGACGGGCGGCCGGTCCCTCGCGGGCTGCGCGGCGCGATCCGCGCCGGGGTCGCGTTGGTGTCCGGCGACCGCCGGCGCCTCGGGTTGATGTTGGACAAGCCGATCTGGGAGAACATCGCGCAGATCCGCGCCGTCGGCCTGGCGGCCGGCGGGCCGATCGTCCGGAGCAGCGAGCTCCGGGAGCACGCCCGCGGCCTGGTGTCGCGCCTCCGGATCCGGGCGCGCTCCGTCGACCAGGACGTCGGGCGCCTGTCGGGCGGCAACCAGCAGAAGGTCGTCTTCGCGAAGTGGCTCGACGCGTCGCCGTCGGTCGTGCTGCTGGACGACCCGACCCGCGGGGTGGACGTCGGCGCGAAGGCCGAGATGCACACGCTGATCCGGAGCACCGCCGCGGCCGGCGTGCCCGTGCTGCTGTGCTCGACCGACATCGACGAGCTGGCGTCCCTGTGCGACCGTGTCGTGGTGATCCACCAGGGGTCGGCGACGGCGACGCTGGCGGGGGAGGCGCTGACGACGCACACGATCTTGGAGGCGATGAACACGGGGGAGGCGGTGGCCGCCTAGCGGCACACGCGTACATCGAGCCCGCCTTGCCGCCACGCGCTCCTGTCGCGCATCGTCCGGCGCGGTGGCGCGACTGCCCTTCTCACCGGTGCGTTCTCGGTCTTGTTGCCGCCACCGTTCGCCGCTCTCCGCCACCGCCGGCACACGCGCACATCAAGGTAGTCTCGCCGCCCGGCTGCTGGGTCGCACATCGTCCGGTTTGGCGCCGCGGCCGTGCTCGCACCGGCGCGTCATCGGTCTTGGCTTTGGCCACCGTTCGCCGCTCTCCGCCAACGTACGCGTGCAACAACGCCTGTGTCCCGGCCGCCCGCCCACGTCGGCTGGTCTCAACGGAACCACTCAGCCAGCGCCTCTCCTGCCTGAACGACGGACGTCGCATGGGCGACTCCCCTGACGGTGAAGATCAGAGCGAGCACCCCGGTGGCGAACTTCAACCAGTTCATGCGGTTGATGTGTGCCGTCTGGTGCCGGAACCGCGTCAGGCCGAGTTCGTCGGCCCGCTCATCCCAGCGCATCTGCGAGTCGTGACGTTCGGCGCTCTGGCGCCGCTGCTCGACCTGGTCCAGCAGGTCTTCTTCCGAGTGGCGCTCGGTCGCTGCCTGCCGGCGGCGGATCTCGTCGAGGCGATATAGCCGAGGAGTCGGAACGGGCTCTTCGGGCATCGTCACGCCTCGCCACGGATCGGGGATACGGTCGCCGACCGCGGCGCCGGCACGCGGCCCGGTCGCGGCGCGGCCGGCACGGGAGTGGTCTCCACCTGGTTCTCGAAGCTGTCGAGAGCACGCGCCAGGCGCCTCGCCAGTGGCACGACGGTCACGTGTCGTTGCTCGCTGACGTCAGATACGGCCGTGATCAGCGCCGCGTCGTCGAAGCAGATCGTCGCCGCCTTGGTGCCGTGGTCGATGACGATGTCGAACCGCTCCAAGCTGCTGAGCTGCTCGATGGCGATCGTCACCGCGAGGTCAAGCGTGCCGTCAACGCGCATCCGCCTGACGACGTTGCGGGCGACGTTTGCGTTGACCTGCCCACGGATGGCCTGGACCAGGAGAGCCTCGATGACGTGTCGAAGAAGGTAGGCACCGTCCGCCTCGAGGTGGACCAAACCGTCCTTCACCCACTGCCGCAGTGTGCTGCGGGGCACGCCGACGAGCTCCGCGCAGCGGAGCTCGGGAATCCAACCAAGTCTTGTGACCGGCCGGTTCGGCACCTAACGAAGTGTCTAACAAAGTGGCGAAAAGCGCAACGGTTCCGTCAATTCGGCGTGCTCATGCGCCGACGCACGCTGGTAAAACGAGATCGCTTGAGTGCTGTTCGGCCCGACGACGGCACGACGGTCCGGGTCACCTTGAGCCTCAAAGGAGGAGCGGCCGGACGTCCAATTCGCGCTCGTGGGTAATCGGAGCTTAAGGCGACCCGGACGGCGCCGCGCCCGCTGCCCGGCGGGCCTACGGGTCGAAGTGCTCGTCCGGCGCCACGACCACCTCGACCACCAGCGGCGACGTCCGCCCCGCCAGCGTCGGGATCACCTCGTCGAAGGACGACAACAACGCAGCGTGGTCCGAGATGCGGATCGCCTCGACGCCCTGGGCGCGTGCCAGCGCGCAGATGTCGATGGACTCCAAGGACGGCCAGGGGCCGGGTGCGCCCGAGCGTTCGGCCAGCCGGTCCATGATCGCGTAGCCGCCGTTCGACAACACCAAGAACACGACGCCCGCGTCGTACTGTCGTGCGGACCACAGGGAGAGGATCTGGTAGAGCGACGCTCCGTCGCCGACGACCGCGATCACGCCGCGGTCGGGACGGGCCAGGCGGAGGCCGATGGAGCAGGGCAGCGCCCAGCCGAGGAGGCCCATCGCGGAGACGAACCCGCCCGGCGCGGCGATCGGCAGGCGGGCGTGGAGCTCGGGGCGGGATGACGGCGTCTCCTCGACCACCACCGCGTCGCGCGGCAGTCGCTCGGCCAGCGCGCTCAACACGTGAGCGGGGCTCAGCGGCGCCCCGTCCCGCAAGGCCGGCGGCGGCGCCGCCGCCGGCAGCGTGCGAGCAGCTGAGGCGACGCCGCCGTTCGACGACGACAACGACGACCGCCCCGACACCGACACCGCCTCCGCCAGCGCCCCGCACACCGCGGCCGGATCGCCCACGACCGCCAGGTCCGCCACGCTGCGCCGCGCCTCCCCCGGATCCTGCGTCACAACGGCGACAACGGTCCCATCGTCGAACAGCGGCCCCGAGTCATAGGGGTACTGCCGCAGCACGCCGGTCCCGATCACCAACACCAGGTCGAACCCGCGCAGCACGTCACGCAGCCGCGCCCGCCGCGCCGGGAGGTGCCCCGCGAACTGCGGATGATCCTGCGGGAAGCCCGCCGCGCCGCCGAACGGCTCGGCCCAGACCGGGCAGCGCAGGCGCTCAGCCAGCGCCTGCGCCGCCGCCCATCCCGCCGCGCCGTCGGCGCCCGCGCCGGCCACCATCGCCACGCGCTCGGCGCCGTCGACCAGCGCGGCAAGTTCATCAACAACGCTCGCGTCGGCCGCGGCGCTGACCAGCAGCCGGCGGGGCGCGGCGATCTCCCAGTCCTCAGGCGCGGCGGCGGCCCAGTCGTCCATCGGAACGACGACGATCGCCGGCCCGCGCTCGACCACGGCCGCCCAGTACGCGCGGACCAGCGCGCCCGGGACGTCGGCCGCGCGCGCCGGCGACTCGACCAACACGGGGTAGTCGCCCGCCAGCGCCTCCAGCCGCCCGGCGAGGAACGGGTCCTGCGCGAGGTGCCGCCGGTCCTGCTGGCCGACGACCACCACGAGCGGCGCCCGGTTCTGCCGCGCCGTCGCCAGCGCGGCGACCGCGTTGCCCAGCCCCGGCGTCGAGTGCAGCAGCACCAGCGCGGGCGCGCCGCGCCCGATCGCGTAGCCCGCAGCCATCCCGACGACGGCGCCCTCGTGCAACCCCAACACGAACTCGAGGTCGTCCGGCAGGCCGGCCAGGAACGGGACCTCGGTCGACCCCGGATTGCTGAACAGCGTCGTCAGCCCGAGCCGGCGCAGGACGTCGAAGGTCGCGTCGCGCACCGTGCGCGGCGACGCGCCAGCCTGCGCGCCGTCCGCGCCCGGACCCATCGCCTGCTCACCCCGCGTGACGTCCACGGGCGGCACCTTACTGCAAATCGTTTGGACATTTAAGGGCTGGTACGCATAGCGCACCATCGCATAGACTCAACCGCGATGACCACCGCCCCACAACGTCACGGAGGTCATTTCCAGCCGCCGTCGCCCGGCGCGTCCGAGCAGATCGCCTGGCAGATCCGCCGCTACCTCGAGGAGCAGCACCTCCAGCCCGGGGACCGGCTCGGCACCGAGCAGGAGCTGGCCGACGAGTTCGGGGTCTCGCGCCCGACGCTGCGCGAGGCGCTGCGCCTCCTCTCCGCCTCGCAGCTCATCCGCGTCGGCCGCGGCCGCGCCGGCGGCATCTTCGTCGCGCGCACCCCGTCGGAGGGCATGAGCGCCAACCTGAGCGAGTCGATCGCGCTCATGCTCGCGGCCGACAGCATCTCGCTCGACGAGCTCCTCGACGCCCGCCTGTCGCTGGAGGTCCCGCTCGCCGGGCGCGCGGCGGCCAACGCGACCGTCGACGTCGTCGCCCGCCTGGAGGCCGCCGTCGTCGCCGCCGAGGGCGAGGTCCCCGGCAGCGAGCCGTTCAACCAGGCCGACACCGCGTTCCACCAGATCCTCGCCGAGGCCGCCGGCAACGTGCTCCTGCGCGGCCTCACCGGCTGGATCCTCGAGGTCCTGCAGCCGTCGCTGATCGTCACGATCTCCGGAGAGGTCGACGCCGCCAGGATCCTCGAGCAGCACCGCGCGATCCTGCGCGCGGTGCGCCGCCGTCAGCGCGCGGCGGCCGAGAAGGGCATGCGCGAGCACATCGAGTACCTCACCGAGGTGCTCCACGGGACGCCCCGGAAGACCTAGCCGCATCGGCGATCTCGTCCGCCGCCGCCCCGATCGCCTCTGCGGCCTCGACCAGCGCTGATCGCTCAGCGCCGTCGAGCGGCCACTCCTCGACGCCGACCAGCCCGCCGGGCCCGAGCCGTGCCGGGACGCCGAGCGCCACGTCGCGCAGCCCGTACTCGCCCTCGAGCGGCACCGCCGCCGACCACAGCTCCGACAGCCCGGCCGCGCCCGTCAGCGCCGCGACCATCCGCGCGACGCCGTGGCCGGTCGTCCACGTCGAGGACCGCCCGGAGTCCAGCGCGACGTGCCGGACGTACCAGGACTTCACGAAGTCGACCGCGGCCTCGCGCTGGGCGGCGGACAGCTCGACGGGCGCGCCGTCCACGTACACGCGGCTCAGCAGCGGCACGCAGTGGTCGCCGTGCTCGCCGAGCACCCACGCGTCCACCGACGCGCTCGGCACGCCGAGCAGGTGGGCGACCGCCGTCCGCAGCCGCAGCCCGTCGTTGGCCGTGTAGCCCACCACCCGCGTGCGCGCGAACCCGTAGGACCGCGCCAGCCACGTCACCAGCGCGTCGACCGGGTTGGTCACGACGACGACCACGCCCGGCCACGCCGCCACGTCGCCCAGCGCGCCGACGACCGACGTCAGGATCGCCGCGTTGTCGTGCAGGTAGACCTGGCGCGAGCGGTTGACGGTCAGCGGCGCGGCGGCGGAGATGACGACGACGTCGGCCGCGGCGATCGCGCCGAGCTCGACGATCGACACGGACCCGGACGCGCCCGCCGCCACGACCTGCTGGAGGTCCATCTCGTGCGACGCGGCCATCCCGGAGCGCCCGTCGACGAGGTCGATGTCATAGGCCTCGTCGCGCAGTAGCAGGTTGAACGCGACGGACGACCCGACGCCGCCGCCGGCGCCGACGATCGCGATCCGTGGGCTCATATATGGTCGGCCAGGATAAACGTCAGGCAATTTCGGAGCCAGGGACCGCCATGGGACGACTCGACGACAAGATCGCCATCATCACGGGCGCGGCCGGCTCGATCGGCGCCGCGACCGCGCGGCGCTTCGTCGCCGAAGGCGCCCGGGTGGTCCTTGCCGACGTCGCCGAGCAGGATCTTCAACAACTCGCCGCGGAGCTCGGCGGACCGACCCACGCCGTCGCCGTCCCCGCCGACGCGGCCGACGAGCGCCAGGTCGCGGCCGTCGTCGCCGCGGCGATCGACGCGTTCGGCGCCCTCGACATCGCGTTCGCGAACGCCGGCGTCTTCGGCCAAGTCGCGCCGATCGCCGAATACGACACCGCGACGTTCGACCGCGTCCTGGCCGTCAACGTGCGCGGCCCGTTCCTGCTGGCCAAGCACGCGCTGGCGGCGATGCGCGACGGCGGCAGCCTCATCATCACCTCCTCGGTCGTCGGCCTCACCGCCGACCCCGGGATCGCCGGCTACGCGACGTCCAAGCACGCGGTCGTCGGGCTCATGCGCACCGCCGCCAAGGAGGCCGCGCCGCGCGGCATCCGCGTCAACACGCTGCATCCGGGCCCGGTCGACAACGCGTTCCAGCATCGGATCGAAACGACCGCGACCGGTCAGGACGAGACCACCGCCAACGCCATCTTCGACGGCATGATCCCGCTCGGCCGCCACGCGCGCGCCGACGAGGTCGCGGCCCTCGCGCTCTTCCTGGCCTCCGACGAGAGCGCGTTCCTCACCGGTGCTACGGTTCCGCTCGACGGCGGGATGAGCATCTAGTGTCGGCTTATCCAACGCTTAGTTCGATGGACCGGGGGGTTAACCCCCGCATCGGTTCGCCCGAGCACCCCAACGCATCCAGCCGCCCGAATTGCGAGAGTTCTGACCATGACGCCCACCGGCACCCTCGCGTCTGAGCGCCCGTCGGACGCTGCCTCCACGTCTTCTGGGGCCGGGCTGGCCACCGACGGCCCGACTCCTGACGACGTCCAGCCGACCGAGCACGAGTGGCTCGACCGCTTCCTGACCGGCACGGTCACGGTCGTGCCGTTCTTCGCGCTGTTCGTCGTGGCCTGGCAGGCCTGGGGCGGCTGGCTGCACTGGAGCGACATCGCGGTCTTCTTCATCACGTACATCCCGTGCGGGCTCGGCGTGACGGTCGGCTTCCACCGCCTGTTCACGCACCGCAGCTTCAAGGCGAAGCCCTGGGTGCGCGGCATGTTCGGGATCTGCGGCAGCGCCGCGATCGAGGGCCCGATCATCAGCTGGGTCGCCGACCACCGCAAGCACCACGCGTTCTCCGACAAGCCGGGCGACCCGCACAGCCCCCACGCCCACGACGGCGTCCTGCGCGGCCTCTTCCACGCCCACGTCGGCTGGCTGTTCATCCACACCGAGCGCGCCAACCGCAAGCGCTACGCGCCGGACCTGATGAAGGACCCGATCATCGCGTGGGTCGACAAGACGTTCGTCGTCTGGGTGGTCGCCGGCCTCGCGTTCCCGTTCGCGCTCGGCTGGCTGATCGGCGGCTCGATCCACACGGCGCTGACCGGCCTGCTGTGGGGCGGCGCGGTGCGCATGCTCGTCCTGCATCACGTGACCTACTCCATCAACTCGCTCTGCCACTTCTTCGGGCGCAAGCGCTTCGACGTGGACGACGAGTCGCGCAACCTGGCCTGGCTGGCGCCGTTCTCCTTCGGCGAGTCCTGGCATCACAACCCCCATGCCTTCCCGACGAGCGCGGCCCACGGCCTGCGCTGGTACGAGCTCGACATCTCGTCGCTCGTCATCCGCGGGATGAAGCGCCTGGGCTGGGTCTACGAGGTCATCGAGATCTCGCCCGAGCGCCAGGAGAAGAAGCTCGCCGAGGGCCACCGGGTCTAGGAGCTAGGGCAGCGCGGGCTCCGGCTCGCGGTCGACGACCCGCGCCGAGCGCGGGCGGGGCAGCGCGAGGCAGGTCGCCGACGCGATCCCGAGGATCACCGCGGCGACCACCAGGACCTGGTCGTAGGAGCCCGTCGCGTCGTAGGCGACGCCCGGGAGCCACGCGCCGATCGCCGAGCCGAGCTGGTGGATCGCGTTCAGGCAGCCGAACGCGAGGCCGACCGTGCGCGGGTCGACGTAGCGCGCGGCGAGCCACTGGGTCGGCGCGACGACGCTGAAGTCGACCAACCCGAACAACAACGCGAAGGCGATCAGCGCCGGGCCGCCCGCCAGCAGGTAGAGCGCGACGAACGACAGCCCGCGCGTGCCGTAGAGGCCCGCGAGCAGCAGGCGGTTGTCGACGCGGTCGGCCAGCGGGCCCGACGCCAGGATGCCGGTGACGTTGGCCGCCGCCAGCAGCGCGACCGCCAGGCCGGTGGTCGCCGACGGGATCCCGCGGTCCTGCGCGAGCGGGATGAGGTGCGTGTCGACGAGCCCGGTGGTCGTCAGCCCGCAGATGAAGAACGGCGTGCCGAGGACCCAGAACGCGCGCGATCCCATCAGCGCGCGGAAGCCGGCGGCGGCCGGCTCCAGCGTCTCCTCGACGGCCGCGTCGACCGCGTCGTCGTGCGGCCCGCCGATCGGTTCGAGGCCTACATCTTCGGGCCGGTCGCGCAGCCAGCGCGCGCACACCGGCGCGACGACGCAGGCGAGCAGCAGCGCGCCGCCGACGAGCGTCTCGCGCCAGCCGATCGTCGCGACCAGCGCCAGCGCCAGCGGAACGAGCAGGAGCTGGCCGGCGCCGAAGCCGGCTTCGACGAGCGCGAAGGCCAGCCCGCGCCGCTGCGTGAACCAGTAGGTCACCGCCACCGACGCGGCGACGCCCGACGCGCCGCCGAAGCCGAGCGACGCGATCACGCCGTAGGTGATGGCCAGCTGCCACTCCGACGTCACCGCCGCGCTGAGCGCGAGCCCGAGCGCGACCAGTAGCGCCGAGACCGTCAGCGTCCGGCGGATGCCGAACGTGTCGACCGTGCGGCCGACGAACGGCTGCGACCCGCCGTAGACCAGGAACGACAGCGAGCCGATGAGCGTGATCGTCCCGCGCGAGACGCCGAACGCCTCCTCCCACGGCCGGACGAACGCCCCGAAGCTGAGCCGGACGCCCTGCGCGCAGAGGATCGCGAAGAAGCAGAGCGCGAGGACGGTCCACGCGTAGTGTCGGCGACGCGGGGCGGGCACCGCGCGGCATGCTCCCACACGCCGCGCGCCGCGCCCGACCGCTCCGTCGCCGTCGCCGGGGCGCTACGCCACGCCCGCCGTCTCCCGCACCGCGCTCTCCCAGCGCCGCAGCTCGCGCTGGGCGATCGTCCGCTTGTGGACCTCGTCGGGCCCGTCGGCCAGGCGCAGCGTGCGCTGGTGGGCGTACATCGAGGCCAGCGGGAAGTCGTCGCTGACCCCGCCGCCGCCGTGCACCTGGATCGCGCGGTCGATGATCTTCAGCGCGACGTTCGGGCCGGCCACCTTGATCGCGGCGATCTCGACCCGCGCGTGGCGGTTGCCGACGGTGTCCATGAGCCATGCCGTCTTCATCGTCAGCAGGCGGATCATCTCCAGCTCGATGCGCGCCTCGGCGATCCAGTCCCGGATGTTGGAGTTCTCGCTGACGGGCTTGC
>DATDMD010000010.1:0-64897 GCA_036518975.1 Baekduia sp.
ATGTGGTTGCCGTTCTTGAGTTGGTTCGTGCTGATCAAGGTGATTGCCTTGGGCTTCTCGGGAGGGGGCGGGCCGTTAGATGGTAGGCGTGTCGCGGGGAACCGCGCGGTGTGGCGCGGCCAGGCGGTGGCGAGCGGCGACTCGACCGCGCCCGCGACGCCTGTCCGTCACCGCACCAGCGCTGAGGCTCGGGTGTCGCCGACCTAGCGCGCCGGCAGTCGCTCGAACGCGTCGAACGTCTCCGCCAGGTCCTGGGCGGTCTGGCTGTCGTCCTCCGGCTTCCCGGCGCTCCGCACGAGCGCGAGTTGCCGGCGCCGGCGCTCGGCACGGGACGGCGCGGTGTCCGAGCGGCTGAGCGACTCCAGCAGCTCGTCCTTGACCAGCCCGGGCAGTGGCAGGCCAGGGACCAGCGCCGCCAGCCCGGCGACGAGCTCCGCCGCACGCTCGCGCTGGGGCGCGTCGCTCCGGGCGACCTTCAGCGTCGCCTCGACCAGCGCGCCCTTCACGACCGCCCTGCGGGCGATCTTCGCCGCCGGCACCGCCGGCTCCGCGCGCTCGCGGAAGAGGTCGAGGATGCCGCCGACGAGATCGTCGACGACAAGCCCGACGCGGCGATGGGGGCTCGGCATGCGGTCAGTGAAGCACCAGGCGTTGCACCTGATGCCGGCACTGTCCCAGGACCCCGCGAGAGGCTGCGCGCCCGTCAGACGCGCAGCTGAGCTGAGGGACTACTCACCCTCGAGCTGCGAGAGGCCGCGCGTGAGCTGCCAGGCCTCGTCTTCGACGCCGGCGTCGTCGGCCGTGTCATCGCCGAGCACGCCTTCGCGCTTGCGCACGGCGGCGCGGGCCGCCTTCTGCGCCCGCTTCTCGCGCTGGCGGTTCTCACGGCTGAGCTTGGCCATGGTCGTCTTCTTCTTGCCGCTGGAGGCCATGGGGTCCGTCCTTCGGTCGTTGATCTTGGTCTCTGCGTGTCCCGCGCCTGAGCGCACGACGACCGAGGGCCCGCGCATGCGGGCCCCTCGGGTCCTTCCGGCGACGCGGTTCTAGATCGTCTGGACGTTCCCCGCCGACGGGCCCTTGGGGCCCTGCTCGGGCTCGTAGCTCACCTTCGCGCCCTCGGCAAGCGACTTGAAGCCGCTGCCCTGGATCGCGCTGTGATGCACGAAGAGGTCCTTGCCCTGGTCATCGGGAGTGATGAACCCGAAGCCCTTTTCGTCGCTGAACCACTTCACGGTTCCTGTAGCCATCGGTGCTGCCCTTCTGGTTGGTGCACTGCGGTACGCGGTGGTCCAGAAGAGCGACGACTGCGGAAACGCGGAACACGGGATGTCGAACACACATAGCTCGACCTGCTGACAATGCAGTCTAGCTCCCGCGGCGGCGGGAACGGTAGCGTCCCCTCATGGCCGACCTCCCGACGTTCCCCCTGATCGTCCATGACGACGAGCGTCCGGTGCTCCAAACCGCCCTGGAGACATACCGTGACGACTTCGGCCACGACCAGCAATCCATCGTCGATCTGGTCGACGAGGTCATCGCGACCGTGCCGGACAACGAGCACGTCCCGCTCGAATTGGACCCCGCCGCGATGAAGGTGACCTACTCCGCGCTGCACTCGCTCTTCGAGGACTCGATCCGGACCCAGCAGTCCGAACGCGAGGCTCTGCGGGCGCTGCTCGAGCGGCTGCCGGGCGAGCACGACATCCGGGCGATCGACCTCGACACGGAGCTGCGGCGGCGGAGGGACTGAGGAGGCGCCGGCGGACGCCCGGCGACGGGTGGCGGCGCCGGGGCGCGGATCGACCGGTGCCAGGGCGCCTGCGTCGCGGGTGAGTAGGGCCGCGGCCGAGAACGGCCGCGCGGCCGAGGTGGCCGGGATGCGCGTGAACTGAGGGGCGGCGGACGCCAGGCGACGGGTGGCGGCGCCAGAGGCGTGGATCGACCGGTGCCAGGGCGCCTGCGTCGCGAGTGAGCAGGGCCGCGGCCGAAAGCGACCGCGTAGCCGAGGCGGCCGGGATGCGCGTGAATCGAGGCACGGCGACGCCGCCGCTCGACGCGTCAACATGAACTTCGTGACGAAGACGGACATCGCCGCGCGCGTCGAGGAGTTGAGTGTCGAGATCCGGCGGCTCAACGACGATTACTACGGCAAGGGCGACAGCTCGATCCCGGATGCCGACTATGACGCGATGAAGGACGAGCTCGCCGCGCTCGTCGCCGAGCATCCGGACCTCGAGCCCAAGGACTCGCCGCTCGACAAGGTCAACGCGCCAGAGCAGCTCCAGGGTCCGACGATCCGGCACGCCCGGCCGATGCTCTCGCTCGCCAAGGCCACGACCGAGGAGGCGATCGTCTCCTTCTGCGCGCGCTTCGAGGGCCAAACCTTCCGGGTCTCGGAGAAGCTCGACGGCCTGTCGCTCTCGATCGTCTACGACGAGGGCACCCTCGACTACGTCGCCACGCGGGGAACCGGGACGCTCGGCGAGATCGTCACCGACAAGGCGATCCACGTCATCCCCGACCTCCCCCGCACGATCCCCCACGAAGGCCGTGTCGAGGCCCGCGGCGAGGCCCTGATGCCACGCTCCACCTGGCAGGCCTACAACGACAACCACCCCGACAAGCCGCTGACCAACCCCCGCAACGGCGCGGCCGGCACCCTCATGCAGAAGGACCCGGAAGCCGCGGCGAAGTCAGGCCGCCTCCTGCGCTTCTTCGCGTTCGGCGCCGAACGCGCCGACGGGACCGCCATCGACCCCGAGCCCCTCGGCCTCACGCTCGTCCCCCAGACCGTCACGACCACGACCGACGAGGTCATCGAGGCGATCCACGCGATCGGCGCCCGCCGCGACCAGCTCGACTACGACATCGACGGCGCCGTCATCCGCCTCCACGACCCCGCCGCCTTCGAGGCCGCCGGCTTCAACTCCGCCGAGCCCCGCGGCGCGATCGCCTTCAAATACCCGCCCGAGGAGAAGCTGACCAAGCTCCTCGCCGTCGAGTGGCAGGTCGGCAAGATCGGCCGCATCGCGCCCCGGGCGCGGGTCCAGCCCGTCTTCGTCGGCGGCGTGACCGTCGAGAACATCACCCTGCACAACCCGCGCCTGATCCGCGAGCGCGACCTGCGCATCGGCGACACCATCGCCGTCGTCCGCCGCGGTGACGTCATCCCCTTCGCCGGCCGCTCGATCCCCGAGGACCGGGACGGCACCGAGCAACCCATCGTCCCGCCCATCAATTGCCCCTCCTGCGGAACCGAGCTGGAGATCCGCGGCACCGGCGAGGAGCGCTGGTGCCCGAACCTTCAGTGCCCGGCCCAGATCACGCGCCGGCTGATGCACTGGGCCTCGCGCCCGGCGGCGGACATGGAGGGCGTCGGCGACGTCTGGATCGAGAAGCTCGCCGAGGACGGCGTCCTGAAGTCCCGCGCCGACTTCTACACCATCACGACCGACCAGCTCCAGACCTACGAGCGCATGGGCGAGGTCTCGGCACGCAACATGGTGGACTCGATCGAGCGCTCCAAGGGCCTGGGCCTGCGCCGCGCGCTCATCGGCCTCGCGATCCCGATGGCCTCCGACGGCACCGCCAAGCGCCTGACGCTCGCCGGCTACGAGTCCCTGGAAGACATCGCGAACGCGACCGTCGACGACCTCGTCGCCATCAAGGACATCGGCCCGAAGGTCGCCGAGTCGGTCGTCGCGTTCTTCGACCGCCCGGAGACGCTCACCGAGATCGAGAACCTCCGCAAGCACGGCGTCGACCTCGACGTCCACGACGAGGACCGCCCCGTCGACGTCGCCGCCGCCGGCGACTCACCGCTGAAGGGCAAGACGGTGGTCATCACCGGCGCCTTCACCGATCCGCGCTCCGGCGCGAAGGTCAGCCGCCCCGAGGTCACGCGCCTCGTAGAGCAGGCCGCCGCGACCGCGACCTCCTCGGTCTCCGAGAACACCGACTACCTCCTGGCCGGCGCCAACGTCGGCGCGTCCAAGACGACCAAGGCCGACAAGCTCGGCGTCGCCGTCATCGACCAGGACCAGCTCTGGTCCTGGCTCAAGGAGGCCGGCGTGGCGTAACCCCCTAAGCCACGCCCGCCCGCGTCGACACGTACATCTTCTGCTCGTAGTCCTGCAACATGCGCGTCGCCGAGAACTGCGGCGCCAGCGTCTTGAGCGACGCCTTGACCCGCCGCTCCCACCCGCCGTCGCCCGCGTAGAACGACGGCACGACCTCGTCCTCGAGCAACCGATACAACATGGCCGCGTCCCGCGCGTCCTGGGCCTGGTGGTCGGCGTCCACGTCGCCGGGCAGCGCCCACCCGTTGGTCCCGTCGTAGCCCTCGGCCCACCAGCCGTCGAGCACCGACAGCTGCAGCCCGCCGTTCAACACCGACTTCATCCCGGACGTCCCGGACGCCTCCAGCGGCGGCCGCGGCAGGTTGATCCACACGTCGCACCCGCCGACCAGCCGCGCGGCCGACGCCAGGTCGTAGTCGGCCAGGAAGACCACCCGGCGCTCGGTCCCCACCGCGCCGCGCAGGTGCAGCAGCTGCTGGATGAGCGCCTTGCCCGGCTCGTCCTTGGGATGCGCCTTGCCCGCGACCACGAGCTGCACCGGCCGGTCCACCCCGCGCAGCAGGTCGAGCGCCCGCTCGGCGTCGTGGACCATCAGCGACAGCCGCTTGTAGGTCGCCACGCGCCGCGCGAACCCCAGCGTCAGCACGTCCGGGTCGAACGCCTCCTCCCCCGCCTGCGCGTACCCGCGCTCCTCGCCGCGGACCAGCCGGTCGCGCGGGATGCGCGCGCGCACCAGGTCCACCAGCGCCGCGCGCTGCTCGCGCCGCACGGCCATCAGCTCGGCGTCGGGGATCGCGTCGATGCCCTCCCACGTCGCCGGATCCGCCGCGCGCGTCAGCCAGCCGTCGCCGAGATGGCGGTCCAGCAGCGACCGCATCGGCCGCCCGATCCACGTCGGCACGTGCACGCCGTTGGTGACGTGCGTGATCGGGACCGCGTCCAGCGGCTTGTCCGGCCACAGCTCCTGCCACATCTCGCGCGCGACCTCGCCGTGGCGCCGCGACACCGCGTTGGTCGCCCGCGCGGTCCGGATCGCCAGCTGCGTGATCCCGAACGGCTCGTGCTCGTCGTCGGGATGCGTGCGCCCCAGCGCCAGGACCTCGCGGTCCGCGAGCCCGCGCGCCTCGATCAAGGGCTCCAACAACAGCGCGACGTCCCCCGCCGGATAGGCGTCGTTGCCCGCCGGGACCGGCGTGTGCGTCGTGAAGACCGTGTGCGCCCTCGCGTGCTCGACGACCTCGTCGACCGTCGCGCCCGGCTCCTCCAGCGCGCCGAACGCGGCGTGGCCCTCGTTCAGGTGGATGACCTCTGGCTCGACGCCGAGCGCCGCCAGCGCGCGCCGCCCGCCGACGCCGAGCAGGGCGTACTGGTCGAGCCGCACCTCCGGCGAGCCGACGTACAGCTGCGACGTCGTGAACCGCCCGAACGCCGAGTTCTCGGGCCGCTCGGAGTCCAGCAGCAGCAGCGGGACGCGCCCGACGTCGACGCGCCAGATCTGGGCGACGATCTCCTCGTCGCGCACCGGCACGGTGATCGTCACCGGCTGCCCGTCGTCGCCCGTGACCAGCGCCGCCGGCAGCCGCTCGGCGTCGGTGTCCAGCCAGTACTCGCGCTGCCAGCCGGCCAGGTCGATCCGCTGGCGGAAGTAGCCCTGGCGGTACAGCAGCCCGACGGCGACGAGCGGCAGCGCCCGGTCCGACGCCTCCTTGACGAGGTCGCCGGCCAGCGCGCCCAGGCCGCCCGAGTAGATCGGCAGCGACGCGTGGATCGCGTACTCGGCGCAGAAGTAGGCGACCGGCCCGCCGCCGCGCGAGGGCGGCGCCGTCCGGTGCTCGCTCAGCCGCCGGTCCAGCGCGGCGGCGCGGTCCAGGAGCGCGGCGTCGGCGGCCGCGGCCTCCAGGCGCTCCAGCGACGCCTCCTGCAGGAGCCGCACGGGGTTGCCGCCGCACGCTGCCCACCGGTCCGGGTCGATCGCGGCGAACACGTCCGGCCCGTCGGGATCCCACGACCAGGCGTAGTCGTAGGCCACCCGCGCGAGGACCTCCAGCGCGGCGGGAACGCGCGCGGCGAGCCCGGCGATGGCACGGTCGATGTCACGGCGTCCAGCGTCGATCATGGTCAGCCCTCTACCCCAGGTTGCCGGGAACTCACGTCGGGATGATGTCAGCGCGCGGCAGTCGGCAGGATGCAGAGACCGCATGGCCACCGCCCGCAACCTCTTCAACCTCAAGTCCGTCGACAAGGGCTACGCCGCCCGCTCGGTGCTGCGCGACGTGACGCTCGGCGTCAACGCCGGAGAGCGTATCGGCGTCGTCGGCGCCAACGGCGACGGCAAGTCGACGCTGCTGCGCCTGATCGCCGGGACCGAGGAGCCGGACGCCGGAGCCGTCACGCGGACCGGCAGCGTGTCGCTCGCCATGCTCGGCCAGGGCGACGAGCTCGACGCCACCCAGACCATCCGGACCGAGCTCGTCGGCGGCCGCGCCGACCACGAGTGGGCCGCCGACGCGCGCTTCCGCTCGGTGCTCGACGGGCTGCTCGGCGGCGTCGACGTCACGCGCTTCCCCAACGGACTGGACACCGTCATCGCACCACTGAGCGGCGGTGAGCGGCGGCGCATCGCGCTGGCCCAGACGCTGCTCGACGAGCCCGAGCTGCTGCTCCTCGACGAGCCCACGAACCATCTTGATGTGGAAGGCGTCGACTGGCTCGCGCGCCACCTCGCCGCCCGGCGCGGGACGCTGCTGGTCGTCACCCACGACCGCTGGTTCCTCGACGCCGTGTGCACGCAGACCTGGGAGGTCGTCGACGGCGCCGTCCACCAGTACGAGGGCGGCTACGCGGCCTACGTGCTGGCGCGCGCCGAGCGCGACCGCCAGGCCGCGGCCCGCGAGGAGCGCCGCCAGCAGCTGCTGCGCAAGGAGCTCGCGTGGCTGCGCCGCGGGCCGCCCGCCCGGACGGCCAAGCCGAAGTTCCGGATCGAGGCCGCCAACGCGCTGATCGCCGACGAGCCCGAGGCACGCGACCGCACCGAGCTGCTGCGCTTCGCCGCCCGCCGCCTGGGCACCAAGGTGATCGAGGCGGAGGACATCTCGTTGTCCTACAACAGCGCGCCCGTCCTGCGGCGCGTGACCTGGCGCCTGGGCCCGGGCGAGCGCGTCGCGCTCGTCGGCGTCAACGGCTCGGGCAAGACGTCGCTGATCCGCATCCTCGAAGGCACGCAGCACCCCGACGGCGGGACCGTCGACCGCGGCCAGACCGTCCGGCTCGCGCACCTCTCGCAGGACACCGCCGAGATCCCCGGCGACCTGCGCGTGCTCGAGGCGCTGGAGGCCGTCCGCGGCCGCGCCACGCTGGCCGGCGGCGAGGAGCTGACCGCCGGGATGCTCGCCGAGCGCTTCGGGTTCCGCGGCGAGCGCATTCGCACCAAGGTGGCCGACCTGAGCGGCGGCGAGCGGCGCCGCCTGCAGCTGATGCGCCTGCTCATGGACGAGCCCAACGTGCTGCTGCTCGACGAGCCGACCAACGACCTGGACATCGACACGCTCACCGCGCTCGAGGACCTCCTGGACGGCTGGCCCGGCACGCTGGTGGTCGTCAGCCACGACCGCTACTTCGTCGAGCGCGTCTGCGACGACGTGTACGCCCTGATGGGCGACGGCGCGCTGCGCCACCTGCCGGGCGGCGTCGAGCAGTACCTGGAGCTGCGACGCGCCGACGAGGCGCGGCTGGAGGCCGCCCAGGCCGCGGGCGCCCGCGCGGCCCAGGCGGCGGCGCCGGCGAGCGCGCGGCTCTCCGGCGGCGAGCAGCGCACGGCGCGCAAGGAGGTCGCCCGCCTGGAGCGCGCGATCGACCGCCTGTCCGAGCGCGAGGCCGCGCTGCACGAGGACATGGCCGCCGCGGCGACCGATCCCGGCCGGCTGCGCGCGCTGGACGAGGAGCTGCGCGCGGTCGTCGCCGAGCGCGAGGCGGCCGAGGCCGCGTGGCTGGAGGAGTCCGAGCGGCTGGAGGGCTGATCAGCGGCCGAGGAGGCGTTCGAGCTCGCGCGCCGCGGTGGGCAGCGGCCCGAGCAGCGCGCGCGTCTCGGTGATCCCGGCGCGCACCTCGGGGTCGCCGACCTCGACCGGGAGCATCGAGTCCTGCAGCTCGGCGAGCAGGTCGTCGGCGCCGCGCAGCGCCTCGACGGCGGCGTCGATGTGGCCGCGCGCCCCCGACGCGTGGCGCGCGGCGGCGGCCGCGAACGTCCGCGGCGGGAACCCGTGGCGCTGCGCGAACTCGGAGTACGTCCGCCGCGCGCGGCCCGACGCGTGCGTCGCCGGCCGGAACAGCGACGCCTCCAGCCGGTCGCCGCTCTGCTCGTCGAGCAGCTCGTAGGCCTCGCCGAGCGCGGTGACGGCGATCGCGATCGCGTCGACGGCGCTGCCCAGCTCGTCCAGGAGCTCCTGCCGGCCCTCCGCGTTCGTGTACGCCATGGCCGGCAGGGTACGCGCCCGTCAGGCGGCGAACGTGTTCAGGACGCCGCCGTCCACGTCGAGCGTCGCGCCGTGCACGAACGACGCGTCGTCGGAGGCGAGGTAGACCACCGCCTTGGCGATCTCCTCCGGCTCCCCGGCGCGGCCGGCGGGCGTCCGCGCCACGAGCGCGTCGAGGGCGTCGGCGTGGTGCGCGTTGCCGGGCGTGCGCGTCACGCCCGGAGAGACGGCGTTGACGCGGACGCCGGCCGCGCCGTACTCGCCCGCCCAGGCGCGCGTCAGCGCCTCGATCGCGGCCTTCGTCGCGCTGTAGAGCGGGCCGGGAGCCATGCCGATGCGGGAGATCCACGAGCCGATGTTGATGATCGTGCCGCCGCCGGCGGCGACCATCGCGGGCGCGATCGCCCCGACCAGCGCGTGCGGGGCGCGGACGTTGACCGACCACAGCGCCTCGGCGGCCTCGTCCGGCAGATCGGCGGTCGGGCCGCTCGGGTAGATCCCGGCGCTGTTGACCAGGATGTCGATGCGCCCGCCCAGCGCGGCGGTGGCCTCCGCGGCGAGGGCGCGGGCGGCGGCCGGCGAGGCGCCGACGTCGGCGGCGACGAAGTCGGCGTGGCCGCCGGCGGCGCGGATGGCGCTCACGGCCTCCTCGCCGCGACGCGCGTCGCGGCCGCTGACGACGACGTGGGCGCCCTCGGCAGCGAGCGCCGCGGCGATCGCGCGGCCGATGCCGCTGGTGGCGCCGGTGACCAGCGCGGTCCGGCCTGGGAGTCGATTGGACTGCATGGTCCATTCTTAGCACACGGAGTGGACCGACGGGTCCACTACCCTGGACGCGTGCCACCACAGCAGCTCACCGCCAAGGGCGAGGCCACCCGCGACCGGATCGTCGCGGCGACCGCCGACCGGATCCTGGCCGCCGGCATCGGCGCCACCGGCCTGGACGACGTGCGCGCCGACACGTCCACCTCCAAGTCCCAGCTCTTCCACTACTTCCCCGGCGGCAAGGCCGAGCTCGTGCGCGCGGTCGTCGCCCTGCAGGGCCAGCGCGTCCTCGAAGCCCAGCGGCCGGCGCTCGACACGCTCGACACCTGGGAGGACTGGCTGGCGTGGCGCGACGACCTGCTTGCGCACTACGACGCCCAGCACGGCTGGGGCTGCCCGATCGGGTCGCTGGCCTCCGAGGCCGCGGGCACCGACCCCGAGCTGGCCGGGCAGATCCACCGCTACCTGATCGACTGGCGAGAACGGCTCCAGGCGGGCCTGGAGCGCATGGCGGCCGGCGGCGCGCTGCGCGACGACGTCGACCCGCGGCGCCTGGCCACCGCGATCTTCGCCGCGCTGCAGGGCGGGCTGCTGCTCACGCACGCCGAGAGCGCGCTGTGGCCGCTGGAGGCGGCGCTGGACGGCGCGCTCGGGCAGCTGCGCGCGGCGATGACCGATTAGCCTGGAGTCGTCATGGCCCGACGCGAGAGCAACATGGTGTGGTCGAGCAGCGACGGCGACCTGCGCAAGGCGCGCGATCCGAAGACGGTCGTGCGCCAGACGTCCGGACCGGTCAAAGTGCGGCGCGAGACCGCCGGCCGCAAGGGCAAGACCGCGACGACGGTGTTCAACCTGCCGCTGAGCGACGAGCAGCTCCGCGACCTCGCGGCCCGGCTGAAGAAGCGCTGCGGCGTCGGCGGGTCGGCCAAGGACGGCGTCATCGAGCTGCAGGGCGACCACCGGGACACGGTCGTCGCCGAGCTGCGGGCCCAGGGCTACGACGTCAAGCTGGCCGGCGGCTGAGCGGCGGCACGGTACCGTCCCGGCATGGCCCCCAACGAGAAGCCCGAGGTGTCGGTCCCTGACGGGCCGCCCTCCTACCAGCTCGAGATCGAGGACATCGAGGTCGGCGACGGCGACGCCGCGACCGCCGGGAACATCGTCGAAGTGCATTATGTCGGCGTCTCGTGGCAGACCGGCAGCCAGTTCGACGCGTCCTGGGACCGTGGCGACACCTTCAAGTTCGGGCTCGGCAAGGGCCAGGTCATCGCGGGCTGGGACCAGGGCGTCGCGGGCATGAAGGTCGGCGGCCGGCGCAAGATCACGATCCCGCCGAACCTCGCCTACGGCAAGCGCGGCGCCGGCGGCGCGATTGGCCCCGACGAGACGCTGATCTTCGTCGTGGACCTCATCGGCGTGCGCTGAGCCCCGGAGCCGCCGGCCGTGCTCAACCGCCGCTGGGTCCAGGCCGTCCTGGCGCTCGCCGGCGTCGCGGTCCTGGCCGCCCTGTGCCTGCTCGTGCACCCGCTGCGCGAGGCGATCGGGCACGCGGCCAGCGGCGACACGACCGCGCTGCGCGAGCAGCTGCGCGGCACCGGCGTGGCCGGCGTGCTGTTGTTGTACGGGTTGATGCTCGCCCACGTCGTGGTGCTGTTCCCGGCCGAGATCACGAACCTGACTGCGGGCTTCACCTACGGGATCCCGCTGGGGATCCTGATCTGCGCGACGGGCTGGTTCCTGTCGGCGCTCGGGACCTACGCGCTCGGCATCATCGCGGGGCGCCCGGTGATCGAGAAGCTCGCCGGCCGCGCGCGGGTGGAGAGCGCCGAGCGGATGATGGAGCGCGGCGGCTGGCCGTTCCTGCTGGTCGCGCGGCTGCTGCCGTTCGTGCCGTTCAGCCTCGTCGGCTACCTGGCCGGCGCCACGCGCGTGCCGCTGATGCGCTTCGCCTGGACCACCGCGGTCGGCGAGCTGCCGCTGATCACGCTGGCCGTCGTGCTCGGCTCGCGGCTGCAGCACTTCTCGATCAGCGACCCGCTGGTCTGGGGGTCGCTGCTGGGCTTCGCGATCCTGATCGCGGCGAGCCACCCGGTCGGCCGGCGCTGGCAGCGGGGCGCGCGCGGCGCGAGGGCGTGAGGCGCGGCGCGGCCTAGCGGCTGCCGCCGCGGTCCCGGTCGCGCCGCTGCTCGCGGTCGGTCTCGAAGCGCCGGCGGTCGCGCTTGGTCGGCCGGCCGCCGCGGTCGTAGTAGCTCGGCGTCTGGGCCATCGCCTGGGCCTCCAGCCGGCGCTGCTCCGCGTAGGCCTCGCGGCCGGCGATCGACTCCGCGGTCTCGTCGTAGAGCTGCTGGGCCAGGGACGCCGGACCGCGCCGCTCGGCGGTCCCCTTGATCACGACGGTGACCTTGACCGGGCCGGTCGTCAGCTCCAGGCGGTCGCCCGGACGGACGTCCTTGCTGGGCTTGGCCGCGTGGCCGTTGATCTGGACGCGGCCGCCCTTGACCGCCTCGGCGCCGAGCGGGCGCGTCTTGACCAGGCGCGCGGCCCACAGCCACTTGTCCACGCGGACCGGATCGGACGACGGTTCCTGCATCGCCTCCATCCTGGCAGGATCGGAGGCGATGGCTGAAGACAGCGACGACGAGGTCGTCGAGATCGAGACGCCGCACGGTGTGGCGCGGGCGCATCTGGCGCGGGCCGGCGGCGAGCGCGCAGCGTTGCTCATCGGGCACGGCGCGGGCGGCGGCGTGACGGCGCCGGACCTCATGGCGGCGCGGCGGGCGGCGCTGGACTCCGGCGTGAGCGTCGCACGGGTCGAGCAGCCCTACCGCGTCGCGGGGCGGCGGTCGGTGGCGCCGGTGGGGCAGCTCGACGCGGCGTGGCTGGCGGTGCACGCGGCGCTGGAGGCCGGGGCGTTCGATGGCCTGGCCATTGTCTCCGGAGGCCGGTCCTCCGGCGCGCGCGTGGCGTGCCGCACGGCGGGCGCGACCGGCGTGGCGGCGGTCCTGTGCCTCGCGTTCCCGCTGCATCCGCCGCGGCGCAGGCCGGACGCGGAGCTGAAGACGCGGCTGCCCGAGCTGGAGGCGGTCGAGGTCCCCGTGTTGATCGTCCAGGGCGAGCGCGACCCGTTCGGGATGCCGCCCGCCGCCGCGCCGCTGCGCGAGGTCGTCGTGGTGCCGGGCGATCACAGCCTGCGTTCCGGGAGCAAGCTCGTCGCGCCGGCGGTCGCCGCGTGGCTGACCAAGGTGGTGGTGTAGATGCGCTGGGGACTGCTGTCGACCGCGCGGATCAACCAGGCGATCCTGGGCGCGGGCAACGCGGACGTGGTCGCGGTCGCGTCGCGGGACGAGGCGCGGGCTTCCGCGTACGCTCGCGAGCACGGGATCGCCAAGGCGTACGGGTCGTACGAGGCGCTGCTGGCCGATCCCGAGATCGACATCGTGTACGTGTCGCTGCCCAACAGCCTGCACCTGCCGTGGGCGACGCGCGCGCTGGAGGCCGGCAAGCACGTCCTGTGCGAGAAGCCGCTGTCGCGGCGCGTGGCCGAGGTCGAGGCGGCGTTCGCCGTGGCGGAGGCGTCCGGGCGCGTGCTGTCGGAGGGCTTCATGTGGCGCCACCATCCGCAGGTGGCGCGGGCGCAGGAGCTCGTGGCCGGCGGCGCGATCGGCCAGCTGCGGCTGATCCGGAGCGACTTCGCGTTCCCGCTGGCCGACATGGCCGACGCGCGGGTGATCCGTGCGATGGACGGCGGCAGCCTGATGGACCTGGGGTGCTACTGCGTGTCGGCGTCGCGGACGTTCGCGGGCGGCGAGCCGGTCGAGGCGAAGGCGCTGCGCGTGGAGGGCGGCGACGGCGTCGACCTCGCGCTGACCGGACAGCTGCGGTTCGACGGTGATGTCCTGGCCACGTTCGACTGCGCGTTCGTCGGGCCGGACCGGTTCGGGCTCGAGCTGCTCGGCGACGCCGGCCGCCTCCGCCTCCCCGACCCCTGGCACGCGCGGGACGCCGCGATCGAGCGCTACGACGAGTCCGGCACGCTGGTCGAGCGCGAGGCCTTCGACGGCATCAACCACTACGCCTTGCAGGTGGCCGACATCGAGGCCGCGGCCCGCGGCGAGCGGCCACCGCTGCTGGGCCCGGCCGACGCCATCGGCCAGGCCCGGACGATCGAGTTGCTGTACGCGTCGGCGGAGGGCCAGCGGCTCCCGCCCTCCCGCTAGCTCGCCAGCGACGCCTCCAGCGTGATCTCCGGCACGCCCGCGAGCGCGCGGCTCACCGGGCAGCCGGCCTTCGCCTGCTCGGCGTGCCTCTGGAACGTCGCCGCGTCGATGCCGGGCACGCGGCCGACGGTCGTCAGCTTGACCGACGTGATCGTCGGCGCGCCGTCGACCAGCCGCAGGGTGACGACGGCGTCGGTGTCGACCGCGTCCGGCGGCGTGCCGTCCTCGGCCAGGATGTTCGACAGCGCCATCGAGAAGCAGGACGCGTGCGCCGCCGCGATCAGCTGCTCGGGGTTCGCGCCCGGCCCGTCCTCGAAGCGCGACTTGTAGGAGTAGTCGCCCGCGATGCTGCCGTCGCCGGCGGTGAACGTCCCGCTCCCGCCCTTGAGGTCGCCCTTCCACTGCGCATGGCCCTTGGCCGGCATCCCGTCCTCCTGCTCGTTGACTCGTTGCCTGGTTCGAGTCCCCACGCTACCCCGCGACCGGGGCTTACAGTGTCCCGATGGGCCGCATCTACGAGGAGATCTCGACGAGAAGCTGGCGCAGTGGATCGCACGGCAGCCGCTGTTCTTCGTCGGCACGGCGCCGCTGGACGCCGCCGGACACGTCAACGTCTCCCCGAAGGGCCCGATCGGGACGCTGCGCGTCGTCGGCCCGCACGAGGTCGCCTACCTCGACGTCGTCGGCAGCGGCGCCGAGACCGCGGCGCACCTGCAGGAGAACGGACGCATCGTGATCATGCTCTGCGCGTTCGAGGGGCCGCCGCGCATTCTGCGCCTCCACGGGCGCGGCGAGCCGATCTGGGCCGAGGACGAGCGCTTCGAGCCGCTGCGCGAGACCCTGGCCTTCGAGGAGCCCGAGGTCGACTCCACCCGCCGCGCGATCGTCCGCGTCGAGGTGACGCGGATCGCCGACGCCTGCGGCTTCGGCGTGCCGCTGATGGACCAGATCGGGCCGCGGACCAACGCCACCAAGTGGGCCGAGGGCAAGCTGCGCAAGGACGGCCCGGACGCGATGGACAAGTACAAGACCACAAAGAACACGGCCTCGATCGACGGCCTCCCGGCGTGGCCGGGCACGCAGCAGCCGGCGTAGGCGCCCTTCGCCAACGTGAAGGTGTGTGAACTCACACACCGATCGGGCCTCTGGTTCGCTATTCGTAGAACCAGTGACCTCCGCCACGCTGGTCCGCGAGCGTCCAAGGCTCCGCTCGCGCCTCCCCGCTCCCCAACTCCCCACGGCCCTAATGGCGCTCGCGCTGGGCGGCTTCGCCATCGGCACGACCGAGTTCGTCGCCATGGGCCTGCTGCCGCAGATCGCCCGCGGCGTCGACATCTCGATCCCGACCGCCGGCCACGTGATCTCCGCCTACGCGCTGGGCGTCGTCGTCGGCGCGCCGGTCCTCGCCGGCCTCGGCGCCAAGCTGCCGCGGCGCCGTCTGCTCGTCGGGTTGATGGTGGCCTACGCCGCCGGCAACCTGCTCAGCGCGATGGCGACCAGCTACCCCACCCTGATGGCCGCGCGCTTCCTGACCGGGCTGCCGCACGGCGCCTACTTCGGTGTCGCGAGCCTCGTCGCGGCCGACCTCGCGCCGCCCGGGCTGAAGGCGCGCGCGGTCTCGCGCGTCCTCCTGGGGCTGAGCGTCGCCAACGTCGTCGGCGTGCCGTTCGCGACCTGGCTCGGCCAGACGTTCGGGTGGCGCGTCGCGCTCGTCGGCGCCGCCGCGCTCGCCGCGCTGACCGCCGCCTCGGTGCTCAAGGTCGTCCCGGACACGCCGCCCGACCACCACGCGACGATGCGCCGCGAGCTCACCGCGCTGCGCCGCCCGCAGGTCCTGCTCGCGGTCGCCACCGGCGCGATCGGCGGCGGCGGGATGTTCGCGGTCTACTCCTACATCTCGCCGATCCTCACCGACCGCTCGGGCCTGCCGCTCGGCGTCGTCCCGCTCGTGCTCGCGATCTGGGGCTGCGGCATGGTCGCCGGCAACCTCGCGGCCGGCCGGCTGATGGACCACTCGCCCAAGAAGGCGATGGTCGGCGCGTGCCTCGGCATGGCCGCGCTGTTCGGGACGTTCGCGGTCACGTCCGCCTCACCGGTCCTGGCGCCCATCACGGTGTTCTTCCTGGGCATGTCCCTCATGTTGCCCACCGGCCTGCAGATGCGGCTGATGAACGTCGCCGGCGACGCCCAGACGCTGGCGGCCGCGCTCAACCACTCGTCCTTCAACATCGCCAACGCGCTGGGCGCCTGGCTGGGCGGCATCGTCCTGGCCGCCGGCCTCGGCCTCACCGCGCCGATGGTCGTCGCCGTCGGCCTGAGCCTCGGCGGCCTGGTCATCCTGCTGTTCTCGTTCTGGCTGGAGGGGCGCGAGCCCGCCTCGTGACGCTTGCCTCCATCGGCGGCGCCTCGTACGGTGGCTGATCGATGGCGAAGACGAAGCTCGCGGGGCGCATACGGCTGGACCGCGAGCTGATCCTCGATGCCGCCGAGGCGATCACGCGGCGCGAGGGCATCGACAAGCTCACGCTGCGGCGGATCGGGACCGAGCTCGGGGCCGACCCGACGGCCGTCTACCGCCACTTCCGCGACAAGCAGGAGCTGCTCGTGCAGCTCGCCGACCGCCTGTTCGGCCGCGAGGTGGAGATCGACCCGACGCTGCCGTGGCGCGAGCGGGTGCACGCGATGGTCCGCCACGGGCTGGAGCGCTACCGGACCCATCCGGAGCTCGCGCTGCTGCTGGCCAAGGCGTCCGACGACCTGCCGGCGCTGCTGCGGGTCACCGAGACGACGCTCGAGCTGCTGGCGGAGATCGGCCTGCCCGACGACGCGGCGGCCGACTGGTACCAGGTGATCGAGACGCACGTGGTCGGCGCGGGCGTGTTCTTCGCCGTCGTCGAGCAGCGGCCCGAGCCGCGCCTGGACAACCTCACGGGGCTGCGCGGCGCGATGGCGCTGCTGCCGGCCGACGAGTTCCCGCGGACGCGCGCGGCGGCGCCGTACCTGTTCGGCGACATGGACGAGGCGTTCGACCGCGCGACCGACGCGATCCTGGACGCGATCGAGCGCGCCGCGGCGGCGGCGCGCGGCTAGCGGCTCAAGCCAGCGCGGCGGCGCCGTCGGCGCGCGGGTCCGACCCGGCCGACGGCGGGTCGCACCAGATCGCGTGCGCGTGGCCGAGCCACTCGCTGTAGGGCGCGACGAGCGTCGCCGCCAGCCCGGCGGCGGCCAGCGCGGCGACGGCGGCGGGATCGCAGTCGCGTTCGACGCGGACGGTCGACGCCGGCTCGCCCATCGCCGTCGCGCCGACCGCGAAGCGCGGCGCGGCGACCGCCTCCTGCGCGCCGGCGCCGCCCAGCAGGTGGACGAGCAGCTGGGCGTGGATCTGCGCCTGGACCTTGCCGCCCATCGTCCCGAGGACGCCGAGCAGGGCGCCGTCGCGCTCGACCACGACCGGCATCAGCGTGTGCATCGGGCGCTTGCCCGGGGCAATCACATTGGGATGGTCGGGCCGCAGCGAGAACGCCGAGCCGCGGTTGTGCAACAGGATGCCGGTGGACGGCTCGAGCACCTGCGCGCCGAAGCTGTGGAAGAGGCTCTGGATGAGCGAGACCGCGCGGCCGTCGGCGTCGGTGGCGACGATCGCGATCGTGTCGCCGGTCGGCCGCGCGACCGCCGGCAGCGCGTCGGGCCGGTGGTCGACGGCGCGGGCGACGGCCTCCGGCGCCAGCCACGCGGGCAGGTCCTGCGCCGTGAACCGCGGATCGCCCAGCGTCCGCTCGCGCTGGTCGTTGCCGGCGGCGAAGATCGACGCCAGCGTGCCGGCGTCGGCGCCGAGCGGGTCGTCGAGGCCCGCGGCCTGGAGCGCCAGGAGCGCCTGCGCGAGCAGGATCCCGGAGGAGTTCGGGCCGGCCGTGAGCAGGTTGTAGGTGTCGAGCGCGACCCGCAGCGGCGCCTCGACGGACGGCGCGAACGCGGCGAGGTCCGCGGCCGTGATCCTGCTGCCCAGCGCCGCGAGCCCGGCGGCGAACCGCGCCGCCAGCCGACCCTCGTAGAGCGCGCGTGGCCCCGCGGCCGCCAGCTCCGCCAGCGTGCCGGCCAGCGCGGGCTGGCGCAGGACGTCGCCCCCGTCGAGCAGCGCGCGCAGTCCCGGATCGGCGATCGGCCGGGGCACCTCGGCGATCGCCGCGGCGAGGCCCGGCGCGACCGCGACGCCATCACGCGCCAGCGCCTCGGCCTCCACGAGCGCCGCCGCCCACGGGCGCCGCCCGGCGCGCTCGTGCAGCGCGCCCCAGCCGGCCACGAGCCCCGGGACCGTCGCCGCGTCCACGCCGACGATCGGCATCGTGTCGCCGGCCGCCCGCAGCGCCTCGACGTCGACACCGGCCGGCGCCGGCCCGCTCGCGTTGACGACGACCGCCTCGCCATCCGGCTCGCGCAGCAGCGCGATGAGGTCGCCACCCAGCGCGCAGTTGTGCGGGTAGACGACCGTCAGGACCGCCGCGGCGGCCAACGCGCCGTCGACCGCCGACCCACCGCCCTCCAACGCCCGCATCCCTGCAGCCGTCGCGAGGTGATGCGGCGTGGCGATCGCGGCAAAGCCCATGACGCGCGCAGCCTACGCGCCGCGCCGCGCATCCGAGCCAGCGCCCGCCCGCTCCAGCCCGAGTAGGCCGCCCTATCCCATCGCGGTACCGCCACGTGGTCCAAAGGAGTCGGCAGGCTGACCGCCATTCGGTCCACAGTCGTGTCAACGCTGTTGACATCGGTGCTTCGTTCGGCGTACGGTGCCGCGCCATGGAGGAGGTCATGGCGATCGCCGGGGAGCCGGCGCGGCCGCGGCTGGACCGCGAGCGCATCCTGGATGCGGCTGAGGCGATCGCGCAGAGCGAGGGCGTCGGCAAGCTCACCATGCGCCGGATCGGCGCGGAGCTCGGCGTGGATCCGACCGCGGTCTACCGCCACTTCCGCAACAAGCAGGAGCTGCTCGTCCAGCTCGCCGACCGGCTGTTCGGCACCGAGCCGCCCGTCGACCCCTCGCTGCCCTGGCGCGACCAGTTCAAGGCCGAGCTGCGCCACGCGATGTACCGCTACCGCAGCCACCCGGACCTCTCGATGCTGCTCGCCGTCCAGCCCGACGACACGCCGAGCCTCCAACGGATCGCGGAGGGCACGATGCGCACGCTCTGCAACCAGGGCCTCTCCGACGCCGACGCGGCGCGGATGTTCCAGGTCATCGAGAACCACATCGTCGGCACGGGCCTCTACTACGCCCTGGTCGAGCACGCCGGCGACCCGCGCCTGCGCGACGCCGAGGCGATGCGCCGCGTCTACGCGATGCTGCCGACCGGTGAGTACCCCACCGTGGTCCGCGCCGCGCCGCACCTCTTCCCCGATCTCGACGCGAGCTTCGACTTCGGCAGCGACCTGATCATCGACGCCATCGAGCGCCTCGCCGCCCAGCACCGCGGCGCAGAGCCCGGTCCCCCCATCCAAGACGACGGAGAACGCACACCATGACGCGAGTCCTGCTTGCTCCCGCGGCGGTCGCCGCCCTCGCCGCGCTGGCGATGACCGGCTGCGGCAAGGCCGCCCCATCGACGGCGACCGGCGCCAACGCCGCCGCCGCCCCCACCTCGACGACCGCCCTGCCCGCGACGACGCCCGCGGCGACCAGCGCCGTGGACAAGATCACCTGGGCGACCTACCGCGAGGTCGGCACCCTGGACCCGATCCAGGCGTTCGACTACCCCGAGAACACGGTCGTCACCGCGCTCTGCGACTCGCTGATCAAGCAGCAGCCCGACGGCACGCTCGCGCCCGGGCTGTCGGACCTGCCGCAGCACCCCGACGACACGACGACGATCTTCAGGCTGCGCGACGGCGCGACGTTCTCCGACGGCCAGCCGGTCACCGCCGCCGACGTCGTGTTCAGCCTCAAGCGGGCCGCCGACCCCAAGGCCGGCGGCTTCTACCCGGCCGTCTTCACGCGGGTCAAGTCGATCGCCGCGACCGATGGCCACACCGTCACGATCAAGCTCACGCAGCCCGACTACTGGCTCGACGGCGAGCTCTCGCAGATGCCGGGCGTCGTCGTCGAGAAGGCCTACGCGCAGTCCAAGGGCCGCGCCCTGGGCACGCCGAAGGGCGGGATCGTCTGCGCCGGCCCGTACAAGGTCGGCTCCTGGAAGGCCGGCGCGCAGCTGAGCCTCGTCAAGAACGACAACTACTGGAGCGAGCCGAAGGCCAAGGTCGCCGAGATCGACTTCAAGGGCGTCCCCGACGAGGCCTCGCTGACCACCGGCTTCATCACCGGCGGCATCGACGGCTCCTACCCGCAGGCGCTCGGGACGCTCGACCAGCTCAAGGCCAACAACAAGGTCACGGTCACCGAGGGCCCGTCCTTCGCGACGGACGCGATCGTGGTCTCCAGCCTCAAGGGCGCGCTCGGCGACGTCCGCGTCCGCCAGGCGCTGTCGCTGGCCATCGACCGCAAGGCCTACATCCAGCAGGTCTACAAGGGCGGCGCGCAGATGCCGCGCACGGTGGCCAACCCCGGCACGTGGGGCTACGGCAAGCAGGTCTTCCAGGACGACTGGGCCAAGCTCCCCGATCCCGATCAGGACGTGGCCAAGGCCAAGGCCCTGGTCCAGCAGGCCGGTGCCGGCGGCAAGACGGTCACGCTCGGCATGACCTCCGAGGTCTCCAACCTCGCGACGTCGGCCAACGCGATCCGCTCGGCCGGCGAGGCGATCGGCCTGAAGGTGAAGTTCAAGGCGGTCTCGGCCCAGAACTTCATCAACTTCTTCACCGACCCGAAGGACCGCGAGGGCGTCGACGGCTTCCCGACCGTCAACTACCCCGACTACGCCGACCCGGCCGCGTTCTACAACACGTTCGTCGCGCCCGACGGCAGCCAGAACTACGACGGCTTCAAGGACCCGCAGATCAACGACCTGATGGACAAGGCGCGCTCGACCGGCGACCCGGACGCCCGCGCCAAGCTCGTCGCCCAGGCCGGCGACCGGATCATGCAGCAGCTGCCGTGGATCCCGATGGCCGCGCCCGACAACGTGCTCATCACGTCCAGCAAGCTGACCGGCTCGCCCGCGTCGTTCACCTACATGGGCGGCCCGTGGGCCAACCTCCTGGGAGGCAAGTAGCGATGTGGGCCTTCGCCGCACGACGCGCGGCGATGCTGGTCGGGGCGCTGTTGGTGTCGAGCTTCGTGGTGTTCGCGTCGCTGGACCTCGCGCCGGGCGACCCGCTCTCGACGCTCTCCGGCGGCCGCACGCTGCCGCCGGAGGCCGTCGCCCAGCTGCGCGCGCAGTACCACCTCGACGACCCGTTCCTGGAGCGCTACGTCCACTGGCTGGGCAACGTGCTGCACGGCGACCTCGGCACGTCGATCGCCTTCCGCGAGTCGGTGACCTCGGTCATCGGCGCGCGGATCGGGACCACGATCGACCTGGTGCTCTACGCCGCGATCCTGATCATCGTCTTCGGCGTCGGGCTCGGCGTGCTCAGCGGGCTGCGCAAGGGCCTCCTGGACTCGTCGATCGTCGTGGTCACGACCGTGTTCGCGGCCGTGCCGTCGTTCGTCGCGGCGATCGTGCTGCTGTCGGTCTTCTCGGTCAACCTGGGGTGGTTCCCCGCGCTGGGCGCCGGCGACGGCTTCGTCGACGGGATCAAGCACCTCACGCTGCCGGCCATCGCGCTGGCGCTGAGCGCGATGGCGATCGTCGTACGCGTCACGCGCGTGGCCGTCCGGACCGAGATGGGCCGCGAGCACGTCCAGACGGCGGTCAGCCGCGGGATCCCGTACCCGCAGGTCGTGCGCCGCCACGTCCTGCGCAACGCGGCGATCCCGGTGACGACGGTCGTGGGCATCACCATCACCTCGCTGATCGCGCTGAGCGCCGTGGTCGAGCGCGCGTTCAGCCTCGACGGCCTCGGCGCCGCGCTGGTCCAGGCCGCGCTCAGCAAGGACTTCGCCGTCGTGCAGGGCATCGCGCTGATCTTCGTCGCGGCGTTCGTGGTCGCCAACGCGATCGTCGACCTGCTGTACGCCTTCATGGATCCGCGCGTGACGATCGGGAGCCGGGCCGCATGACCGCCCCCGGCGTCGCCCTCGAGCAGGCGCGCACGCGCCGGCGCCGCGTGGCGGCCAACGACGTGGTCTTCGTCGTCTGCTCGGTCATCGTCGGGATCGCCGTGTTCCTGGCGATCTTCGGGCCGCTGCTGGCGCCGGACGACCCCAACGCCTCCAACTTGACCAACGCCTTCGTGGGGCCGGTCGCCGGCCACCCGCTGGGCTTCGACGGCCAGGGCCGGGACCTGCTCAGCCGCCTGCTGACCGGCGCCCGCACGTCGATGGCCGGGCCGTTCCTGGTCGTCGCGGTGTCGATGGGCGCGGGCACCACGCTGGCCATCGCCGCCGCCTGGGCCGGCGGCTGGGTCGACTCCACCATCTCGACCGCCCTCGACATCCTGTTCTCGTTCCCCGCGATCCTGCTGGCGATCCTGGCCGCCGCGGTGTTCGGCGCGGGACTGACGGCGCCGACGCTCGCGCTCGGCCTGGCCTACACGCCGTACATCGCGCGCGTCCTGCGCGGCGCCGCGCTGCGGGAGCGGGCGCGCGAGTACATCGCCGCGTGCGAGGTCCAGGGCCTCGGCGCGGTGGCGATCTGCGCGCGCCACCTGGCGCCGAACCTGCTGCCGCTGATCGTCGCCCAGGCGACGCTCACCTTCGGCTACGCGATGGTCGACTTCGCCGCCATCTCCTACATCGGCCTCGGCGTCCAGCCGCCGACCGCCGACTGGGGCGTGATGGTCGCCACCGGCCAGAGCGGCGTGCTGCAGGGCTATCCGATGGAGTCGCTGACCGCGGGCCTGTGCATCGTCGTGGTCGTCGTCGCCGTGAACCTGCTGGGCGAGCGCCTGGCCGCCAAGGACAGCGAAGGACGCTGAATGACCGAGTTGTACGCCATCTCCGCGACGGAGGCCCTGGCGGGCTTCCGCGAGCGCAGCCTCTCCCCCGTCGAGTTGCTCGACGCCGTGATCGCGCGCGCCGAGGCCGTCGAGCCGACGGTCGGCGCGCTCGTCCACGAGCGCCACGAGGCCGCCCGCGAGGAGGCCCGGGCCGCCGAGCGTCGCTACACCGCGTGGGCCGAGAACGGCGGGCCGCCGCCGCGCGCGCTGGAGGGCCTCCCGTGCGCGGTCAAGGAGGAGGAGGCCGTCGCCGGCCAGCCGTGGACGCAGGGGTCGCTGATCTACAAGGACCTGATCGCTGAGCACTCCTCGGCGTTCGCGCAGCGGATGCTCGACGCCGGCGCGATCGTCCACGCGCGCACCACCGCGCCGGAGTTCTCCTGCGCGTTCTTCACGCACTCGCGCATCCACGGCGTCACGCGCAACCCGTGGAATCCCGAGTTCGGCGTCGGCGGCTCGTCCGGCGGCGCGGGCGCCGCGCTGGCCGCGGGCACGACGACGCTCGCCTCCGGCAGCGACATCGGCGGCTCGATCCGCGTCCCGGCGTCCTTCAACGGCGTCGTCGGCTTCAAGCCGCCCTACGGCCGCGTCCCGGTCGAGCCGCCGTTCAACCTGGACATCTACTGCCACTGCGGGCCGCTCGCGCGCACGGTCGCCGACACCGCGCTGTACGAGAACGCGATCGCCGGGCCGGACCCGAGCGACATCGCCTCGCTGCGCCCGAAGTACGAGCTGCCGGTCGCGTTCGACGGCGACCTCGCCGGAATGCGGATCGCGGTGTCGGTCGACCTCGGCTCCTGGCCGGTCGACCCGGAGATCCGGGCCAACACGCTGGCCTGCGCCGACGCGCTGCGGGCTGCGGGCGCCACCGTCGAGGAGGTCGACCTCGTCGTCCCGCGCGACAAGGTGCTGCGCGCGACGTCGATCCACTTCCACCTGGGCTTCGGCGCCTGGATCGGCGCGGAGGCCGGCGCGCATCCGGACCTCGCGACCGACTACGCGCTGGCGTTCGCGGCGCGGCTCGCCGGCTACGCCGAGGGCGGCGGCCTGATGGAGAAGCAGACGCTGGAGGCCGAGCTCTACGCGCCGGTCGGCGCGCTGTTGGAGGACTACGACCTGCTGCTGTGCCCGACGGTCGCCACGCGCGGGCTGGTCGCCGGCGAGAGCTACGTCGACACGCCGCTGACCGTCGGCGGCGTCGTGTTGGACGACCACTTCGAGGCGTCGCTGACGCCGGTGTTCAACATCATGTCGCGCTGCCCGGTGCTCAACGTGCCGTCCGGGTTCGCCGACAACGGCGTGCCGACGGGCGTCCAGCTCGTCGGCCGCACCTACGACGACGTGACGCCGTTCCGGGTCGGCGCGGCGCTCGAGCAGGTCCGGCCGTGGCCGCGGGTCGCGCCCGTCGGCGAGGCGGTGCGGACCGCATGAGCGACGCGCTGCTGGAGGTCGAGCACCTCACGACGGAGCTCCCGGTCGAGGGCGAGCTGCGGACCGTGCTGCACGACGTGTCGCTGTCGATCGGCCCCGGCGAGGCCGTCGGGCTGGTCGGCGAGTCCGGCTCGGGCAAGTCGATGACCGCGCGGGCGGTCGCGCGGCTGCTGCCGGCCGGCGCGAGGACCGAGGGAGCGATCCGCTTCGGCGGCGCCGACGTCGCGGCGCTGCGCGGCGGCGCCCTGCGCGACTACCGCGGCGCCGTCGCGATGGTCTTCCAGGACCCGCGCGCGCACGTCAACCCGGTGCGCACGATCGGCGACTTCATGGCCGAGGCGCTGCGGACGCTCCGCCACGTCGACAGGGGCGCGGCGCGCCGGCAGGCGATCGCGGCGCTCGCCGACGTCGGCATCCCGGACGGCGAGCGCCGCCTGAGGCAGTACCCGCACGAGCTGTCCGGCGGCCTGCTCCAGCGCGTGATGATCGCCACCATGCTGCTCACCGAGCCCCGGCTGGTGCTGGCCGACGAGCCGACCACGGCGCTGGACGTCACCACGCAGGCCGAGGTCATGGCGATCCTCGACGAGCTGCGCCGCGAGCGCGGGATGGCCCTGCTGTTCATCACCCACGACCTGGAGCTGGCCGGCGCGGTGTGCGACCGCACGAGCGTCATGTACGCCGGCCAGATCGTCGAGACGCGCGAGAGCGCCAAGCTCCACGACGACCCGCTGCACCCCTACACCGCGTCGCTGGCGACCGCGCGGCCCACGATCGACGCGTCGGTGCACCGGCTGACCGCGATCCCCGGCCGGCCGGTCAGCGCGTTCGAGGCGCCCGACGGCTGCCCGTTCGCGCCGCGCTGCGCGTTCGCGACCGACGCCTGCCGCGCCACGCGGCCGCCGGTGACCGAGCTCGACGGCGGCCGCGTCCGCTGCCTGCGCGCCGAGGAGCTGCGCGGGCGGCTGACCGAGGAGGTCGTCCACCATGGCTGAGCTCGTCCTGGAGGCCACGGGCCTGCGCAAGGAGTTCGGCGACGTCGTCGCGGTCGACGGCGTCGACCTGGCCGTGCCGCGCGGCGGCTCGCTGGCGATCGTCGGCGAGTCCGGCTCGGGCAAGACGACGGTGGCGAAGATGATCGTCGGGCTGGAGACGCCCACGGCCGGGACCATCACCGCCTGCGGCCGCGACCGCTCGGCGCCCGCCCGCGGCGCCAAGGAGCGCCGGGCGCGCGGCGGCGAGGTCCAGATCGTCTTCCAGGACCCGTACTCCTCGCTGGACCCGCGCCACTGCGCCCAGCAGGCCATCGACGAGGTCCTGCGCCTGCACCAGCCCGGCGTCGACAGGGCCGCGCGGCGCGAGCGCATCGCGCAGCTGGGCGAGTTGGTGGGGTTGGACGACCGCCAGCTGCGCGCCCGTCCCCGGGCGCTGAGCGGCGGCCAGCGCCAGCGCATCGCGATCGCCCGCGCGCTGGCGGCCGAGCCGCAGGTCGTGATCCTCGACGAGTCGGTCGCCGCCCTGGACGTCTCGATCCAGGCCCAGATCCTCAACCTGCTCGCCGACATCCGCGAGCAGACCGGCGTGTCCTACATCTTGATCTCGCACGACCTCGCGGTCGTCCGCCAGATCACCGACGACGCGATCGTCATGCACCGCGGCCAGGTCGTCGAACGCGGCAGCACCGCCGACGTCCTCGACCGCCCGCAACAGCCGTACACCCAGCTCCTGCGGGCCTCTGTCCCCCGCCCGGGCTGGAAGCCGACGCGCGCCCCGCGCGTCCAGACCGAAGGAACCCCCTCATGACTCCCCCTCTGGAGCTCGCGCTCGTCAACGGGCGCGTGCGCACGCTGAACCCCGACCAGCCCACCGCGACCGCCGTCGGCGTGGCCGGCGACCGGATCGTCGCCGTGGGCGACGACGCCGCGATCCGCGCGGCCGCCGGCGCGTCGACCGAGGTGGTGGACCTGAAGGGCGCCGCGGTGCTGCCGGGCATCGTCGACTCCCACGTCCACCCCTTCCACGGCGCGCTGGACGCCCGCGGCGCCGACCTCATGGACGCGCGGACGCTCGACGACATCCGCCGTCTGGTCGCGCAGGAGCGCGCGGCGTGCGCGCCGGACCAGTGGGTCCTCGGCTACGGGCTGGACTACAACGCGTTCGCGGAGACCGGCATCAGCGGCGACCTCATCGCCGAGGCGGCCGGCGCCGGCCCCGCGATCCTGACGTTCGTCGACTTCCACACCGCCTTGGCGACGCCGCGCGCGCTGGAGCTCGCGGGCGTCGACGGTCCGCGGACGTTCCCCGAGCACGCCGAGATCGTCGTCGATGCCGCCGGCGCGCCCACCGGCGAGCTGCGCGAGCGGGGCGCGATGGACCTCGTCCACGGCGCGATGCCGGCGCTCACGGCCGCCGAGCGCTACGCGATCCAGGCCGGCCAGCTCAAGCGCTTCGCCGCGACCGGCATGACCGGCCTCCACGGGATGGACGGCACGCTCGAGACGCTCGACATCCTGCGCGAGCTGGAGGCCAACGGCGACCTGGCGACGCGCATGGTGATGCCGTTCTGGTCGCAGCCCAACACGCCCGAGGAGACGTGGGAGGCGTACGCGCGCCACCGGACCGAGCACGGCGAGCGGTGGCGGATGGGCGTCGCGAAGCTGTTCATCGACGGCGTCATCGACACCGGGACCGGCTGGCTGTTCGAGCCCGACTCCGAGGGCGAGGGGCTCTCGCCGTTCTGGCCCGACATCGACAAGTACTTCCGCGCCGTCGACTACTTCGCCAAGCAGGGCTTCCAGGTCGTCACGCACGCCACGGGCGACCGCGGCGTCCACGAGGCGCTCAACGCCTACAGGAAGTCCGGCGCGGCGCCGGGGGTCCGGCACCGCATCGAGCACATCGAGACGCTCCAGCTCGGCGACCTTCCCCGCTTCGCCGCCGAGGGCGTCATCGCCTCGATGCAGGCCCAGCACATGATGTGGCTGGACCCCAACCGGACCGACAACTGGTCCAAGCGCCTGGGCGGCGACCGCTGCGACCGCGCGTTCCCGATCCGCTCGCTGTGGGAGTCCGGCGCGCACGTCACGCTCGGCTCCGACTGGCCCGTCGCGCGCTACGACTGGCGCGAGGGCATGGCCGCCGCGCGGCTGCGCCGGCCTCCGGGCGTCACCGACCGCGCGCCCTACGACGACCAGGCGCTGACGCCGCTGCAGGCGCTCGCGGGCTACACGTCGCGGCCGGCGCAGACGGCCGGCGACCAGGACCGGCTCGGTGCGCTGAAGCCCGGGCTCCTGGCCGACATCACGGTCATGGCCGAGGACCCGGTGGACCTGGACGCCGACGCCCTGCCGACCAACCCGGTGGCCTTGACCGTGGTCGGCGGCGAGGTCGTCTTCCGGGGCTCGATCGTGGACGGCTGATCAGCCGCCGATCACCGCCGCGACGTCCAGGGCGGCGACGCGGGCGGGGTCGGCGAGCGCGTCGATCGCGGTGACGCGGCCGCCGGCGACGGTGAACGCGAGCACCGCGACCGGCACGCCGTCCTCGGTGGCGACGAAGCCGGGCAGGCCGTCGACGATCGCGGCGTGCGCGACGCGCCCCGCCGCGCCGAAGCGCGCCCGGGACGCCACCGCCCGGGCGCCTTCGAGGATCTGGAGCGCGCCGCCGCCGTCGTCGGCGCGCAGCACGACCTCGGGGTCCAGGACGCTGAGCAGGCGCTCGAAGTCCCCGCTCTGGGAGGCCGCCAGGAACGCGTCGACGACCTCGCGGTCGGCGGTCGGCGCGTCGGGCTCGGCGCCCTGGACGCGCCGGCGGGCGCGCGACGCGAGCTGGCGCGTCGCCGCCGGCGAGCGGTCGACGATCGGCGCGATGTCCTCGAACGGCACGGCGAAGACGTCGTGCAGGACGAACGCGAGCCGCTCGGCCGGCTGCAGCGCCTCGAGCAGGACCAGCAGCGCGGCGCCGACGGCGTCGGCGGCGAGCGCCTGGCCCTCGGGATCGGGCGCCGTCGCGTCCGGCCGCGTGACGATCGGATCGGGCAGGCGGCCGGCCTCCAGCGCCTCCTCGCGGCGGCGCTGGCGCGCGTCGAGCATCGTCAGGCACACGCGCGAGACGACGGTCGTCAGCCAGCCGCCCATGTTCTCGACGCCGCTGGTGTCCGCGCGGTCGACGCGGATCCACGCCTCCTGGAGCGCGTCGTCGGCCTCGGCGCGCGAGCCGAGGATCCGGGTGGCGACGGCGTGCAGGTGCGGGCGGTGGGCTTCGAAGTCATCCATGGCTGCTGTCACATCCTCGCGATCGGGTCGGTCAAGGCCATGACCCATCTCAACCCCTCCGATGTGACAAGGAGCAAGAACAACATGTCGAACACGACCACGTTGACCAGCCGGATGCCCAACCCCGCCGTGACCGTCCCGGGCGCGATGGACGCCCTCCAGGCGCTGTCCAAGGCCACCAGCCGCGCCAAGGTCGGGATCGACCTGGAGCTCGTCCACCTGCGCGCCAGCCAGATCAACGGCTGCAGCGTCTGCACGGACATGCACGCCAAGGCGCTGCGCGGGGCCGGCGAGAGCGAGGAGCGCGTGTGGTCGGTGGCCAGCTGGCGCGAGACCCCGTACTTCACCGACGCCGAGCGCGTCGCGCTGGAGCTCACCGAGGCGCTGACCCGCGTCGCCGACGGCGCCGAAGGGGTCTCCGATGACCTCTGGGCGCGCTGCCGCGAGCACTTCGACGACAACCAGCTCGGCGCGCTCGTGATCGAGGTCGGCGTCATCAACCTGTGGAACCGGCTCAACGTCGCGACGCGGCAGGTCGTCGGGGAGCAGGGCTGGTAGGCGCGGCTACGCGATCGTGATCCGGCGCAGGACGTCGATCGCGACGTCCTGCAGCTCGGTCAGGTCGCGGCCTTCTTCGAGGGCCGTGATCACGAGGTCGCGGAAGCCGCCGGTGATGATCGTCGCGACCTCGAACGGCAGCGGCCGCAGCGTCGCGTCGTGGGCGCGCGCCTCCTCGACCAGCAGCATGATCTGGCGCGCCCAGCGCTCGTGCAGCGCCCGGACGCGCTCCATGCCGTCCGGGCTCAGCGCCGGCGTCTCCTGGATGCAGACGCGGGTGAGGACCGGCTCGGCGGCGACCGTGCCGAGGTACGCCGCGACCGCGCGCTCCAGGCGCTCGGCGAACGGGCCGTCGCCGGTCGCGGCGTCGGCGATCGTCTCCAGCAGCCCGGCGCTGACGAGGTCGAACAGCGCCAGGAAGCACGTGTCGCGGTCGGCGAAGTGCTGGTAGAACGTCCGCCGCGACGTGTGGGCGCGGCGAACGACCTCGGCGACCGTGACCGGCTTGAGCGACCCGTGCTCGCGGATCGCGTCGGCCATCCCGAGCAGCAGCCGCTCGCGGAACCCGCCGGGCGGCGGGAGCCGGAGGCCGGCGCGCTCGGGGTCGGCCGTCGTCATCGTCTATGCGGCGGCCGTCGCGGCCTCCGGCGCGCGCGACGCGGTGCGCGCGGGCCGGCGCTCGATCCGGGCCATGCCGCCGCCCGCCGGGCTCCACGCGACGCCCTTGAACTTCCAGGGCTCGTCGGGCGCGTCGGTCGGGGCGAAGCGGACGCGCTCGAGGATCACGCGCAGGACGACGTCGAGCTCCATGTGCGCGAACGTCGCGCCGATGCAGCGCCGGCGGCCGCCGCCGAACGGGATCCACTCGTAGGTGCCGGGCGTGGCGTCCAGGAACCGGTCCGGGTCGAAGACGTCGGGGTGCGGGAAGAGGTTGGGGTCGTAGTGCGTCAGCCCGGCGCTGAGGCCGATCAGGTGGCCCTTAGGGATCCGGTAGCCGCCGACCTCGAACGGCTGCATCGTGTGGCGGCCGGAGAACGAGATCACGGGGCGCATGCGCTGGACCTCGCGGATCGTCGCGTCGCGCAGCGCCTTGTCGCCGGCGTCGACCTCGTCGGTCAGCCGGTCCAGGATCTGCGGGTGGCGGCGCAGGCGCTCGACCGCCCAGCTCAGCGTGTGCGCGGTCGTCTCGTGCCCGGCGGCGAGCATCGTGACGAGCTGGTCGCGGATCTCCGCGTTGGACAGCGGGCTGCCGTCGTCGCGCCGGGCCTGGACCATCAGGGCCAGGACGTCGGGGCGCTCGGTCACGTCCGGGTCGCGCTTGGCGTCGTCGATCAGCGTGTCGAGGATCGCGTCCACGCGCGTCCGGATCCGGAGGAAGCGCCCCCACGGGCTCCACGGGCCGAGGTCCCTCTGGATCTGCGGGAACCGGGACAGGCCCTGCCCCATGTCGGTCCACCGCGGCAGGATCTCCTCGAGCTCGTGGAGCCGGGCGCCGTCGGCGCCGAAGACCGCGCGCAGGATCGCCCGCAGCGTGATGCGCTGCATCGACTTCGCGGTCGGGAACTCGACGCCGGTCGGCCACGTCGCGATCTCGGCGATCGCGATCTCCTCGATGATCGGCTCGTAGGCCTTCATCCGCTGGCCCTTGAACGGCGGGAGCAGGAGCTTGCGCTGCTCCATGTGATGGTCCTCGTCGATGCCGAGGAGCGAGTTGTCGCCCAGGACGCGGCGCAGCGGCGAGCGCGACCCGGCGTGCAGCACCTTGGGGTCGGCCTGGAACGTGTGCTTGATCAGCGCCGGGTCGGCGAGGACGACCATCTGGCCGAGCGCGAGGACGTCGATCGAGAACATGTTCCCGAAGCGGCGGCGCATGCGCTCCAGGAACGGGCGCTGGCGGGTGAGCACGCCGAGCGTCTGGAGCGCCATCGGCATGCGCGGCCCGGGCGGCACGCCGTCGATGATGGTGGTGTCGGTCATCGTCCCCTCCGGATCAGGCCGTCGAGGCGCTCGACGATGTCGTAGTACTTGGTCGGGGCGGCGCGCACGAGCAGGTCGAGCAGGACCGCGTCCGGGCCGACGCGGATGCGCGCCTTGCCCTTCTCGATCCCCTCGTGGATGATCTGCGCGGCCTTCTCCGGCGTGGTGCGCGCGATCGTGGCGAACTCCGCCGCTGCTTCCGTGACGTCGGCGTGGCCGCGGCCGTCGGAGCGGAAGCGCGCGTTGCTGACGATGTTGGTCTTCACGCCGCCGGGATGGACGACGGCGGCGCGCACGCCCGTGCCCTTGAGCTCGTGGCGCAGCGCCTCGGTGTAGCCGCGCACGGCGAACTTCGACGCGCAGTAGGCCGATTGGTGCGGGAAGCCGACCAGTCCGAAGACCGACGAGGTGTTGACGATCACGCCGGCGCCCTGCTCCAGCAGGATCGGCAGGAACGAGCTGACGCCGTTGACGACGCCGTGGAAGTTGACGTCGAAGACCCACTGGTCGTCCTCGGGCGCGGCGTCGGCGACGCTCTGCAGCACGGTGACGCCGGCGTTGTTGAAGACGACGCCGAGCGGCTGCGGCGCCCACTCCTTCACGTCGGAGGCGAAGGCCATGACGCCCTGGCGGTCGCGCACGTCGAGCTTGCGCGTGAAGACCGTGCCGCCCGCGGTGGTGATCACGGCGGCCGTGTCCTGAAGGCCGTCCTCGTTCCAGTCGGCGAGCGCGACGGGACAGCCGTGCGCCGCGAGCCGCCGCGCCGTCGCCTGCCCGATGCCCGATCCGGCACCGGTGATGACCGCGGTCCGTCCGTTGATGGTGCTCATGCGCTCCGTCATTCTCGCAACCCGCTGGTACACGCACGTACCAGCCTTGACAGAGCGTCAGGATACCGATCGGTATGTGGATGTCCAGCGCCGGGTCACAGCACCCGCCGCCGGCGGGTGGCGGGGCCGAAGCGCGTCGGGGCGTCGGCGACCGCCACGAACCCGCAGCCCTCGTAGAAGCGCCGGGTCTCCGGACCGCCGATCACCTCGATCGCCGTCGCGCCGCCCGCGCGCGCTCGCGCGACCACGTCCTCGACCAGCGCCCGCCCGACGCCCCTCCGCATCGCCTCGGGCTCGACGAACAGCCCGTCGAGCTCGACCACCCCGTCGGCGTCGGCGGCCAGCACGGCCGAGAACCCCAACAACGCTCCCGCGCCGTCCACCGCGACTCGGAACCCGCCCGCCGCGATCGCGCCCACGTCCAGCGGCTCGATCGCGTCGGGATGGGCGGCGAGCTGCTCCCGGTACTCGTCCCACACCGCCGACGACCGCCGCTGCAACGCCTCCAGGGCCACGGCCTCGTCGTGCGTGGCGCAGCGGATCTCCATGGGAGGGATCGTCGCAGGACGCGGCCGGCTCCTCCTGAGCCGGCCGCGCCGCGTCACCTCCTCACAGGCTTCAGCGCCGGCCCGATCCCGTGACCTGGAACGAGCTGGACAGGTCGGCCTTGGACGAGTCGCCGGCGAACACGTCGATCTCGCCCGGCTCGACCACGAGCTTGCCCGAGTTGTCGTAGAACCCGACGTCGCTGGCGTCCAGCCGGAACGTCACCGTCTTCTTCTCGCCCGGCTGCAGCGTCACGCGCTGGAAGCCGCGCAGGCGGCGGACCGGCTGCGACAGCGACGCCACCGGGTCGTGGATGTAGAGCTGCACGACCTCGTCGCCGGCACGGCTGCCGGTGTTCTGGACGTCGGCCGACGCCTGGATGCTGCCCTGCGCCGGCATCGTCTTGCTCGACAGCTGCAGGTTGTCGATCTTGAACGAGGTGTAGGACAACCCGTAGCCGAACGGGAACAGCGGGTCGCACGTCTTCAGGTCGCGGTAGCGCGAGTTGTACTTCGACGTGGCGTCACAGGGACGGCCGGTCGGCTCGTGGTTGTAGTAGATCGGCACCTGGCCGACCGACACCGGGAACGAGACCGGCAGCTTGCCGCCGGGGTTGACCTTGCCGAACAGGACGTCGGCGACCGCGTCGCCGGCCTCGATGCCCGGGAACCAGGCCTCGAGGATCGCGGACGAGTTGTCCACCACGTCGCCCAGCGTCAGCGGGCGGCTGTTGAACAGCACGACCGTGACCGGCTTGCCGGTGGCCTTGACGGCCTCCAGCAGCTGCTGCTGCTTGCCGGGCAGGTCCAGGACGCTGCGGACCTCGGCCTCGCCGCCCTGGCCGCGGACCTCGCCGAGCGCGACGACGACCTGGTCGGCGGCTTTCGCCGCGGCCACCGCGTCCGCGAAGCCGCTGTCGTCCGGGCACTCGTTGGCCGGGTCGTACAGGTCGGCGTCGACCATCTTGCAGCCCACCGTGAACGTCGTGTTCGCGTTCTGGGCCTTGATGCCCTGGAACACGCTCACCGCGTCCTCGTCCTTGCCCTGGCCCCACCACGGGCCGAGCATGTCGTGCTGGTCGTCGCCCAACGGGCCGATGACGGCCGTGGTCTTCGACGGGTCGAGCGGCAGCGTGTTGTCGTCGTTCTTGAGCAACACCATCGACTTGCCCGCCGCCGCGCGCGCCTTGTCGCGGTCGGCCGGCTGCAGCGTGCGCGCCGCGATCTGCGACTGGTCGGCGTACGGGTGGTCGAACAGCCCGGCGCGGAACTTCACGCGCAGGATGCGGCGGACCGCGTCGTTCAACCGGTTCATCGAGATCTGGCCGGTGGACAGCAGCTTCTTGCCGTTGTCGCGGATGTTGGTGGACACCATCTCGGAGTCGGTGCCCGCCATCAGCGCGTTCGCGCCGGCCTGCGGGCCGTCGGCGGCGGTCCCGTGTCCGCACGGGCCGTCGTCGGGGTTCTTGGCCGGGCACGCCCGCGTCTCGGCGACCGCGGTGTAGTCGGACTCGATGAACCCGTCGAAGCCCCACTCCTTCTTGAGGATGTCGGTCTCGGTGTGCGGGTTGGCGCAGCCCGGCTGGCCGTTGAGCGAGTTGAACGAGCACATGACCGTGTCGGCGCCCGCGTCGATCGCCGCCTTGAACGGCGGCAGGTACTCGTTGCGCAGCCGCGCCTCGCTCATGTCGGTGGTGTTGTAGTCGCGGCCGCCCTCGGCCGCGCCGTAGGCGGCGAAGTGCTTGACCGAGGCGACGACCTTGTCGGCGGCGCTGTAGTCGGTGCCCTGCGCGCCGCGCACCTTCGCGGCCGCCATGACCGAGCCGAGGTACGGGTCCTCGCCCGAGCCCTCGACGATGCGGCCCCAGCGCGGCTCGTGCGAGACGTCGACCATCGGCGCGTAGATCTGCTTGATGCCGACCGCCGCGGACTCGCGCGAGGAGATGGTGAAGTCGTCGTCCGCCACGCCCGGGTCGAAGGACGACGCCTCAGCCAGCGGCACCGGGAAGATCGTGCGGTACCCGTGGATCGTGTCGTAGGCGAACAGGATCGGGATGTGCAGCCGCGACTGCTCGACCGCGATGTGCTGGAAGTGGTCGATCTTCGCGGGATCGGTGAGGCTGAAGACGCCGCCCACCCCGTTCTTGGCGTCGGCGTCGGTGATCTGCCCGTCGCTCAGCAGCTGGACCTGCTGCAGCTTCTCGTCGACCGTCATCTGCCGCACGAGCTGGTCGATCTTGTGCTCGACGTTGCCGCTGGCCGGCTGTCGCGTGACCGCGAGCTCCTGGTCGTCTCCTGCCCCCGTGCCGGCGATCACCGCGCCGGCGCCCATCGTGCTCGCGGCGACCACCGTGAAGGCGAGCGCCAACTTCCGTCCCCTGCTTCCCACGAGTTTCCTCCCCAGTGCTGCTGAATGGACCCGGCGCTCGGATCCCCCGCTCGCCGCCGCGCCAAACATCGGTTTGGCGATGTTGTACGCCCCGGTTTGCGGCGCGTTGTGCAGGGACACCACCTGTACGCCAACCCACCCTGACCACTGAGGAGCAACGCCCATGCCCCACCGCCACGCCGCCGTCTCGCTCGCCGTCGCCGGACTCGCCGCGACCGCCGTCGTCGCGCCGTCGGCACAGGCCAGCGACGCGGGGCTGAAGAAGACCGTCGTCCGCTACGAGAGCCGTCTGACGCCGGTGGCCGACGAGTTCGCCAAGGCCGACCAGGGTCTCGCGACCGCGCCCGACACCAACGCCGCGTCGGCGGCGACCGGCCGGTTCCGGACCAGCCTGCGCGCCTACAAGACCGCGATCGTGCCGATCAAGACCCGGAGCGCGACCTCCGCGGCCGCCAAGAAGCAGCTGCTGACCGCGATCCGCGAGTACGACCTCGGCCTCGTGCAGTACCAGAAGCTCCTGGACCAGGTGAACGCCGGGACCGACAAGACGACGCTCAAGTCGACGTTCACCACGCTGAACAAGCGCATCAAGGCCGCGGCCGACGACGAGGCCGGCGCCCTCAAGAAGCTCGGCCTCGCGAAGTAGCGCCCCGCACGCTCGCGCCAGCGACTACCGTCGAACACGACGGGCGTTGCCATACGTCAGACGATTTGCCCGCCACTTGTACGCACCTCGGCGATCTTCATCCAGGTCGCCCAGGTGTGTGATAGTTCGGTCGGCAGTCCACCACAGGCGAAGGAGCGAGAGATGAGCACCGTGAGCGTCGCGCAGCAGCCGCTGCTGATCGGCGGGGAGTGGGTCGGGGCCGCGGAGGGCAGGACCTACGAGAAGTCCGACCCGTACACGGGCGAGGTCGTCAGCGAGGCCGCCGGGCAGGCGTTCCCGGCGTGGGCCGCGACGCCGCCGGCCGAGCGCGCCCGGCTGCTCAGCGCCGCGGCCGACCTGCTGGACGGGCGCGCGCAGGAGATCGCCGCCACGATGACGGCCGAGTGCGGCGCGACGTTCGGCTGGGGCATGTTCAACTGCGGCCTGGCGGCCGGGATGCTGCGCCACGCCGCGTCGCTGGCCGGCGACGTGGACCAGGAGGTCCAGATCGAGTCCGCGGTCCCGGGGCTCGACGCGCGCGCCGTCCGCCAGCCCGTCGGCGTCGTCGTCGGCATCGCGCCGTGGAACGCGCCGATCATCCTCGCCACCCGCGCGGTCGCCACGCCGCTGGCGTTCGGCAACACGGTGGTGTTGAAGGCGTCCGAGGAGTGCCCGCGCACCCACGCGGCGGTGGCCAAGGCCGTCGCCGACGCGGGCGTCCCCGCCGGCGTGATCAACCTCATCACCAACCGGCCCGAGGACGCGGCCGCGGTCGTCGAGGCCCTGATCGCCCACCCCGCAGTCGTGCGGATCAACTTCACCGGCTCGACGCGGGTCGGCAAGATCATCGCCCAGAAGGCCGCGCCGCACCTCAAGCGCACGCTGCTGGAGCTGGGCGGCAAGGCGCCGTTCGTCGTCCTCGCCGACGCCGACCTGGACGAGGCCGCGTCCGCCGCCAACTTCGGCGCGTTCATGAACTCCGGCCAGATCTGCATGTCGACCGAGCGGATCGTCGTCGACCGGTCGGTCGCGCCGGACCTCGAGCGCAAGTTGGTGGACAAGGCCCAGGGGCTGACCGTCGGCGACCCGCGCGACGGCACCACGATGATCGGCCCGGTCATCAACGCCGCCGCTGCGCAGCGCGTCCAGGAGCTGCTCCAGGACGCGAAGGACAAGGGCGCGCGCGTGCTCACCGGCGGCGAGGCCGACGGGCTGGTGCTGACGCCGACGATCGTGGCCGACGTCACGCCCGCGATGCGGATCTACGCCGAGGAGTCCTTCGGGCCGATCGTCACGATGATCGCCGTCGAGGGCCCCGACGAGGCCGTCGACGTCGCCAACGACACCGAGTACGGCCTCGCGGCCGCCGTCTTCGGCCAGGACGTCGAGCAGGCCGCCGCGGTGGCGCGGCGCATCCGGTCGGGCATCTGCCACATCAACGGCGCGACCGTCCACGACGAGCCGACGATGCCGTTCGGCGGCGTCAAGCACTCCGGCTGGGGCCGCTTCGGCGGCGACTCGGCGCTGGACGAGTTCACCGAGCTGCGCTGGATGACGCGCCAGGACGGCAGCCGCCACTACCCGATCTAGGAGCCTGTTGAGCTTTTCCCGCCGCGCGAGCGAACGCGTCCGCGGCGCCGGATGACGACCGGCCGGCCCACCAAGGCCACCAGCATTGGTCGGGCCGGCCGGCCGTCCCCGGCATCCACGGCCACGCCCGCTCGCACGACGGTCGAAAGCTCAACAGACTCCAGACCACGAGCGCTCGGGGTGCGGGCACCCGCACCCCGGGCGGCCATGGGGAGTCCCCCGGTGCGCGGCGCGCCGGTCGCCGCGACAGTGGCGCCATGCGACGCTCTCCCCTCCTCCTCACCTCCGCCTGCGCGGCGCTGGCGCTCGGCGCGCCCGTCGCGGCCGACGCGGCGTCCGTCTCCTCCGACGGCGCCGGCCACTACACCTACACGGCCGCCCCCGGCGAGCAGAACTCGCTCTCGCTCCAGTTCGCCGACGACGGCACCAGCGTGGTCTTCTACGACTACGGGATCCCGATCACGTCCGTGCCCGCCGGCTGCACGGTCGACGACAACGGCCAGAGCCCGACCTGCACGGTCGCGCCGCAGTCCGTCGCCGTGAGCCTCGGCGACGGCGACGACAGCTTCAACCGCTCCGGCAGCAACGCGATCCTCGCGACGGTCGACGGCGGCGACGGCGCCGACTGGATCCGCGGCACCGGCACCAGCGTCGACGACTTCCGCGGCGGCCCCGGCAGGGACAAGCTCGAGGGCTACGGCGGCCCCGACCGGCTCGACGGCGGCGACGGCGACGACACCGTCGACGGCGGCGCCGGCCCGGACACCCTGCAGGGGGGCGCCGGCAACGACAAGCTCAACCCCGACGACTTCAACGAGCCGTCGGCCGACACCGTCGACGGCGGTCCCGGCATCGACAGCATCGAGAGCGACTACGCCGACTACGACCTCGACGTCCAGCAGCCGTTGTCCTTCACCATGGCCGGCGGCGCCGACGACGGCCGCCCCGGCGAGAACGACAACGTGGTCAGCGTCGAGCGGCTGACGCTGAGCATCAGCCCGACCAAGTACGTCGGGAGCGACGGCGACGACTACCTGAAGGTCGCCCAGGCCACGAACGCCGGCGACATCAGCGGCGGCAACGGCAACGACGACCTCAACGGCGCCGACGGCACCGAGACGATCGACGGCGGCCCCGGCAACGACCACGTCGTCGGCGGCTTCAACGACGACGTCCTCACCGGCGGCCCGGGCCGCGACCAGATCATCGGCGACATGCCGACCGGCGACTGCGGGCCGCTGTGGTGCAAGTACCCGTTCGGCAACGACACCATCTACGCCCAGGACGGCGAGGTCGACACGATCAGCTGCGGCTGGGGCACCGACACCGTCTACGCCGACGCGGTCGACGTGGTCGACGGCGACTGCGAGACCGTCAACCGCGCCGGCGCCGCCCCGGCGCCCGGCACCGTGGCGCCGAAGCCCCCGGCGAAGGCCGGCACGGGCGCCGGAGCCGGCGGCAACGGCAGCGTCCGCGCCGTGCTCGGCGGGAAGGTCACGCTGGCCAAGGCGCTGAAGTCCGGCTTCACCGTCAACGTCCGCGGCGTCAAGGCCGGCCGCACGCTGAAGCTGAGCGCGACGCGCTCCGGCAAGGTCGTCGCCCGCGGCAGCGGCAAGGCCACCAAGAAGGGCACGGCCACGATCAAGCTGCGCTTCACCACCAAGGCCAAGCGGTCGCTGCGCCACGCCAAGACCATCACCTTGAAGGTCTCCGGCGGCGGCGTGAGCACGACCGTGACGCTCAAGCGTTAGGTCGGCAGCCCCACGTAGTTCTCCGCCAGCGAGCGCGCCGCGGCTTCGGACGTCGTCACGTACCGGAGCCGCGCGCGTTGGAGGCCGGCGTCGAAGCCGTCGCCGTCCAGGCGGTGCAGCAGCGTCGTCATGTAGGTGGAGAAGTCCTGGACGCGCCAGACGCGCTGGAGGCAGGTGTCGGAGTAGGCGTCCAGGCCGGTGGTCGAGCCGTTGGCGTAGAAGGCGGTCAGCGCCTCGGCCAGGACGCGGACGTCGTTGACCGCCAGGTTGAGGCCCTTGGCGCCGGTCGGCGGGACGATGTGGGCGGCGTCGCCGGCGAGGAAGAGCCGGCCGCGCCGCATCGGCGCGGCCACGAACGAGCGCATCGGCGTGATGCCCTTCTCGGTGATCGGCCCCTCGGTGAGCGACCAGCCCGGCGCCTCGAAGCGCGTGTGCAGCTCCTCCCAGATCCGGTCGTCGGGCCAGTTGGCGATGTCGTCGCCCGGGTCGACCTGGAGGTACAGCCGGCTCACCGTCGGCGAGCGCAGCGAGTGCATCGCGAACCCGCGGTCGTGGTAGGCGTAGATGAGCTCGTCGGTCGACGGCGCGACGTCAGCCAGGATCCCGAGCCAGCCGAACGGGTACTCGCGCTCGGCGACCTGGAGGCGGTCGGCGCCCACGGCCGGACGGCAGATGCCGTGGAAGCCGTCGCAGCCGGCGATGATGTCGCAGTCGAGGCGTACATCTTCTCCTGCGGGCGAGGTGTAGGTGATGGACGGCGCGTCGCCGTCGACGTCATGGACTTGGACGTCGGAGACCTCGAAGACGGGCGGGACGCCCGCCGCCTCGCGCGCGGCGATGAGGTCCTTGACGACCTCCTGCTGGCCGTAGATCCAGATCGCGCGCCCGCCGGTGAGGTCGCTCAGCGCGATCCGGTGGCCGGCGCCGTCGAAGCGCAGCTCGATGCCGTGGTGGACGATGCCCTCGCGGTCCAGGCGGTCCGCGACGCCCGCGCCGCGCAGCAGGTCCACGGTGTTCTGCTCCAGCACCCCGGCCCGCACGCGCTGCTGCACGTAGGCGCGGTCGCGCGTCTCCAGTACCACCGACTCGATGCCCACAAGGTGCAGCAGGTGGGCGAGCACCAAGCCCGCCGGCCCCGCCCCGACGATCCCGACCTGCGTCCGCACTGCCCACCTGTCCCCTCTCGTGACCACCGGCTTGCGCCGCCCGCGAGGAGCATATAGCGTCCTGTGCGCATGGCAACCAAGCGTTCGCATGGCGCACAAGTCTTGCCGCTCGCCGACGCCGTCGCCGCGCTCGTCCACGACGGCGACGCGGTGGCGATGGAGGGCTTCACCCACCTCATCCCCTTCGCGGCCGGCCATGAGGTCATCCGCCAGGGCCGCCGGGACCTCGAGCTGATCCGGATGACGCCGGACCTCATCTACGACCAGCTCATCGGCATGGGCTGCGCGCGCAAGTTGGTGTTCTCGTACGCGGGCAACCCCGGCGTCGGCTCGCTGCACCGCCTGCGCGATGCCGTCGAGCACGGCTGGCCCCGGCCGCTGGAGCTGGAGGAGCACTCGCACGCCGGCATGGCCAACCGCTACGCGGCCGGCGCCGCGAACCTCCCGTTCGGCGTCCTGCGCGGGTACGCGGGCACCGACCTCGTCGAGCACACCAACGTGAAGTTCATCACCTGCCCGTTCACGGGCGAGGAGCTGGCCGCGGTCCCGGCGCTGCGCCCGGACGTCGCGATCGTCCACGCCCAGGAGGCCGACCGCCGCGGCAACGTCCAGCTCTGGGGCATCCCGGGCGTGCAGAAGGAGGCCGTGCTGGCCTCGTCGCGCTCGCTGGTCACCGTCGAGCGGCTCGTCGACGAGCTGGAGCCGCGGCCCGGCGGCGTGATCATCCCCGGCTGGACGATCGACGCGGTCGCGCACGCCCCGCGCGGCGCCTACCCGTCCTACGCGCACGACCTCACCGAGCGCGACAACGACTTCTACCAGCGGTGGGACAAGCTCAGCCGCGACCGCGACGCGTTCCTGAAGTGGATGGACGAGCACGTGCTGCAGGCGCCGGCGGAGGTGCCGGCATGACCGCCGGCGGCGACGTCCAGACGATCGTCGCGGCGCGCCGGCTCGCCGACGCCGAGTCGGTCTTCATCGGCGTGGGCCGCCCCTCGACGGCCGCGATCCTCGCCCGCGCGGTCATCAACCCCGACCTGGTGTTGGTGTACGAGTCGGGGACGATCGGCGCCAAGCCGCGCAAGATCCCCTTGTCGATCGGCGACGGCGAGCTGGCCGCGACGGCGGACTTCGTAGTCTCGGTCCCCGAGATGTTCAACTACTGGATCCAGCCCGGACGCGTCGACGTCGCGTTCCTCGGCGCCGCGCAGGTCGACCCGCGCGGGGCGCTGAACTCGACGGTGATCGGCGACTACGACGCGCCCAGGACGCGCCTGCCCGGCGCGGGCGGCGCGCCGGAGATCGCCCGCGGCTGCCGGCGCGTGATGGTCGTCGCGCCGCACTCGACGCGCACCTTCGTGGAGCGGCTGGACTTCGTGACGACGCCGACCGCGCCGGTCGCGGTCATCACCGACCTCGGCGTGCTGGAGCCCGGCGGCGACGGCGAGCTGGTCCTCACGCAGGTCCACCCCGGCGTCACCGTCGAGCAGGTGCGGGAGAACACGGGCTGGGACCTGCGGGTGGCCGACGACCTCCAGACCACCGACCCACCGACCGGCGCGGAGCTGCGCGCGCTGCAGGAGCTGATCGCCCGATGACCGAGTCCTACGTCCTGGACGCGGTCCGGACCCCCTTCGGCCGCTACGCGGGCGCGCTGGCCGGCGTCCGCCCCGACGACCTGGCCGCAAGCACGTTGAAGGCGCTGCTCGAGCGCACGCCGGCGCTGGACCCCGCCGCGATCGACGACGTGCTGCTCGGCAACGCCAACGGCGCCGGCGAGGACAACCGCGACGTCGCGCGCATGGCCGTGCTGCTCGCCGGCCTGCCGACCTCGGTCCCGGGCGCCGCCATCAACCGGTTGTGCGGGTCCGCGCTGGACGCCGCGATCCGGGGCTCCCGCGCGATCGAGGCAGGCGACGCGTCGCTGGTCGTCGCCGGCGGCGTGGAGTCGATGAGCCGCGCGCCGTGGGTCCTGCTCAAGCCCGCCAAGGGCTTCCCGGCCGGGCGCGAGACGCTGCACTCCACCACGCTCGGCTGGCGGATGGTCAACCCCGCGATGCCCGAGCGCTGGACGATCTCGCTGGGTGCCAGCGCGGAGAAGCTGGCCGAGATGTATGACATCTCGCGCGACGACCAGGACGCGTTCGCGCTGCGCAGCCATCGGCTGAGCGCCGAGGCGTGGGAGGCGGGCGTCTACGACGACGAGGTGGTCCCGGTCCCGGGCGTCGAGCTGGACCGCGACGAGGGCATCCGGTCGGACACGTCGCTGGAGAAGCTGGGCAAGTTGAAGGGCGCGTTCGTCGACGGAGGGACCGTGACGGCGGGCAACTCGTCGCCGCTCAACGACGGCGCCGCGATGGTCCTGCTCGGCGACGCGGCGGCCGCGGCGCGGCTGGGTCGCGACCCGCTGGCGCGCGTGGCCGGGCGCGCCGCCCACGGCGTCGACCCCGACGTCTTCGGCATCGGCCCGGTCGAGGCGGCCGACCGCGCGCTGGCACGGGCCGGGATCGGCTGGGGCGACCTGGTCGCCGTCGAGCTCAACGAGGCGTTCGCCTCCCAGTCGCTGGCCTGCCTGCGCCAGTGGCCGGAGCTGGACCCGGAGATCGTCAACGTCCGCGGCGGCGCGATCGCGATCGGGCATCCGCTCGGCGCCAGCGGCGCGCGGATCATCGGCCGGCTGGCCCACGAGCTGCGCGCGCGTGGCGGCGGCTACGGCCTGGCGGCCATCTGCATCGGAGTCGGACAGGGATTGGCGGTGGTGCTTCATGCATGAGAAGACGGACGTGCGCGGCTACCGGCGCGACGCGCCGGGGACGCATCCGTCCCTGGACTTCGAGGGCTACCGGTCGACGCGGCTGCGCCATCCCAAGCAGCCGCTCGTCTACCTGCCGGCCACGGTCACCGAGGTCAGCGGCCCGCAGCTGGGCCTGGAGCGGGTGACCGGCGAGCTGGACCACGACCTCACGCGGCAACATGAAGGGGAACCGCTCGGCGAGCGGATCGTCGTCAGCGGCCGGATCCTCGACGGCGACGGCCGGCCGATCCGCGACACGCTGGTGGAGATCTGGCAGGCCAACGCCGCCGGTCGCTACCGGCACAAGCACGACCAGCATCCCGCGCCGTTGGACCCCAACTTCTCCGGCGCCGGGCGCTGCGTGACCGACGCCGAGGGACGCTACGAGTTCATCACCATCAAGCCCGGCGCCTACCCGTGGGGCAACCACCACAACGCGTGGCGCCCCCAGCACATCCACTTCTCGCTGCTCGGCCGCGCGTTCGCGCAGCGGCTGGTCACGCAGATGTACTTCCCGGGCGACCCGCTGCTCGAGTTCGACCCCATGTACACCAGCGTCCGCGACCCGAAGGGGCGCGAGCGGATGACGTCGCGCTTCGACCTCGAGAAGACGCGGCCGGACTGGGCGCTGGCCTACGACTTCGACATCGTCCTGCGCGGGCCGGAGTCGACGCCGATCGAGGAGGAGTTGTGAGCGAGCGGCTGGACGTCACGCCGTCCCAGACGGTCGGGCCGTTCTTCGCGATCGGCCTGCCGTGGCCGGACGGCCCGAACGCGGCGGCCGAGGACGAGCCGGGCGCGCTCGTGATCTCCGGCGTGGTGACCGACGGCGCGGGCGAGCCCATCGGCGACGCGATGATCGAGACGTGGCAGCCGGACGCGCAGGGCGACTTCGCGCAGCGACCGGGCTTCCGCGGCTTCGCGCGCGCCGGGACCGACGACGACGGGGTCTGGGCCATCCGGACCGTGAAGCCCGGGCGGGTGCCCGGGGCCGACGGCGGGCTGGCGGCGCCGCACATCGACGTGTCCGTGTTCGGCCGCGGCCTGATGCACCGCTCCGTCACGCGCATCTACTTCGCCGACGAAGCGGACGCCAACCGCGAAGATGCGGTGCTGGCGTCCGTTCCGGCGGAGCGGCGTGAGACGCTGCTGGCGACGCCGACCGACGATGGCTACCGATTCGACATCCACCTCCAGGGCGACGGCGAGACCGTCTTCTTCGACGTCTGACGTCCTGCTGGGCGCCGTCTTCGCACGCGGCGGGGCGGCCGCGGCGGTCAGCGACGGCGCGCTGCTGCAGGCCCTGCTCGACGTGGAGGTCGCGCACGCCCGCGCGACGCTGAGCGCGGAGGAGGCCGACGCCGTCGCCGCGGCGGCGGTCGCCGAGCGCTTCGACCTGGAGGCCCTGGGCGCCGAGGCGGCCCGCCACGCGACGCCGGTCATCGGCCTGGTCGCCGCGCTGCGCGAGGCGTCCGGGGTCGAGGGCGTGCACCGCGGGCTGACGTCGCAGGACGTCGTGGACACCGCGCTGATGCTGATCGCGCGCCGCGCGCTGGCCGCCATCCTCGACGACGCCCGCGCCGCCGCCGACGCGGCCGCCGCGCTCGCCGAGACCCACCGCACGACGCCCCTGCTGGCCCGGACGCTGATGCAGCCCGCGCAGCCGACGACCTTCGGCCTGAAGGCGGCCGGCTGGATGACCGCGCTCGACGAGTCCGCCGCCGAGCTGACCCGCGTCCGCTCCGAGGTCCTCGCCGCGCAGGTCGGCGGCGCCGTCGGCACCCGCGCCGCGCTGGCGGGCGCGGAGGGGGTCGCGGCGGCGATGGCGGAGGAGCTCGGCCTCGTCGATCCGGTCCTGCCGTGGCATGGCGATCGGCGGCGGCCGGTGCAGCTGGCGGCGGCGCTCGGTGTGCTGGCCGGTGCGGCGGCGAAGGTTGCCAACGACATCATCTTGATGGCGCAGGGTGAGGTCGCCGAGGTGCGGGATGGGGTCGCGGGTGGGTCGTCGGCGATGGCGCACAAGGCCAACCCGGTCGCCGCGATCTCCGTGCGGGCGTGCGCCAAGCGGGTGCCGGGGCTCGTCGCGACGATGCTCCAGGTCATGGAGGGCGAGCACGAGCGCGCCGCCGGTGGCTGGCAGGCCGAGTGGGAGACGCTGCGGGAGCTGCTGCGCTCCACGGGCGCGGCGACGGCGTGGCTGCGGGAGCTCCTGGAACGGCTGGAGGTCGACCCCGCGCGCATGGAGGCCAACCTCGTCGCGACGCTGGACCCGCGGACCGCCGCCGACCGGCCCGACACCAGCGCCCTCGTCGACCGCGCGCTGGCCGCCCACCGGGCCGCGCGATGACGCTGCACCACCAGACCGCCGGACCGCCGGACGGACCCCCGGTCCTGCTCGCCGGCTCTTTGGGTACGACGCTGTCGATGTGGGACGGCGTCGTCACCGCGTTGAGCGACACCTACAACACGATCGCCTACGACCAGCTCGGGCACGGCGCCTCCCCCGCGCCGCCCGGCCCGTACACGATCGCCCAGCTCGGCGAGGCCGCCGTCGCGCTCCTCGACGCGCTCGGGATCGAGCGCGCGTCGTTCGTCGGCCTGTCGATCGGCGGCATGGTCGGCCAGTGGCTCGGCGCCCACGCGCCGGAGCGCGTCGACCGCCTCGTCCTGCTCTGCACCTCTGCCCACGTGCCGCCGGCGCAGCCATGGCGGGACCGCGCGGCGACGGTCCGCGCCGCCGGCTCGCCCGAGCCGATCGCCGACGCCGTCGCCGCCCGCTGGCTCACCGCGCCCTACGCGGGCAAGCATCCGGACCGGCTCGCCGCGCTGCGCGCGATGCTCGCCAGCCAGCCGGCGGAGGGGTACGCGGCCTGCTGCGAGGCCATCGCCGCGATGGACCAGCGCCATGACCTGGCGGCGATCTCCGCGCCGACGCTCGTGATCGGCGGCGCGCAGGACCTCGCGATCCCCACCGAGCATCAACGCCGGCTCGCGCAGCACATCCCCGGCGCCCGGCTGGAGATCCTCGACCCCGGCGCCCACGTCGTCGCCGTCGAGCGTCCCGCCGACGTCGCGCACCTGATCGCCGACCACCTGGAGGTCCCATGACCGACGAGCTGCACGACGCCGGGATGGAGGTGCGCCGCGCCGTCCTGGGCGACGCCCACGTCGACCGCGCGGTCGCCAACACCACCGACTTCTCGCGCCCGTTCCAGGAGCTGATCACCTCGATGGCGTGGGGCAGCGTGTGGACGCGCGAGGGCCTCGGCCGCCGCGAGCGCTCGATGATCACGCTCGCCGTCCTCACCACGCTGCGCGCCGAGGACGAGCTGGCGATGCACGTCCGCGCGGCGCTGCGCAACGGCCTCACCGCTGAGGAGATCCGCGAGGTGATCCTGCACACCGCGATCTACGCGGGCGTGCCGCAGGCCAACACCGCGATCGCGATCGCGCAGCGAGTCCTTCAAGAAGAGGGCGTGATCACGTGACGGAGACGCCCGAGGCGGCGCCCGCGCGCGACCGCCAGTTCGTCCAGTCGCTCGACCGCGGCCTCTCGGTCATCCGCGCGCTGAGCGCGCCCGAGCCGCAGACGCTCTCCGAGGTCGCCCGCGCCACCGGCCTGACCCGCGCGGCGTCGCGCCGGTTCCTGCTCACGCTCCAGCAGCTCGGCTACGTCAACCTCAGCGGGACGCGCTTCGCGCTGACCCCGCAGGTGCTGGAGCTCGGCTACGCCTACCTCTCCAGCCTCACGCTGCCCGAGGTCGCCCAGCCGCACCTGGAGCGCCTCGTCGAGGAGATCCACGAGTCCTCGTCGGTCTCGGTCCTCGACGGCACCGACGTCGTCTACGTCGCCCGCGTCCCGACGCGCCGGATCATGCGCGTGGCGATCAGCGTCGGCACGCGCTTCCCGGCCTACGCGACGTCGATGGGCCGCGTCCTGCTCGCCGGCCTGGAGCCCGACGCGCTGACCACGGTCCTCGAGCGCTCCGACCTCCAGCCGCTGACGCCCGAGACGATCCACGACGAGGCCGAGCTGCGCGCCGAGCTGGACCGCGTCCGCGACCAGGGCTGGGCGCTCGTCGACCAGGAGCTGGAGCCGGGGCTGCGCTCGGTCGCCGCGCCGATCCACGACCGCGACGGCCTCGTGGTCGCCGCGATCAACGTCTCCACGCAGGCCGCGCGCACCGACGTGACCGACGTCCACGACGCACTCCTGCCGCCGCTGCTCGCGACAGCGCAGGCAATCGAGCGCGACCTCGCCGCCGCGCGCCACGCGTCGGCCTGAGGCTCAGGCGCTCAGGCGGCCGGCAGCGGCCGCATCCGGCGACGAAGCCGCGTCGCCGGGCCCAACGCCTACGCCGCCGGAAGCGTGAACCAGAACCGGCTGCCCTCGCCGGCCACCGAGTCCACGCCGATCGCGCCGCCGTTGCGCTCGATCACGCGCTGGGCGATCGCCAGCCCGAGGCCGGTGCCCGGCTGCCCGGCGGCGCTCGGCAGGCGCTGGAACGGCAGGAACAGCCGTGGCCGGTCCTGCGGGTCGACGCCGATGCCGTTGTCGACGACGTCGATGCGGACGTCGCGCCCGACCAGCGTCGCGGCCACGCGCACGGACGGTGCGTCGGCGTCGGCGAACTTCACGGCGTTGGAGATCAGGTTGCGCAGCGCCGCCTCGAGGTCGCGCGACTCGGCGTGGACGTGCATGTCGCCGCCGACGTCGACGTCGACGTCGGTCCCGTGCGCGTCGATCGTCGCCCCCAGCTCGGCCACCACCGCGGCGACCGCCTCGGCGACCACGACGGTGTCGCCCGGCACGCCCGTCGGCTCGGCCGCCCGCGCGTAGCGGAGCAGGTCGTCGACCAGGCGCGACATGCGGTCGACGCCCAGCGCGATGTGGTCGAGGTACTTGCGCGCGGTCGCGTCCAGGTCCGTGCCGTAGCGGTCGACCAGCAGCCCGCTGAAGCCGCCGATCGTCCGCAGCGGCTCCTGGAGGTCGTGCGCGGCGACCGAGGCGAAGCGGTCCAGCTCGCGGTTCGTGCGCTCCAGCCGCTCGTTGGCCGCGCGCACGCTGTCCTCCGCCGCGCGCCGCTCGGACAGGTCGCGCGTGACCTTCGCGAAGCCGATCAGCGTGCCGCTGTCGTCGCGCACCGCGGTGATCACGACGCTCGCCCAGAAGCGCGAGCCGTCCTTGCGGATCCGCCAGCCCTCCTCCGCGTAGCGCCCCGCCTCCGCGGCGATCCGCAGCTCCTCGCCCGGATGGTCGCGCGCGCGGTCCTCCTCGGTGTAGAAGGCCGAGAAGTGACGGCCGACGATCTCGCCGGCGGCGTAGCCCTTGATGTGCTGCGCGCCGAGGTTCCACGTGGTGACGTAGCCGCCGGGATCGAGCAGGAAGATCGCGTAGTCACGGACGCTCAGCACCAGCCGCCGGAACTGCTCGAGCTCGTCGTTGGCCGCGGCCATCTCGACGGCGCCGTCGCGCAGGCGCTCCTCGGCCAAACGGCGCGGGGTGAGGTCGCGGACGACCTTCCCGAAGCCGACGACGGCGCCGTCGGCCTCCCTGATCGCCGTGATCGTGACGCTCGCCCAGAAGCGCGAGCCGTCGCGCCGCACGCGCCAGCCCTCGTCCTCGACGCGGCCTTCGCGGCGCGCGATCGCCAGCAGCTCGCCCGGACGGTCGCGGGCGCGGTCCGCTTCGGTGTAGAAGGTGGAGAAGTGACGGCCGACGATCTCGTCAGCCGTGTAGCCCTTCAGGCGCTCGGCGCCCACGTTCCACGTCGTGATCACGCCGTCGCCATCGAGCAGCAGGATCGCGTAGTCGCGGATGCTGTCGACGAGGAGCGCGAGCTCGTGCTCGCGGCGGGTCGTCCCCGCCTCCGGCAACGACTCGGCGTCACCCACGGGCGTCACCTCCGGGCGTTGCCCGCGGCCCGTTCGGCGATGAAGCCGACGAGGTCGCCGAAGCGGTCCTTGAGGAAGTGCCGCGTCGCCCCGGCCTGCGCGAACTCCCGCTCCGCGCCCGGCACCGCGGTGAACGCCACCACCTCGACGTCGGCGAGCAGCGCCTTGAGCTCGCGCGTCGTGGTCACGCCGTCCATGCCCGGCATGTTCTGGTCGACGACCGCGAGGTCCGGCGGATCGGACGCGGCGACGGCCAGCGCCTCCTCGCCCCCGGACGCCTCCAGCATCTGCACCGCGCCGTTGTCGCTCAACATCGCGCGCAGCAGGGCGCGGATGTCGGGCGCGTCGTCGACGACGAGGACGCGCAGGACGCGGGGTTGAGACGTGGGGCCCACAGACTTGGTCATCGGCTCGTCGCGCGGCGGACTGGAGGATCGCCGTGCGCCGGGTGACGGTGCGCGCAAGTTACAGCGCGCGGCCGACAGCGGCGGCATCAGCGACCAGAACGCCGTCAGGTGACCGTCCTCGCGGGACGGCGCGGGGTCAGCGCGTCGGCGTCACCCGCCGTGGGTGACGCCGAGCCACCCGCTGCCGCGGGACGGTGGCCTGCATCGTGACCGCGTACGAGATCAGCGTTCTGGGACGGGTCGACGCCGGGCTCCTGGCCGACCTCGACGAGCTCGAGGCGGTGCGGCGGCCGACGATCACCGTGCTGCGCGGGACGCTCAGCCACCCCGCCGACCTGAAGGCTCTGCTGGGCCGGCTGCAGGACCGCGGGCTCGAGCTGGTGGAGATCCGCCAGCTGGACGCCGGCGACGCCGGACCGGAGTGACGAGCCGATGGAAGCCGGCGAGTACGAGTTCCGGGTCCGTGGCCGGCTCGACGACGCGCGGGCCAGCCGGCTGGCCGAGTTCAACGGCGACCTGGTCGCCGCCGAGACCGTGCTGCGCGGCCGGCTGGCCGACCAGTCCCAGCTGCAGGGCATGCTCGCCCGGCTCCAGGAGCAGGGCCTCGAGCTGCTCGAGGTCAAGCGCGTCACCGGCCGTCGTTGAGCCGGCCGGGCGCGACCAGGCCGAGCTCGCGCGCACGCCGGACCGCGTCGCGCCGCCCGCGCGCGTCGAGCTTGCGGTAGATGCTCTTGAGGTGCGACTTCACCGTGTTGACGGTGACGAACAGCTCGGCGGCGATCTCGCCGGCGGTGAGCATCGTCGGCAGGTAGCGCAGGACGGCGAGCTCGCGCTCGCTGAGCTCCTCGCGCAGCGGCTCGACGTCGGCGGCCGCCGCGGCGGCGGTCCCGGAGGCGGCGAGCTCCTGCACCTCGCCGATCAGCGAGCGGTGGCTCGTGCCGAACCGGAGCAGGTGCGCGAACACCGGGTCGATCGCCGGCGCGGCCTCGGCGAGGCCGAGGCGCAGGCCGTCGGGCTCGGCCAGCGCGGCGGCGGCGCGGCGCTCGTGCCGGACCTCGGCGGCCGCGGCGGCGACGGCGCGCGCGGCGACCGCGTCGCGGTCGGCCACGTGGAGGCCGTCGGCCACGGCGGTCGCGCGCTCCAGCGCGCCGGAGGGATCGCCGGCGGCCAGCTCGGCGCCGGCCAGCGCGACGGCCAGCGGCGGCCGCTCGGACAGGTCGCGGTCGCGCTCGGCGGCGCTGACCTCGGAGCGCAGCGTCTCGCCGGCGGCGCCCGTGCGGGTCAGCAGCCTGGCGTGCGCGGCGCGCGCGTGCATCAGCGCGGCGCGCGGCGGGACCCAGCCGTCCAGGAGCGCCTCCAGCGCGGCCAGGGCCGCGGCGGCGCCGTCGCCGTCGCCGGGCGCCAGCAGCCGGCTGTGGACGAGCAGGAGGCCCAGCTCGGTCAGGCGATCCGGATGGGCGCCGCCGGCCGACGCGGCGCGGCCGGCGCGGTCCAGCTCGGCCCGGGCCAGCAGCGTGTTGCCGGCCTCGGCGGCGACGAGCGCACGCGCCAGATGGGCGACGGCCAGCGCCGGCTCGCAGCTGTCGCCGCCGCGGTCCAGGAGCGCGTCGGCGGCCAGCGCGGCCTGGCGCAGGCGGCCGTCGCAGGCGCACAGCCACGCGCGCTCGGCCCGCGCGGCGTCCTCGACGCCCGCGGTCCCGGCCTGCTGGGCCAGCTCGGCGGCGCGGCGCAGCTCGCCCTCGGCGGTCGGGTCGCCGGCGGCGGCCTGCAGGCGGCCGAGGTCCAGGTGGGCGATGGCGCGCGCGACGCGGTCGCGGTGCGCGTCGTCGCGGGTGATCGCGGCGGCGACGGCGCGCTCGCGCAGGCCGGCCTCGGCGTCCCCGCGCCGCCGCGCGCGCTCCAGGCGCAGCAGCGACAGGTCGCGCGTGAGCAGCGCGCGGCGCCGGCCCGAGAGCCGCTCGCGCTGGCCCGCGGCGGTGCGCATGAGCGCGGCGGCGCGCTCGCCGTCGCCCTCGTCCATGCTGCGCGCTGCGGCGACCAGCGCGACGTGCGGCCGGCGCTCCAGCGCGTCGGCGGAGATCATCGCGACGACCTGGTCGAGCGTCGCCGCCGCGCCGTCCAGCCGCAGCCGGATCCAGTGCTCGGCCAGGACGCCCTCGGCGAGGTCCCAGTCGCCGCCCAGGGCCGCGTGGCGCACGGCGTCGGCGGCGCGGTCGTCGGCCGCGAGCCAGACGGCGGCGCGGCGGTGCTGCTCCGCGACGGCCTCCTTCCCGCGGCACGCGAGCTGCGAGCGCAGCAGGCCGGCGAACAGCGCGTGGTAGCGGAACCAGCGGCCGTGGCGGTCGACCGGGACGACGAACGCGTTGGCCCGGACCAAGGCCTCCAACATCTCCTGCCCGCCCGGCTCGCCGGTGAGCGCGTCGGCCAGCGGCCCGCTGACGCGGTCGACGACCGCGGTGCGCAGCAGCAGCTCGCGGACCGGCGCGGGCTGGCGGCTCAGCACCTCCTCGATGAGGTAGGCGACGACCGCGCGGTCGTCGCCGGCGAAGTCCGCGACCAGGGCGCCGGGATCCGGATGGCCGGCCAGCGAGAGCGCCGCCAGGCGCAGACCGGCCGCCCAGCCCTCCGTGCGCGCGACCAGCTGGCCGAGGTCGTCCTCGGCCAGTTGCACGTCGTGGCCCGCGAGGAGCTGGGCGGCCTCCGGTGCGGTGAAGGCGAGATCGGCCCCGCGCAGCTCGGCGAGCTCGCCGGCGACGCGGAGGCGGTGCAGCGGCAGGTCGGGGTCGTGGCGCGAGCTGAGCACCAGGCGCAGGCGCGACGGGCGCCGCAGCAGGCCGGCGACGACGGCGGAGAGCGCGGGGCCGCCCGCGTCCTGGAGGTCGTCGAGGACGAGCACCAGCGGCCCGCGGCCCGGCCGGGTCTCGGCGACGTGCAGGAGCCGCTCGGCGACGCGCTCGGGCGTGGCCGGCGCCGCGCCGCGCAGCGTCGCGGGCCCGAGGCCCTCGACCAGCCGCGCCCAGAGCGCCGGCAGCGCCGCCGCCTCGCCGTCGAGGGCGACCCAGGCCGCCGCGCCAGACCCGGCGCGGGCGCGGGCGGAAAGCCATGCCGCGAGGAGCATGGTCTTGCCGGCGCCGGGCGGCGCGGCGACGAGGGTGACCGGCCGGGCGACGGCGTCGTCCAGGCGCTGATGGAGGCGCGCACGGACGAGTGTGCCGGCCGGCGGGCGCGGGAGCCGGTCCCCGAGTCGTGGCGTCGCGCGACGGCGCGAGCGCGTGACCGGCTCGCGCGGCGCGGTGGGGGCGCGGGACCCTGGGCTGCTCGGCTCTCGCATGCCCCACGATTCACGCAACTCGGCTGCGCGACCGCCTCCCCCGAAACCGATGATCCCCGCACCGGAAAGTGGACGGCTAGTGCCACTTTGCAGCGTTTCAGCGGTTCTCAGCCTCGCGTGGCCGCAGCGGGCGGGCCGTCCAGAGGCTCGCGCGCCGCTTCCACCGCCTCCTGGACCGTCGGATACACCCGCGCGACCTCGCCGTCGGCGTCCGCGCGGCGCAGCACGTCGCGCACCGAGCCGATGTCGCGCGCGAGCAGCAGCCGGACGCCGCGGCGCTCGAGGTCGGCCCCGAGCTCCTCCAGCCGCTCCGCCGCGGTGAGGTCGACGAACGGCATCGCCTCGCCGTCGAGGACGACCGCGTGGACGCCGGGCAGCCCGGCGGCGCCGAGGACGCGGGCGCGCACCGCGTCGGCGTTGGCGAAGAACAGGCCGCCCTCGACGCGCAGGACGACGACGCCCGCGGGCGCGCGGTTCTCCGGGTGGCGGCGCAGGTCCCCGTACTGGCCGTCGCTGCCGGGCACGAGCCCCAGCTGGGAGACGCGCGGCGCCGACGCGCGGTAGAGCAGCAGCAGGAGCGAGACCGCGATGCCGATGAACAGCCCCGGCAGCGTGTCGAAGACCAACACCCCCAACAACGCGAGGACCGCCGCGACGAAGTCCGGGCGGGCGGCGAGCGCGAAGCGCCCGGGCGTGCGGCCGGCGAAGACGCGGCGCATGCGCGCGATCGCCGGGAAGTCCACCAACTCGATCACCGCCGCGATCACGACGGCCGCCAGCGTCGCCTCGGGCAGCGACTCGAACAGGCCGGTGAGGAGCAGCAGCGTGACGACCGTCAGGACCGCGACGAGCAGCCCGGACACCTGCGTGCGCGCGCCGGCCGAGCCGTTGACGGCGGTCTTCGAGAGCGAGCCGTTGACGACCATCCCGCTGCAGAAGCCCGACGCGAGGTTGGCGGCGCCGAGGCCGAGCAGCTCGCGGTTGGTGTCGATCTCGTAGTGCGCGCGCGGCGCCCAGCCCCTCGGCGAACCCCACCAGCATGACGCCGACGCCGCCGGCGACCAGCGCGCCGACGTCGTGCCAGCTGACGTCCGGCGCGCCCACCGACGGCAGCCCGCTGTCGATGTGGCCGACGATCTCCAGGCCGTGGTCGTCGAGGTTGAAGACCTCGACGGCGGCGATCCCGAGCCCGACCGCGACCAGCGACCCGGGGATCGCGGGCAGCCACCGCCGCAGCGCCAGCACGACGGCCAGCGAGCCCAGGCCGACGACCACGGTCAGCCCGTCGACGTCGCCGAGGTGGCGGATGACGCCCCACGCCTGCTCGAAGAAGTCGCCGGAGGTCTTCCCGATCCCCAGCAGCTTCGGGACCTGGCCGATCACGATCGTCAGCGCCAGGCCGACGATGAAGCCCTTGATGACGGGCTCGGAGATGAAGCTCGCCAGGAACCCCAGCCTGGCCAGGCCGGCGCCGAGCGCGATCGCGCCCGTCGTCAGCGCCAGCGCGGCGGTCATCGCGGCGAAGTGGTGGCCGGAGCCGACCACGAGCTGCCCGACCGTCGCGGCCGACAGCGCGGCGGTCGCCGACATCGGCCCGACGACCAGATGCCGCGAGCTGCCGAACATGGCGTACAACAAGAGCGCCGGCGGCGCGGCGTACAGGCCGACGACCGGCGAGACGCCCGCGATCGTCGCGTAGGCCAGCGCCTCCGGGACCAGGACGGCCCAGACGGTGAGCCCGGCGATCAGGTCGCCGCGCAGCCACGAGCGCCGGTAGCCGCGCAGCGAGCCGAAGAGGAGCCCCACCGATCAGCTCCCCAGACCGGAGAGGCCGTCGCCGGCGAGCTTGGCGCCGATCACCAGGCACAGCACGGCCATGATCGCCGCGTTGTGCAGGCCCATCCACGCCTTGAGCTCGTCGAGGATGCCGCGCGCCCGGTCGCCCATCCCGAACGCGATCGCGACCGGGATGCCCGGCCCCAGCGTCCCGACGAGGACGAACACGGCGAGCGCGACCGCCTCCGCGCCGGTCGACGAGCCGGTCTGCGCGATCGCGGCGGCGGCGCCGACGGTCAGCAGCAGATTCTTGGGGTTGATCGCCGACAGCGCCACGCCCATCGCGACCGAGCGCGCCGGCGTGAACGTGTCGATCGTCCGCATCCACGCCGGCAGCGAGCCCTCCTCCCCCGCGCGCGGCCGCCCCCGCCACTGCTTGACGGCGACCGCGAGGAGCAGCAGGCCGAGCACGATCTTCAGCCAGCTCACCCACGTCGCAGGCGCACCGTCGTCCTGGGACGCGTCCGCGCTGCCCGAGGCCACGAGCACGATCGTGCCGACGGCGGCCAGCCCGAGGAGCCAGCCGCCGAGGAACGCCGGACCGTTCACGCGGCCTCGCGGCGTCGCGAGCATGAGCACGACCGCGATGATCGGCACCGGGCTGATCGCCACGCCCACGGCGAGCGACAGCACCTGGCCGATCGCGTCGGCCATGCTCCGCTCCGCGGGCCTAAGCGGCGCCCGCGCGCGCCAGGGCGTCGCGGATGGGCGCTTCCGCCTCTTCGCTCAGCGACGACTGGATCAGCTCGCCGGGGACCTTGATCTCCGCGAGGACGCGCTCCTCGTTGATCGACCGCACGAGCCCGATGACGGCCGCGCCGCCCGGCTGGAGCTTGTCGCCGAGCTCCTTCATGAACTTGTCGTCGATGCCCGCGTCGCTCAGCGCGCCGGCCGCGGCGCCGCTGGCCGCGCCGATGGCCATGCCGAAGAACGGCACGAGGAAGATCAGGCCGATCAGGCCGCCCCACGCGGCCCCGCCGAGCGCGCCCGCGCCGGCCAGCGACGGCTGGTGCAGCTTGACCTTGCCGTCGTCCTTGCGCTCGATGATGACGAGGTCGTCGAGGTCGATCAGGTGCGCCTTCTGGGCATCGGAGATGTTCGACGTGACCTCCTTCGCGGTGGCCAGGTCCTTGTACGCGATGGCGATGAGATCGCTCACGTCGTCCTCCAGGGTCGTTCGTGGTCGGGCCGTGATCGTGCTGCGGGCGAGGGTGAGCGGTCGTCACCCGAGCCGGGTGACGACCGGCGCCCGCTACCGTCAGCGGCCGTCCAGACCACGACGAGGAGAAGCCCCGTTGCCCGTACGCGTAGGTGTTCAGGTCCAGCCCCAGCACGCAGACTTCGAGGGCATGCGCGCCGCGTGGCGCGAGGCCGACGAGCTCGGCGCCGACACCATCTTCACCTGGGACCACTTCTACCCGCTCTACGGCGAGCCGGACGGCAAGCACTTCGAGGCGCTGACGTCGCTGGCCTCGATGGCCGAGGTCACCGAGCGCGCGCAGATCGGCGCGCTGGTCATCTGCAACTCCTACCGCAACCCCGAGCTGCTGGCCGACGCGCACCGCACGGTCGACCACATCTCCGGCGGCCGCGCGATCCTCGGCATCGGCGCCGGCTGGTTCGAGCGCGACTACGACGAGTACGGCTACGAGTTCGGCGACGCGCCCTACCGGCTGCGCGAGCTGAAGGCCGACCTGCCGCGGATCCGCGCACGGCTGGGCAAGCTCAACCCGGCGCCGGTCGGCGACCTGCCGATCCTGATCGGCGGCAGCGGCCCGAAGGTCACGCTTAGGCTCGTCGCCGAGCACGCCGACATGTGGCACTCGTTCGGCGACGCCGAGGCGTTCAAGACCAAGAACGACATCCTGCTCCAGCACTGCGCCGACGTCGGCCGCGACCCGTCCGAGATCGAGCGCACGTGGGGCATCCACGGCGACGTCCTCGCCCACGTCGACGACCTCGTCGCCGCTGGCGTCCAGCACGTGATCGTCGGCCTCGGCGGCGACGGCAAGGGCTATGACCTGGGCCAGCTCCGCGAGCTGATCCAGTGGCGCGACCGCGTCAACGCCTGAACGCGGTCAGCCCTTCCGGGCGTGCACCGTCGCGCGGTAGTCGCCGGGCCCTTCGGGGCCCCGCGTCACCCGCGCGTCGGTGAAGCCGACCGAGTGGCACGCGCCGACCAGCGCCCTGAGGTTGGGCGCGAACCAGTTGCTCACGTCGCCGTTGAGCTCGGCGCCGGGGTAGAAGCGCCACAGCGGCTCGTCGTGGCCCTCGATCTCGACCGCCGCGGTCTCGATGACCGCCAGCTCGCCGGTCACCGCGTAGAGGCGGCGCAGCGCCTGCAGCGGGTTCTCCATGTGGTACAGGACGCCGAGGTAGAAGACCACGTCGTAGACGCCGACGGTGTCGAGGTCGACGGTCATGAAGTCGGCGACGATGTCCTTCACGTCGCTGCCGAGCAGCTCGCGCGCGGTGTCGAACCCGGCCTTGCCCGGCAGCGTGTCGGGGTGCCAGTACTCGGTCTCGTGGTAGGGCTGGGGATCGACGCCCTCGGCCATGCAGCGGCGCCAGTACGCCTGCTGGCCGGGGCTGTCCATCGCCCACATGTAGTGGTCGATCACGGTCACGCGGGACGCGCCGAGGCGCTCGGCCGCGAACGCGAAGTAGCCGTCCCACCCGCCGATGTCGAGCACGCTCCTGCCGGTGAGGTCGGGCAGCTCCATCGCGGCGAGCTCGCTCGCCAGGAGCTCCGGGGGCTTGTGCCCGGGCGTCACCGCGCCGCCGCCCACGTCGATGCTGTGCCACCAGAACTCGACCTCGGCGACCCGCTCCGCGGCCCGCTTGCCTGAACGCCATCGCATAGGTGAGCGACCCTAGCGAGACGCCTACGCGAGCGGCCGGCGCGTCAGGACGTCGGGCCCGACGGTCGCCAGCGCGCTGTGCCCGCTGAGCGCGAGCGTGAGGTCCAGCTCGGCCAGCAGCGAGCGCAGCACGGTCCGGACGCCGTCGGACCCGGCGAGCGCCAGGCCCCACAGGTACGGCCGGCCGAGGAGCGTGGCGTCGGCGCCCAGGGCGATGGCCTTGAACACGTCGGCGCCGCCGCGGATGCCGCTGTCGAACAGCACCGCGAGGTCGTCGCCGACGGCCTCGACGACGCCGGGCAGCGTGTCGATCGCGGCCACCGCGCCGTCGACCTGGCGCCCGCCGTGGTTGGAGACCACGACGCCGTCGCTGCCGCGCTCGCGCGCCTGGCGCGCGTCGTCGGGGTGGTTGACGCCCTTCAGGACGATGGGCAGCTTCGTGAGCGACCGGATCTTGGCGAGGTCGTCCCACGTCGCGGCCGGGTTGCTGAACTGCATGACGAAGTGGCCGACCGCGGCCTGCGGGTCCTCCTCGGGCGTCTTGTCCAGCGCCGCGCGGAAGACCGGGTCGGCGAGGTAGTTGGCGATCCCGATGGACTTCAGGAACGGCAGGTAGGCGCCGTCGAGGTCGCGCGGGCGCCAGGCCAGCAGCGGCGTGTCGAGCGTGACGACGATCGCCCGGTAGCCCGCGGCCTCGGCGCGGCCGACGAACGACGCGGTCAGGTCGTCGTCCTTGGGCCAGTAGAGCTGGAACCAGCGCGGCGCGTCGGGGCCGCCGGCCGCGGCGATCTCCTCCAGCGTGTAGGACGACGCGGTCGAGGCGACCATCGGGACGCCCAGCGCGCCGGCCGCGCGGGCGGTGGCCAGGTCGCCGTCGGGGTGGATGATCGACTGCACGCCGACGGGCGCGAGCAGCACCGGCGCCGGCATCGCGGTGCCCAGGACGGTCGTGCGGACGTCGCGCTCGGCGACGCCGCGCAGCATCCGCGGCACGATGCGCCAGCGGCGCAGCGCCTCGACGTTCTCGCGCTGTGTGTCCTCCGAGCCGGCGCCGCCGAACACGTAGCCGCGCGCGCCGGCGTCGAGCTTCTCGGCGGCGGCGCGCTCCAGCGCGTCCCAGCCCACCGGCAGCTCCGGCGTCACGCCGGCCATGCCCTGGAGGTAGATCTCGTACTGGTAGTTCCCGAACGGGATCGGCGTCGCGTCGTCGCTCATCGCCGCGAAACCATACGGGGGACCGCGCGAGGTCGCTCACCGCAACTTCGGGCCGCGTCCGTAGTCTCGATCCGCGATGCGCCGTTTTGCCGCCGTTGCCGTCGCGCTCCTCTGCGCGCTGATCGCCGCCGCCCCCGCCTTCGCGGCGAGCCGCGCGCCCAAGCTCGCCAAGATCCGCTGCGTGCCGATCAAGGCGGCGTCGTGCAAGGCCGGCGTCGCGGTCCGGATCGGCAAGCAGGTCCAGCTGTCGGGGACGAGGCTGAAGCTCGGGATGCGCGTGACCTTCCGCTGGTCGCGGGGCGCGATCGCCACGCAGCTGCACCGCGGCGCGGCCGGCTGGGTCGCCCGCGTGCCGGCCGGCGTCCGGCCCGGCGCCGTCGCGGTCACCACGCGCGACGCCGCGGGCCGCAAGTCCAACCTCATCAAGATCACGGTGCTGCCCGAGCCCAAGCCCGTCACGCAGCCGGCGCGGATCGACGGCACGCTGCCCGCCGCGTTCAAGGGCGACGGGATGTGGATCTGGCAGCTGGAGAAGTCCGACGGCGGCAACGTGGACCAGATCGCCGCCCGCGCCGCCGCCGCGCACCTGACGACGGTCTTCGTCAAGGCCGGCGACGGCACCACGGCGTGGGACCAGTTCTCGCCGCTGCTCGTCGGCGCGCTGCACCAGCACGGGCTGAAGGCCTGCGCCTGGCAGTTCGTGTACGGGAACTCGCCCGCGGGCGAGGCCGCCGTGGGCGCGCAGGCCGTCCAGGCCGGCGCCGACTGCCTCGTCATCGACGCCGAGTCCCAGTACGAGGGCAAGTACGCGGCCGCCCAGACCTACATGACGGCGCTGCGCGCGGCGGTCGGCAACAGCTATCCCGTCGGGCTGACCTCGTTCCCCTACGTCGACTACCACCCGGGCCTGCCCTACTCCGTCTTCCTCGCGCCCGGCACCGGCGCGCAGGCCAACCTGCCGCAGGCCTACTGGAAGGACATCGGCGGCAGCGTGGACACGATCAGCGCGCACACGCTCGCCCACAACCGGATCTACCAGACGCCGATCGCGCCGCTCGGGCAGACCTACGACAACCCGTCGGCGACCGACCTGCGGCGCTTCCGCCAGCTGTGGGCGGCCTACGGCGCGCAGGGCATGTCGTGGTGGTCGTGGCAGGCGACCGACCAGCCGCACTGGAACGTGCTCAACGAGACCGCGCCGGCGCCGTCGGTCGAGCCGGACCCGGGCTGGCCGGCGCTCGGCAAGGGCGCCAAGGGCGACGAGGTCATCTGGCTCCAGCAGCACCTCACCGCGACCTACCCGACGGTCACGGTCACCGGCAAGTACGACACGGCGACGATCGCCGCGGTCCAGGCGGTGCAGACCGCCAACGGGATCCCGGTGAGCGGGACGACCGACGCCTCGACCTGGCAGGCCGCCCTGAAGCTGCCCTACACGGCCACCGACTGGACCGCGACGGCCACCAAGGCGACCGCGGCGCGCGCGCAGGCCGCCCGCGCGCACAAGAGCGAGTTGGGCCGGGTCGACTCCGCGCAGCGCTGATCGGGCAGTCTTGTCCCCGACATGTCTGCCGACGGCGTCGCGCGCAGCGCGGTCTTGAACGAGCAGGAGCTGTGGCGGGAGATGGTGCGCTGGTCGGGCGGCCTGGTCCACGAGCAGGACGGGCTCCTCTTCGTCGCCGGGCCGAGCAGGTACCTGCGGGTGGCGATCCGGATGGACAACGGCGTCGACGGCGCGGCGGCGGTGCGTCGCGCCGGCGCGTTCTTCGGCGCGTCCGCGGGCGGTCACCTCGTGCTCGTCCGCGAGCCCGACGACGCCGACCTCGCCCGAGCCGCGCTCGCCGCCGGGTACGCCGCGGCGTGGACCGAGCGGTCGATGGCCCTCCACGAGCCGCCCGACCTGTCGCCGCGGGTCGCCGAGGTCGACGTGCGCGTCGTGTCGACGCCACAGCACGTCCTCGACTACGGAACGGTCGTCGCCGAAGTGAACGACGACCCCGGCGAGCGCGAGCGCGCGGGGCTGCTGTTCCACGACCGCACGATCCTCGCGCCGCACATCGCGGCGTTCGTCGCGAACCTCGACGGCGCGCCGGTCGCGTGCGCGATGACGCTCGTCAGCCACGGCGTGGCCGGCGTCTTCTACGTCGCGACGGTCGAGCGCGCCCGCCGCCGTGGGCTCGGCGACGCGCTCACCCGCATGGCCGCCCGCGCCGGGTTCGCGCTGGGCGCCCGCGCGGCGTGGCTCGGCGCCTCGGAGATGGGTGCCGACCTCTACCGGCGGATCGGGTTCGCCGACCTCGGCACGACGATCGTCGAGTACGAGTCACCCGCGAGCACCGCCGGGGGTTGAGCTGCCGTGGGCCGGTACCCGACATCCGGATCGGGCAAGATGGCGGCCATGTCCACCGCGTCGCCGACCTACCGCTTCGTCATGGCCGTCAGCACCCCGCCGGTGCGGTGGTGGGGCCGCCTCCAGGTGGAGGGGCTCGAGCACCTGCCGACGTCCGGCCCGACGCTGCTGGCCGGCAACCACGACAGCTACTGGGACCCGATCGCGATCGGCCTCGCGGGCCTGCCGCGCCGCCAGATCTGCGCGCTCGCCAAGTCGTCGCTGTGGAAGCCGGGCCTCGGCAAGATCCTCGACGGCATGGGCCAGATCCCGATCCAGCGCGGCCAGGGCGACGCCCACGCGATGGACCGCGCGATCGAGGAGCTGCGCGGCGGCCGCTGCATCGGCGTCTTCCCGGAGGGCACGCGGTCGCTGGGCCGGACGCTGCGCGCCCGCTCGGGCTTCGGCCGCCTCGCCGACGCCGTGCCCGAGGCGCAGCTCGTGTGCTGCACCGTCGAGGGCACGGTCGACATCCCCAAGTTCCCGAAGTCCCGCCCGCACGTGAAGGTGCGGTTCTTCCTGCCGGCGGGCGGCCCGCGCCGGGACGGCGAGAGCGCGACCGACCTCTCGGCGCGGCTGCTCGAGGAGATCCGCTCCCACGCGCCGATCCGCCAGGCGGGCCGGCGCGACAAGCCGGTCCCGCCGCTGCCGGAGGACCGGCGCCCCGCGCCGGCTACGCCGGGATCTTCGAGCGGCGGCGGTCCGGCTCCGGAGGCAGCGCCTTCTCCGCCTGGCGCTCGGGGGTGATCACCACGACGTCGCGCGCCAGGCCGACCTTCGCCAGACCGGCGATGATCAGGGCCGAGACGTCGATCTCCCAGCGGTTCAGGCCGTGCTTGGCCGAGCGCGGGAAGGCATGGTGGTTGTGATGCCAGGACTCGCCGAGCGACGGGATCGCCAGCCAGAACACGTTGGTGGACTTGTCCTCGATGTCGAAGCGGCGCGAGCCGAAGTAGTGGCAGACGCTGTTGACCGACCACGTCACGTGGTGGACCAGGAAGATCCGGACGAGGCCGCCCCAGACGTAGCCGCGCACCGCGCCCTGCCAGGTGAAGCCGTGCAGGACGTAGCCGAGCACGGTCGGGATCAGCAGCGACAGCAGCACGTAGAGCGGGAAGCGCCGGCCGAGGCGCTTCATCTTCGGATCCTCGTAGAGGTCGCGGGCGTACTTCTTCCAGTCGGCCTGGCCCTGGGTCTCCATCAGCCAGCCGGTGTGCGCGTGCCACAGGCCGCTCAGCCCGGAGCCGTGCCCGACGTGCGGCGAGTGCGGGTCGCCCTCGACGTCGGTGTGCGCGTGGTGCTTGCGGTGGTCGGCGACCCAGTCCAGGACGGAGCCCTGGACGCTCAGCTGCCCGAGGCCGGCGAACGAGCGCTCCAGCCACGGGTCGACGACAAAGGAGCGGTGCGTCAGCAGGCGGTGGAAGCCGACGGTCACCCCCATCGCGGTGGCGACGTACATGACGGCGAGGATCCCGAGGTCGATCCAGTCGACCCACGAGTTCCACAGCAGCACGATGGCGACGAGGACGCCGGCGAACGGCACGACGACGCCGGCGAGGTTGGCGATGCGCTCGGATCGGGTCATGGCTTTGAACGATGGCCCCAACGGCGCCGAGCTTCTTGTGCCGGTTGGCCGGACAGACACCGCACAATCTGTCACCAAGCTACAAATGGTGCGCGCGCATGTCCGCGTGCGACCGTCGCACTGACCGCCCGGACGCGATAGACAAGAGCCAGTGTCTCGTCGCCGTCGCCGCCGCTCCATGTTCGCCTCGGCGCCGCCGCGGCGAAGCGCCGGCGTGCCCTGGCTGGAGCCCGGCCACCGCGCCGGTGGCGGCGGCTACGGCCGCCCGCGACGCCGGCGGCGCAACCCGCTGGCCTACCTGGTCCCGCTCGTGCTGATCGCCGCGGTCGCCGGCGTCGTCACGCTCGTCGTGCGCCACAACCAGGACGTTGACCGCCAGCGCGACCGCGCCGCCGCGTTCACCAAGGCCTACGCCGCCCGCGACAGCGCCGCGATGTGGGCGGCGCTGGACTCCGACTCCCAGAAGAAGTACTCGCGCGCTCGCTTCGCCGCGCTGGTCAAGCGCGCCGACACCGCCGCGGCCGTCAAGGCCAAGGCCGTCGGGAAGGCGTCGGACCCCAAGGGCGGCACCGTCACGGTCCCGGTCGCGGTCACCAGCCGCCTGTTCCCGACGCAGCGCGGCGCGCTGAAGCTCGACGTCTCGGGCGACGGCGTGGCCTGGACGCCCGACCTGCGCCTGCCCGGCCTGCGCGCCGGCGAGGCGCCGCGCCGCAAGACGCTGCAGGCCGCCCACCAGGCGACGGTCCTCACCTACTCCGGCGCCGAGCTGGTCGACGACCCGACGCTCAACATCTTCAACAAGGGCCTGCGCCAGCGCTACCACGATCGCCTCGCCGGCACGAGCGGCGCCGAGCTCCTGTACGGCAAGCGCACGATGGCCAAGGTGTCGGCCAAGTCCGGCCGGTCCGTGCACTCGACGCTGCGCCCAGGCCTGCAGCGCGCCGCCACGCAGGCGCTGGGCAGCAAGCTCGGCGGCGTGGCGGTCATCAACCCGCGCACGGGCGACGTGCTCGCGCTGGCCGGCATCGCGGTGTCGGCCCCGCAGCCGCCGGGCTCGACGTTCAAGATCATCACCTTGAGCGCGGCGCTGGCCTCCGGCAAGGCGACGCCGTCCTCGAGCTACCCCGTCCGGACGTCGGCGACGCTGAGCGGCGTCAAGCTCTCCAACGCCTCGGGCGAGTCGTGCGGCGGCAGCCTCGCGCAGTCCTTCGCCGACTCCTGCAACTCGGTCTTCGCTCCGCTGGGCGTGCAGGTCGGGGCCAAGCGGCTGATCGCGCGCGCCGAGGCGTTCGGCTTCAACGAGACGCCGCGCATCCCCGTCGCCAAGCCCAACACCATCCCCACCAAGCTGCCCGACGCGATCAACGTGGGGTCGGCGGCGATCGGCCAGAACAAGGACCTCGCGACGCCGCTGGGGATGGCCAGCGCCGCCGCGACGATCGGCGCGCAGGGCATGCGCGCCAAGCCGCGCGCGGTCAGCGAGGACCCCGTGATCCGCAAGCGCGCGGTCAGCGCCAAGGTCGCCGGTCAGGTGCGCGACATGATGATCGGCGTCGTCCGTGGCGGGACGGGCACGGCCGCGGCGATCCCCGGCGTGACGGTCGCCGGCAAGACCGGGACGGCCGAGCTGCGCTTCACCGGCGGCGGCGGGTCGGACCCGAGCAACACCGACGCGTGGTTCGTCGCCTTCGCCCCCGCGAACGACCCGAAGGTCGCCGTCGGCGTGATGCTCGTGGGCGCCGGCGCGGGCGGCCAGGCCGCGGCGCCGATCGCCAAGCAGGTCCTCCAAGCCGCGCTGTCGGGCTAGCGGCGCGGCACGCCGCGCGTAACCTGTACGCGTCGGTACCGACACGGTTAGGATCCGCCGATGTCCCGACGCTCCTTCGCGCTCGCGCTCTCCTGCGCGGCGCTGTCCCTCGCCGCGGTGGCCACCGCCGCGTCCTCCGCGACCGCGGCCACGACGTGGCTGTGCAAGCCCGGCCTCACGAACAACCCGTGCACCCCCGGCCTCGGCACGACCGTGCTCGCGCCGACCGGCCAGCCCCAGGGGACGCTGACGCCGGCCAAGACCAAGAACCCCAAGATCGACTGCTTCTACGTCTACCCCACGGTCTCGGACCAGAAGACGCCGGTCGCCACCAAGCAGATCGACCCGGAGGAGCGCTCGATCGCCCTCTACCAGGCCGCGCGCTACGAGAGCGAGTGCCGCATCTACGCGCCGATGTACCGCCAGATGACGCTCGCCGGCCTGGCCAAGCCCGACGGCGTGACGGCCAAGATGCGCGCCGAGGCCTACGACGACGTCCGCGACGCCTGGCGCGACTACCTCAAGCACGACAACAAGGGTCGCGGCGTCGTGCTCATCGGCCACTCGCAGGGCTCGTTCGTCCTGCGCCAGCTCATCGCCGGCGAGATCGACAAGAACGCGAAGGTCCGCCGCCAGCTGGTCTCGGCGATCCTGCTCGGCGGCAACGTCCTCGTCAAGAAGGGCTCCGACAAGGGCGGCGACTTCCAGAACGTCAAGGCCTGCCGCTCGGCTCAGCAGCTGGGCTGCGTCGTGGCGTTCTCCACGTTCGAGGACACCCCGCCGGCCAACGCCGTGTTCGGCCGCGCGGGCATCTCGCCGACCGCAGCCGATCAGAAGCCGGTCAAGGGCGTCGAGGTGCTGTGCACCAACCCCGCCGCGCTCGGCGGCGGGTCGGCGCCGCTGACGTCGGTGTACCCGAGCGCGCCGTTCGCGCCCGGCACGACGATCGGCGCGCTGACGGTCGGCGTGGGGATCCCGCAGCCGGCGGTGTCGACGCCGTGGATCCAGGCGCAGGCCTACACGGGCGCGTGCTCCTCGGCGGGCGGCGCGCACGTCCTGCGCATCACCCCGCAGGCCGGCGCACCGGTGCTGCACGCGC
>DATDMD010000011.1:0-9848 GCA_036518975.1 Baekduia sp.
CAACCCCGCCTCGCCCATCCACGCCAACTGCTCGCCCAACCCACTCGGCGTATCGAACACCCCATCGATCGGCGTCACCACATCTCCCGGATCCTCCGGCACGATCAAGTCCCCCAATACGAACCGCGCCCCGTCGAACAACACCCCCGCCACCCGCGCGAACAGCTCCGCCTTCTCGCCGCCATCCAAGTGGTGCACAGCGAGCGCCGAGAACACCACGTCGAACGGCCCCTCCGGCAGCTCCTCCTGCAACCGCGCCACGCGCAGATCCGCATCCGGCAGTCGCACCCGTGCGCGGGCCAGCATCGCCTCGCTCGCGTCGACGCCCACCAGCGTCGCGCCCGGATGCGCCGCCAGCACGTGCGTCGCGGTCTCCCCGGTCCCGGTCCCGAGCTCGAGCAGCCGCACGCCCAAGCGACCCCCGGACGACCCACACGCCTCCGCCACCGCCTGTTGCAGCCGCGCGTACGCCGGGACATCCGACGCCATCAGGTCGTCATACGAATCCGGATCGAAGTGGAACTGACCGCTCATGCCGCAACGCTACCCCCAGCCCTTCCGCGCGACCCCACCGCGGCGCTACGCTGACCCTGCACGCCGGACGGCCGCGGCGGGAGAGAAACCCCGTCGAGGAAAGTCCGGACACCACAGGGCGCGGTGGTCGGCGCAAGCCGACCCGGCGAAAGCCGCGGGAAAGTGCCACAGAGACATACCGCCGATGGCGGGGCCGCACGTGCGTCCCGCACAGGTAAGGGTGAAAAGGTGCGGTAAGAGCGCACCGGCGTCATGGCGACATGGCGGCCAGGCAAACCCCACCGGGTGCAAGGCCAAGCAGGACCGTTCGCAGGCTGCCCGCCAAGGTCCAGGTCGGCCGCTGAGATGGATGGTCGTCCACGACAAGATCCGGCTTACAGGCGTGCTACAGCGAGGGCCCTTCCGACATCGGGAGGGCCCTCGCCATTCGCGCCCGCCCCGGGCCCGCCCGCCGCCCCGTACGCTGCGAAGCCGTGCGCTTCTCGATCTTCTACGAGCACCAGCTCCCGCGGCCCTGGCAGGCCGACTCCGAGCACCGACTCCTACAAGAAGCGCTGGAGCAGGTGGCGCTCGCCGACCGCCTCGGCTTCGACGCCGTCTGGGCCGTCGAGCACCACTTCCTGGAGGAGTACTCGCACTCCTCGGCGTCCGGCGTCTTCCTCGCCGCGGCCTCGCAGCGCACCAAGGCCATCAGGTTGGGCTTCGGGATCCTGCCGCTGCCGCCCGGCTACCAGCACCCCGCGCGGGTGGCGGAAAAAGCTGCGACGCTCGACCTCGTCTCCGACGGCCGCGTCGAGCTGGGGACGGGGGAGACGTCGTCCGGCGCGGAGCTCGGCGGCTTCCGGGTCGACCGGGACACCAAGCGCGCTCAGTGGTCCGAAGCGCTCGAGGTCGTCGCGCGGATGATGGTCGAGACGCCGTTCGCCGGCGTCGACGGCGACCACATCAAGATGCCGCCGCGCAACGTGATCCCCAAGCCGCTGCAGAAGCCGCACCCTCCGCTGTGGGTGGCGTGCTCGCGGCGTGAGACGATCCGGCTCGCGGCCGAGAAGGGGATCGGCGCGCTGTCGTTCGCCTTCGTCGACCCCGAGGAGGCGGCTCCCTGGGTCGACGAGTACTACGACATCCTCACCTCTGACCGCTGCGTGCCCGCCGGCTTCGCGGTCAACGCCAACGTCGCGCTGGCGCTCCCGATGATGGTGCACGAGGACGAGGCCGAGGCCATCGAGCGCGGCATCGACGGCGCCCACTTCTTCGGCTACGCGCTCGGCCACTACTACGCGTTCGGCGAGCACCAGCCGGGGCGGACGTCGATCTGGGAGGAGTTCCTCGCCCGTCGCGAGGACGCCGGCTTCGCGCGCTCGGTCATCACGGCCGACGACGCGCCGCTCGGCGTGAAGGTCCTGACCAACGGGCTCGGTTCCCTGCGCGGAGCGATCGGGAACCCCGCGCAGTTGCGCGAGCTCATCACTCGCTACGAGCAGGCCGGCGTCGACGAGCTGATGTTCTGCCTGCAGACCGGCAAGACCAAGCACGAGCACATCATGGAGGCCTTGGAGCTGTTCGCCGCCGAGGTCATGCCGGAGTTCGCCGGGCGCCGGGCCGACCGCGAGCGCCTGAAGGCCACGCGGCTCGGCGACGCGGAGCGGCGCGCGCTGGAGCGCCGGGCGCCGCGGCAGACCGTGGCCAAGGGGTACGCGTTCGGGGCGGCGGACGGCGTCGAGGACCAAATGCCCGCCCGCGAACCGCGCGCCCCGAACGCGACCTTCGCCGCGCTGCGGAGCCGGCTCGAGGACCGCGGCGAGCGCGCGTTCCGGGCCTTCGTCGCGCGCTCGGACGACGCGCGCCTGGCCAAGACCGCCGGCTCGGGCGCGGGCCTCAAGGTCCTCTTCGGCGCGATGGAGCGCCAGTTCGTCCCCGAGCGCGCGGGCGGGTTCGCCGGCGACATCCAGTACAACCTGCGCGCGGAGGACGGGTCGGTCCGGTCCTGGACGGTCGCCATCGACGCCGCGCGCGCCCGCGCGCGGCCGGGGGAGTCGCCGGAACCGAAGCTGACGATCACGCTCGCGGTGGCGGACTTCGTCCGGATCGCCGGCCAGGACCTCGACCCGGTCAAGGCGGTCCTGACGGGGCGGATGCAGCTGGCGGGCGACTTCGGCGTCGCGCTCAAGCTGGGCGAGATGTTCGGGCAGTAGCAGCGCCTTTCCAGGGCTTTCGTTCGCACCCGAACGCGTGTGCGCCCGGGGGCTTGCTGCCGTCCGGCGATCATGCGAACATGCGTTCGATTCCCATGGTCGTCGCCGTCCTCCTTCCCCGCTTCGAGCTCGTCATCGCCGCCGGTGGCCGCGCGGTCCTCGCGCGCGGTCCCGCCGCCCTGGCGCCGGAGCCCGGGCGGGAGCAGTGCATCGGGGAGGTGTCGGCCTCGGCGGAGGCGTTCGGGGTCCACGCGGGCATGCGGCTCGGCGAGGCGCTGGCGCGCTGCCCGTCGCTGGCGCTGATCCCGCCGGACCCGATGGGCGTCGCCGACGCGTGGGAGAAGGTCCTGCTGCGGCTGGAGTCGGCGGGCGCCGCGGTGGAGAGCGAGGCGCCGGGACTGGCGTTCTTCGACGCGAGCGCGCTCGCGCGGCTGCACGGCGGGTCGCGCGATCCCGCGGCGGCGCTGCGCGCGCGAAGGGCGAGCACGCCGCCGCCGTGGCTGGCCGGCGTGGTCGGCGCGGTGCGCGCCGCGCTGCGGCTGCCGGCGCGGATCGGCGCGGGGCCGTCGCGGTTCTGCGCGCTGGCGGGCGCGGTGCGGGCGCGGTCGCGGCGGGCCGAGCTGGTCGACGGCGCCGCGGCGCTGGCCCGCGAGCCGGTGGCGCTGCTGCGGCGCCGGCCGGAGGTCGCGGAACTCGTGCGGCCCCTGGAGCGGCTGGGGATCGGGACGCTCGGCCAGCTCGCGGCGATGGAGCGGCCGGTGGTCGCAGACCGCTTCGGGCGGGCGGGCGAGTTGGCCTATGACTTGGCGCACGGCCGCGACCGGGAGCTGGTGCCGCGGTCGCCGGACGAGGCGCTCGAAGAGCTGCTGGAGCTGCCGGAGTCGGCGTCGGGCACGCAGCTGGAGCGCGCGCTGGTGTTGTTGGTGGACAAGCTGCTGGCGCGGCCGGAGCGGGACGGCCGGACGCTGCGGGTCGTCGTCCTGGGCGCACGGCTGGTCGAGGGCGGGACGTGGCGTGAGCGCGTCGTGTTCCGCGAGCCGCTGGCCGAGGCGGCGCGGATGCGCCTGGCGCTCGGGCAGAAGTTGGTGCTGCTGCCCGCGCCGGCGGAGGCGCTGCGGCTGACGGTCGAGCGCTTCGGGCCGGCCGGCGCGGGCGCGCGGGCGCTGTTCGACGACGGCTCGGCCCAGCGGACCGCCCGGATGCGCGAGGCGATCCGCCAGGCCCGCGCGGTCGCCGGGCCGGAGGCGGCGCTGCGCGTCCTGGAGGTGGACCCGGACTCGCGCGTGCCGGAGCGCCAAGCGGTCCTGGCGCCGTACGAGCTGTGACCGGCCCGCGCCGCCTCAACGTCCCGCTGCCCGCGACCATCCGGGCCGACGCGCGCGGGCGCCCGCTGGCGATCGACGGCCGCGCGGTCGACGCGGTGCGCGAGTCCTGGGTCGTCGAGGACCGCTGGTGGACCGACGCGCCGCTGCGCCGGCGCTACTGGGAGGTCGTCACGACGCGCGGCGAGTTGTTGGTGGTGTTCCGCGAGCTCGATCGGGTGGGCGGGTGGTATCGCCAGCGCTAGTCACGCTGCTTCTGCGCGAAGTCGCAACGTTCCCGTCTGGTGCCTGCGCAGTTCGCCCGCCAGGGTCTCGTCCACGAGAGCGATGCGCGCGACTTCTGGACAGGGATCGGTGGAATGGGTGGCGGTCGTCGCGCTGGTCGCGGTGCTGTTCGGCGCGGTGGGCACCGCGCTGGCGCAGGCCGGGTTCCTGGGGCGGCGCGTCACGCGCGAGCTCGCCCGCGCGGTGTGCGTGGTGTCGTCGGGCGACTGCTGGCGGGACCGCGAGCCGTGCGTGGTCGGGTCGTCCGAGGCGCGCTCGTCATGGGAGGTCGGGATCTGGATCCTGCGGTTCGGCGAGGACCGCGTCGCGCTCGTCGAGCGCCGGTCGGACGGGACGTACGCCGTGACGCTCGAGGGCGCGTGGAAGGGCGGGATCGCGGCATCGGGCGGGCCGCCGCACGGGCACGTCCAACTCAAGGGCATTGACTTCTCCGCGGGCGGCGCGGTGACCGCGTCGCTGCTCGCGCGCCTGGGGGACGGGCGGACGTGGATCGTCGCCTCGGCGGCCGCGGCGCAGGCGATCGTCGCGTCCGGCGGCGACGCGGGGCGGCCGCCGGACGTGGTCTACGACGACCGCGCGTGGCTGTCGTCGCTCAGCGCGTCGCTCGGCGCGGCCGCGGGCGACGGCACCGACCTCGGCCAACTGGCGGACGCCCAGGTCGCGTTCGACCAGCACTGGGGCACGGCGACCGACCGCCGGACCGGCCACCGGACGACCTCCATCCACGCGTCGTGGTCGGGCGCGGCCAGCGCGCTGGGCAGGGACTTCAGCGGTGGCGACGAGGGCCCGGTGATCGCGATCGAGGCCGACGCCGCGGGCCGTCCGCTGGACCTGCGGATCACCACGGCCGGGCGGTTCACCGGGTCGCGCGACCTGCCGGGCGTGGCGCAGCCGGTCGCGGGGCTCCTGGCGGCGGAGGTGGCCGGCGCGGACCGGCGCTACGAGGTCACGACGCACCTCGACCTCACCGATCCGCGCGCGCTCGCGGCGGCCGGCGACCTCGTCACGGCGATCGACGCCAAGCACGCCCGGACGACGCCGGGGCCGGAGCTGCGGCGCCTCGTCGACGCCCACGGGACGGTCGAGGCGCGCGTGCTGTCCGACCAGGCGACGAGCGACGACGACGGCGTGGGCGGCGGGGTCGCCGGCGTCCAGCTCAGCTTCGACGAGCACGCCGAGAGCCACGACCGCCGGCTGCTGGCGGCGGCCTCGCGCGGCCTCGACGGCCAGTGGATCACGCGCACCGACTGCGTGGCGGCATGACGCGTGACGTCCGGCGTTCGTGCGAACATGCGTTCGTGTCATCGTACGTCGAGCTCCACTGCCATTCGGCCTTCTCGTTCCTGGACGGCGCCTCGCTGCCCGAGGAGCTGGTCGCGACGGCGCTCGACCGCGGCCACCAGGCGCTCGCGCTGACCGACCACAACACGGTCTCGGGGTCGATGGAGTTCGCGCAGGCGGCCTCGTCGCTGGGGTTGCGGGCGATCCACGGGGCGGAGGTCGACCTGGTCGACCCCGCGACCGCGCGCCAGCAGCGGGAGGGCGCCCTGCTGTCGGAGGCGGAGGCCGCGGGTCGCTGGACCCGGCACGTGACGCTGCTGGTGCGCGACGCGACCGGCTGGCGCAACCTCTGCCGGCTGCTGACACGGGCGCACGCCCACACGCGCGACACGCCCGGGCGCCGCCGGGTGCTCGAGCCGCTGCTGACGGTCGCCGACCTGGCCGAGTACGCGGAGGGGCTGGTCTGCCTCTCGGGCTGCGCCGCTCGAGGCGTCCACGACGAGCCGACGGCCCGCGCGCTGCTGGCCGCGTTCGGTCCGGACGCGTTCCGGATCGAGCTGCAGCGTCCGTTCGCGCGGCACGACCGCGCGCGCAACCGGATGTTGATGGACTTGGCCCGGCGGCTGGGCGTGCCGTGCGTGGCGACCGGCAACGTCCACGCCCACGCGCCTGAACGCGCGCGCCTGCAGGACGCGTTCGTGGCGATCCGCGAGCACACGACGCTCGACGCGTCCGAGCCCCTGCGCCGCGGCAACCACACGCACGTGCTCACGACGCCCGACGCGATGGCCGCGCGCTTCGAGGACCATCCGGAGGCGGTCGCGGAGACCCGGCGGCTGGCCGAGACGCTGCGCTTCGACCTCACCGCCGACCTCGGCTACCGCTATCCGGGCGCGGAGGACGACGACGCCGACCAGCGCCTGGCCCAGGTCTGCGCCGGGCTGTTCGACGTGCGGTACGGCCCGGGGACCGACGGCCATCGCCACCGCGCGGCGGCGACCGCGCGGCTGGACCAGGAGCTGGCCCTGATCCGGGACCTCGGGCTGTCGGGGTTCTTCCTCCTGCACCACGAGATGCTCGAGCTCGCGCGCGAGGTGGCGGCCGAGGTGCGCGGCGGGGCGGCGGCGCGCTCGCTGCTGCCGCCGGGTCGCGGGCGCGGGTCCTCGGTCTCGTCGATCGTCTGCTACCTCACCGGGCTCTCGCACGTCGACCCGATCGCGAACGACCTCCTCATCGGGCGCTTCCTGAACGAGGAGATCACGTCGCTGCCCGACATCGACCTCGACTTCCCGCGCGACGTGCGGGCGGTGCTCATCCCGCGCGTGCACGAGCGCTTCGGGTCGGACCACTCGGCGCTCGTCGCGGCGTTCCCGACCTATCGCGCGCGCGGCGCGATCCGGGAGCTCGGCAAGGCGCTGGGCCTGCCGCCGGGGGAGATCGAGCGGGTCGCGCGCTCGTCGGAGGCGTTCTCGGCGCAGTCGGTCGACCGCGACATCGCGGTCGCGCTCGGCGAGGGGCGGGAGGCCGAGGGCCGCTGGCGCTGGCTGCACGAGCTGGCGTCCGAGGCGCACGGCCTGCCGCGCCACCTCAGCCAGCACTCGGGCGGCATGATCGTCGCGACGCGCCCGCTGATCGACTGCTGCCCGGTCGTGCCCGCCGCGATGGAGGGCCGGCAGATGGTGATGTGGGACAAGGACTCCTGTTCGGACGCCGGCTTCCTGAAGATCGACCTGCTCGGCCTGGGGATGCTGTCGGCGGTCGAGCGCTGCGTGGAGATGATCCACGCGCGGCGCGGCGAGCGGATCGACCTGTCGCGGATCCCGATGGACGACCCCGCGACGTTCGAGTGCATCCAGAAGGCCGAGACGACGGGCGTCTTCCAGATCGAGAGCCGGGCGCAGATGGGCTCGCTGCGGCGCACGCTGCCCGCGACGCTGCAGGACCTCACGATCCAGGTCGCGATCGTCCGGCCCGGGCCGATCGTCGGCGGCGCGGTCAACCCCTACATCGACCGGCTGCAGAAGCTGCGGGTCGACCCGACCTTCGAGATCCCCTACGACCACCCGTCGCTGGAGCCGGTGCTGGCCGAGACGCTCGGGACCATCATCTTCCAGGACCAGGTCATCGAGGTCGCGATGGCGTTCTCGGGGCTCTCGCCGGGCGAGGCCGAGGGGCTGCGGCGCGCGATGAGCCGCAAGCGGTCGATGGCGGCGATCGAGGCCTACCACGAGCGCTTCGTGGGGCGGGCGGTCGCGAAGTGGGACGACGTCGACGACGAGCTGGCCGAGCGCGTGTGGACGATGGTCAAGGGCTTCTCGGGCTTCGGCTTCCCCAAGGCCCACGGCGCCGCCTTCGGGCTGCTGGCCTACCAGTCGACGTGGCTGCGCGTGCACTACGGCACCGAGTTCCTGGCGTCGCTGCTCGACGAGCAGCCGATGGGCTTCTACCCGCCGGACGCGCTGGTCCACGAGGCGCAGCGGCGCGGGATCGCCGTGCTGCCGCCGGACGTCAACGCGTCGGAGGTCGGGTGCACGGTCGTCGACGTCGACGACGAGGGGACGGCCGGGGTTCGTGTAGGCCTTGCGTACGTGCTGGGCGTGCGGGAGGACGACGTCGAGGCGCTGGTCGCGGCGCGCGCCGCGGCGGGGCCGTTCCGGACGATCGAGGACCTCGCGTCGCGCGCGGGGGCGGGGCGGGGCGCGCTGGAGCAGCTGGCGTGGTCAGGCGCGTGCGACGCGCTGGTGGAGGGCTCGCGCCGGCGCGCGCTGTGGGAGCTGGGCGTGGCGGCGCCGGGCCGGCGGCTGCTGACGTCGGTCGTGGGCGCGTCCGGCCGCCGCGTGCGCGCGGACATGGGCACGCAGCTGGCGCTGCCGCTCGACGTGGGGAAGGCCCCGGCGCTGCCGAGCCTCTCGGGATGGGAGGCGATGATCGCCGACTACACGACCACCGGGCTGACGACGGCGTCGCATCCGCTCGCCCTGCTGCGCGACGAGCTGCGCGCGCAGCGGATGACGTCCAGCGCCGACCTCGCGCGCCTGGGCCACAGGACGCCGGTCAAGGTGGGTGGGCTGGTCGTCGCGCGGCAGCGGCCGGCGACCGCGAAGGGCGTGGTCTTCATGCTGCTGGAGGACGAGGCGGGGACGATCAACCTCATCGTGCCGCCCGACGTCTACGAGCGCGACCGGACCATCGTGCGCGCCGAGCCGCTCGTGGTCGCCGAGGGCGTGCTGGAGCGCCACGCCAACGGCGGCGGCGCGATCAACGTGGTGTGCAAGCGCCTGGTCCGGCTCGACGCCTCCGGCCGCCTGCAGGCGGCGCCGGCCGCCGACGTCGGCGTCCACCGCGTCACCGCCGTCACCGGCGGAAGCGCCGAGCAGGTCGGCGGGGACGTCATCCAGGTCAAGGACTTCTCGATGCTCGACGCGCTCGAGCTCGCCCGGCAGGACGCCCGCCGCGCGGCCGAGGAGACCGCCGACGACGACCTCGCCGCGACCGGCACCGACGACTTCCGGGCCGTCGCTCCCGCGGCCCAGTCCTTCGCCTCGGGGCGCCGCCGGTGAGCCGCGCCCGCCACCCCTCCGGACACGCTCCGGTCCGTCGTCGCGGTGGAGACTTGCACTGGGGACCGGGTCACCGGATAGGGTCTCGCCCGTGATCGGGACCCTGGTCTTCGTCCTCATCTTCCTCGCCATCGGCCTGTCGGTCGTGTTGGCGGCGATGCGCAGCGGGCGGGCGCCCGCCGGTTCCAGGCGCGAATCCCGCGGCTCACGCCGCGCGTGGGGCATCGGACTCGGGCTGGTCATCCTGCTCGTCGGCGTCGGCCTGCCCACGCTCGTGCTCGTGACCAACGGCGACGACCACGCGTCGGAGGGCGCCGGCGGCGTGCAGCTCAACGCCTCCGCCACCAAGGGCCGCGAGCTCTTCGCGCGCAACTGCGCGACCTGCCACACGCTCGCGGGCTCCAGCGCCGTCGGCCGCGTCGGGCCGAACCTCGACACGCTCAACGGCGGCAACCTCACGACGGCGTTCGTCCTCGACGCCATCAAGAACGGCCGCGCTCGCGGCAACGGCCAGATGCCGGCCGGCCTGCTCGTCGGGCAGGACGCGAAGGACGTCGCCGAGTACGTCTCAACCGTAGCCGGCCGCTGACCCGACGCGTCTGCGCTCGCCCTCGTCGCGCCTGGAGCCACCGACCGGCTTGACGGGCTGGCGCCCGCCGGCGCTCGCCCGG
>DATDMD010000012.1:0-11586 GCA_036518975.1 Baekduia sp.
GACGTAGCCGACGTCGATCAGGCGCTCGATGATCGCCGCGCGCGTCGCCGGCGTGCCGATGCCCGACTCCTTCATGACCTCGCGCAGCTCGTCGTCGTCGACGAGCTTGCCCGCGGTCTCCATCGCGCCCAGCAGCGACGCGTCGGAGTAGCGCCGCGGCGGCTTGGTCTCCTTGGCCAGGACCTCGACCGAGCGCGTGTCGACGATCTCGCCCTTCTCGAGCTTGGGCAGCGACTGGTCGCGGCCCTCGTCCTCCTCGTCGCGCGCGCTGCCGTCGTCGGCCAGCTCGCCGTACACGCCGCGCCAGCCCGGCACGACCAGGACCTTGCCGCGCGTGCGGAAGATGTGCTCGGCCACCGTCGTCTCGACGCGCGTGTTCTCGAACACCGCCTCGGGGTGGAAGACCGCGAGGAAGCGACGGGCGACCATGTCGAAGATGCGACGGTCGTCGTCGTTCATCTTGTCCAGCTTGTGCGACGCGTTGGTCGGGATGATCGCGTGGTGGTCGCCGACCTTCGCGTCGTCGACGACGCGGCCCAGCGGCAGCAGGTCCAGCCCGGTCACGTAGGCCGCGGCCTTCGCGTACTCCTGCCGCTCGCCGACGTGGCCCGCGACCTCCTTGAGCTCGGGCACCATGTCCGACGTCAGGTAGCGCGACGACGTACGCGGATAGGTGAGCGCCTTGTGCTCCTCGTAGCAGCGCTGGGCCGCCGCGAGCGTCCGCCGCGCGCTGAAGCCGAAGCGCGTGTTGGCCTCGCGCTGCAGGGACGTCAAGTCGTACAACATCGGCGCGCGCTCGGTGCGCTTCGTCTTCTCGAGCTTGGTGATCTCGCCCTGACCGCCGCGCACCGCGGCGGCGACGGTCTCGGCCTCTTCCCCGGTCGGGATCCGCGGGTGGGCGCCGGCGTGGAAGCGGCCCTCGTACTGGCGGTTGCCGTCGGCGGCGAACTGCGCGTCGATCAGCCAGTACGGCTCGGGCACGAAGGCCCGGATCTCCTCCTCGCGGCGCGTGAGGATCGCGAGCGTCGGCGTCTGCACGCGGCCCAGCGACACGGCGCCGTCGAACGACGAGCGCAGGCGGATCGTGGCGGCGCGCGTGGCGTTCATGCCGACGATCCAGTCGGCCTCCGACCGCGAGCGCGCCGCGTCCTCGAGCCTGGCCAGCTCCTCGCCGTCGCGCAGGTGCGCGAAGCCCTCGCGCATCGCGTCGTTGGTCATGGAGTTCAGCCACAGCCGCTTGACGGGCTTCTTGGCCCCGGCCTTCTCGAACAGGTAGGCGAAGATCAGCTCGCCCTCGCGCCCGGCGTCGCAGGCGTTGATGACGAGGTCCACGTCGTCGCGCTTGAGCAGCGTCTTGACCACCGACATCTGCTTCTGCGACCGCTCGTCGCGCACGACGAGCTTGAACTTGGCGGGCACGATCGGCAGGTCGGCCATGCGCCACTTCTTGAACTTCTCGTCGTACTCGTCGGGCTCGGCGAGCTGGACGAGGTGGCCGACGGCCCAGCTGATGATGTGCTCCGGGCCCTCGAGCGACCGCTCCGTCTTCTCCCCCGCGCCCGACTTCTTCTCGAACGGGCCGGGGAGGATGCGTGCCAGGTCGCGTCCGACGGACGGCTTCTCAGCGATGACGAGCGTCTTTCCCATGTGCTGCCGGAGCGTAGCGGCCTGGCCCATCGGCCGCCCGGACTGGAAGGACTTCGTCGCGAAGTCGCCGCGATCTCGTCACTCGGCGCAGGGCCCCGTCGACACCGGGGAGGCCGCCGTCGCCCCCGCGTCCAGCACACGCCGGACGATGTCGTTGGGCACGCCGAACCCGCCGTGGCGCGACGTCTGCGTCGCCTGCGCGAAGACCGTGGTGAGCACGTGGCCGCTGGTGTCGACGATCGGCCCGCCCGAGTTGCCGGGCCTGACGACGCCGCGAAACGTCGTCATCGACCGCGTCACCGGTCCGTTGCCGTACGCGTCCTGGGCGACGACCACGCGCGTCTGACCCAGTCTCGCCGCGCGGACCGAGAACGGGCCGTTCTCCGGGAACCCGAGGATCGCCCCGCTGGTGGCCGACGCCGGCGAGACGACCAGCGACAGCGGGCGCGCGGCGGACGACAGCCCGGACACGCGCAGCACCGCGACGTCGTTCTTCGCGTCGAACGCGACCGGCGTGGCGTCGAGGTGCGGCCCCACGCCCCGCTCCTGCACGGTCGTGTCGTCCTCGCCGGCCACGACATGCGCGTTGGTCACGACCAGCCCGTCGCCCGCGACCCAGCCCGAGCCCTCGACGCCCAGCCCGCACGCGGTCCCGAGGACCCGGACGACGCTCGCCGCCGCCGCCCGCACGTCGGGGTCCCGCGCGACCGCGGCCGACGGCGCCGGCACCTCGGCCTCCGGGCCGTCGATGTGCGGGAACGGGTCGAAGCGCGCGAGCGCGTTGAGGATCGGGCCCGACGGCGGCAGGACCGTGTTGAGCCGCTGCAGGATCGTGGAGCGCTGGATGTCCTGGCGCAGCTGCCGGACGCCCGGCGTCTGGAGCAGCACCGCGCCCGCGATCCACGCCAGGCCCAGGGCGATCCCAGCGCTCAGCACCGCGCCCATCATCCCGTCGACCGCGCGGACGCCCGGCACCGGCACCGCCCTGCGGATCAGGTACCCGACCGACTCGAACAGCCCCGCGAAGATCGAGCCGCCGGTGACGGCCGCGACCAGCGAGACGAGCGGCGCGTAGGGCGACGACGACCCGTCGGTCAGCAGCGCCGGGCCGAGGCGCGAGCCGAGGAACGCGCCGCCCACGAAGCCGATCAGCGAGAACGCGCCGGCGACGAAGCCCTGCCTCCACCCGATGGTGGCCATCACGACGGTGAAGGCGACGATCAACCAGTCGATGCGCGTCAACCGCGCCCAGACTACCCCGGAGGAGCGCGGATCAGGCGCACGCGGAGCCGATCGCCAGCTACTTTGGTGGCGATGCCGCCCAAGCCACGCCCCTCGCGCGCCCGAGCCCGCACGCGCCGCGCCGTGGCCATCGGCATCGTCGTGGTCGCCGTCGGCGGCGTGGGGCTGATCGTCGTCCTGAGCGGCGGCCCGAGCCAGAAGGACACCGCCACGTCCTTCGCCCGCGCCTGGTCGGCCGGCGACTACGCGGCGATGCGCGCCCAGACCACCGGCGCCGTCCAGGACCGCTACTCCGCCCGCGCGTTCGCCGCCCGCTACGCCGCGGCCGGGAGCACGGCGACCGCGACGAAGGTCGTCCCCGGCACGCCGCGCGACGACGGCGACGGCCACTGGGAGCTGCCGGTGACCGTCAACACGCGGGCGTTCGGGCCGGTCTCCGGCACCGTGCGCTTCGACGTCGTCAAGGACGGCGACGACCAGCGGATCGACTGGAAGGCCAACGACGTCTTCCCCGGCCTGGCCGCCGGCGAGACGCTGCGGCGGACCACGACGATGCCCGAGCGCGCCGACCTGCTGGCGCGCGACGGCACGCCGCTCGCGCAGGGCCCGAACCGCACCTCACCGCTCGGCGCGACCGCGAAGGCGATCGTCGGCGCGCTCGGCCCGATCCCAGCGAGCTACGCGGCCAAGGCGCAGGAGCTCGGCTACCCCGCCGACGCCCAGGTCGGCATCACCGGCCTGGAGCGCGCGTTCGACGAGCGCCTGGCCGGCACGCCCGGCGGCGAGCTGCGCGCCGGCGTCCGCCTGCTGGCCTCGCGCGCGCCGCGCAAGGCCGCGCCGGTCCGGACGACGATCGCGCCGAAGGTCGAGGAGGCCGCGGTCACCGCGCTGGCCGGCCGGCTCGGCGGCGTCGTCGCGCTGCGGCCCAAGACCGGCGAGATCCTGGCCGCCGCGGGCATCGGCTTCTCGGGCCTGCAGCCGCCCGGCTCGACGTTCAAGATCATCACCGCGACCGGCGTCCTGGAGCATGGCGTCGCCAAGCCGAGCGACACGTTCCCGGTCCAGACCGCCGCGACCCTGGAGGGCGTCGACCTCCAGAACGCCAACGGCGAGTCGTGCGGCGGGACGCTCGCGCAGTCGTTCGCGAACTCGTGCAACAGCGTGTTCGCGCCGCTGGGCGCCAAGCTCGGCGCGCAGAAGCTCGTCGAGACCGCGGAGGCCTTCGGCTTCAACAAGCCGACCGGGATCACCGGCGCGGCGACCGCCTCGATCCCGCCGGCCGGCGAGATCGGCGACGACCTCGCGGTCGGCTCCAGCGCGATCGGCCAGGGCCGCGTGCAGGCGACCGCGCTGCAGATGGCGATCGTCGCCGCGTCGATCGGCCTGCGCGGCCGGCGGCCCGACGTCACGCTGGACCCCGACCAGTTCAAGGGCGACGCGCCGACGCACCAGGCGACGACCAGCCGCGTCGCCCGCCAGGTCGAGAAGTTCATGCTCGACGTCGTCCGCTACGGCACCGGCAAGGTCGCGGCGATCCCGGACGTCAAGGTCGCGGGCAAGACCGGCACGGCCGAGCTGAAGTCGACCCAGACCTGCCCGCCCGCGGACGGGCAGACGCCCACGACGGGCGGGTCGGAGACCTGCGACCCCGACCAGCAGGCCGACACGAGCGACACCGACGCCTGGTTCGCGTCCTACGCGCCGGCCGGGAACGGGACGCCGCGCATCGCGGTCGGCGTCCTGCTCGTCGGCGCGGGCGCCGGCGGCGACACCGCCGCGCCCGCGGCCCGCCAGGTGCTGCTGGCGGGCCTCAAGGGCTGAAGGGCCGCGGGTTTCCCCCCCTGGGCGAACACCCGCTGAGCGAAACGAGCCCGCAGGGCGAGGCTTCGCCCTTCGCCCTAGACGTCCAGGTCGACGGTGGCCGGCTTGCCGCCGTCGGGCGGCGTGATGTCGAGCTCGAGCGGCCGCGAGTCGTAGGTCGAGTTGTTGACCTTGAAGAGGATCAGCCCGCCCTGCGTCAGGTTCTCGCGCGCCAGCGAGCCCGGCACCGGGATCTGGTCGCCGCTGCCGACCGCGGCCGGCTTGTAGGCCACGCGGTTGATGTTCGTGTTGATCGCGATCGGCTCATAGGCCTTGCCGGTGGTGTCGCGGATCGTGAACTGCGACGCCGACGCGTGCGGCGCGTCGCTCATGTTGAAGACGCGGATGAAGACCGCGAACCACTCCTGCCCGGGGAGCAGTGACCGTTGCGTCACCGGCAGGCCGGTGAGGTAGTCGCGGTCCTCGGAGTCGGTGGGGTTGAGCTGGCGCGAGATCTGGACCTGGTACTTCAGGTCGCCCGTGTTCACGTACGGGCCCTCGGTCGCGCCGGCGCTCGGCTCGTCGTTGGACGAGCCGCAGGCGGCGAGCGAGGTCGTGGCCGCGAGGGCGGCGATGGCGGTGACGGCGAGACGGCGGAGCTGCATGACGGCGGCGGACTCTAGCGATTGACGTCGGTCTGGAACCGGAAGGCCGAGGCGGGCTTGCGCGCGCCGCCCGCGACGGTGGCGCGGGTGCCGCGGTCGCGGCCCTCCTCGAAGATCGCGCGGAGGCGGTCGAGCGCCTTCTTGTTCTTGCGCTTCATCCACAGGCGGCCGAGCGAGCCGCCCTCGACGAGCCGGTCCGACAGGAGCTTCGGCTTGGTCTCCAGCGTGAACCGCACGCGCGTCGTGCCGCCGCTGCCCTCGTCGAGCTCGTACAGGCCGCGCGTCAGGATCCGGCTGTACTTCCCGGCGCGGCCGCGCTCGAGGATCCGGCGCGGCTTCTCGACCTCCACGAACGTGGAGTCCGCCCACGCGTAGCGGCTGCGGATCGGGAGCTTGATCCGGAAGCGGGCGCCGGCGCCGACGCCGTAGGAGTCCTCCCGCGTCAGGTGCCACCCGATGAGGTAGTGGTCGCAGAACTCCGGGTGGTTCGCGATGTCCGCGAGGTACTCGAAGACCTCCTCACGGGGGCGAGCGATGACGACTTCGACGGTGAAGGGGTCCACGTGGCGGGATTCTACCCGGCGAGCCCGGCGGCGGGCCGCGTCGCCAGGCGGAGTCGCTACGCCGCGCGGGCGACGCGCTTGACCGTGTGGCCGCGCTCGAAATGGCGGACGAGCTCGACCGCGTCGGGCTCGGTGCGGCGCAGCGGCGCGCACAGCGCGCAGACCGCGGCGTGGCGGCCGAAGCGGTACATGCGCTCCCCCACCAGCGGCGTGCGGCCGCAGTCCTCGCAGGTCGCGCGGCCGGCCGTCAGGGAGCCGACCGACTTCCGCAGCAGCGCCGCCTCGAGGTCCATCTCGTGCAGGGTTGTCCGGGCCATGGCCGTGGTTTCGCCGCGGACCCGGCGCGCTCCTGCTGTGCAAGGCGGTTTGCCTAGCGCCTGCGCCGGATATGCCGATCAGCGCCCGTTCGAAGCATCGGCGGCGGCCTGTCAAAGGATTGACCGCCGGGGTTTTTCGCATGCCGTTCTGGCAGTACAGTCGTCGTGAGCGGGTCGCCCAGCCGGCAACCGAGGGAGTGGTCGATGATGGAGTCCTTGACGTCTGGGACCCTGGCGGGAACGGGGTCCTTCCGGTGCGAGCAATGCGGCTACGTGGTCACGTTGGCCGCCGCGGATGAGCTGCCGAGCTGCCCAGGGTGCAGCGGAGACAGCTTCGTACGGGCATCGCTGTTCGCGGGCGGGCGCTTCCAGCGCCGCAGCTCGGGCGCGCCGAGCGCCGAGGAGCGAGCGGCCGTGGTCGCGGAGGCGCGCGCCGAGATCACCGAGCCCGGTGAGTACCTCGCCTACGAGGACGCGGGCCGCGTGCGCGTCGTCGCGCTGGCCAAGGAGTGGACGCGGGTCGGCCGGTCGCTGGCCGCCGACGTGCGCTTCGACGACCCGACCGTGTCGCGCCGCCACGCGCTGATCGTCCGCCAGCCGGACGGCGTCCGCGTGCTGGACGACCGGTCGCTGAACGGCGTGTTCGTCAACGGCGAGCGGGTCGAGTGGCGGGCGCTGGCCGACGGCGACGAGATCGTCGTGGGGCGCTACCACCTGCAGTACCTGCACCTGACGCCCGAGGCGCTGGCCGCCGGGCAGCGGCCGGCCGCAGACCTCGAGATCTCCGGTTGACCGGCGATCGGGCCGCGCGGGCCATCTAGACTCCGCGCGGCCTATGGCCATCAAGATCGCGGTCCTGAGCCAGAAGGGCGGGACCGGCAAGACGACCGCCGTCCGCCACCTCGCCGACACGTTCCGCCGCGCGGGGCTGCGCGTCGCAGCGGTCGACCTGGATCCCCAGGGCAACCTCAGCGACTACTTCGACGTCGATCCGGAGGCCGACCCGACGATCCGGGACGTGCTCCTCGGCGCGGCGAAGGCCAAGGCCGCCCTGCACGTCGCGCCGGACGGCGTCAGCGTGATCCCGTCCAACCTGCTGCTGGCCGAGGCCGAGGTCGCGCTGGCCGGCAAGATGGGCCGCGAGCTGACGCTGCGCAAGGCGCTGAAGCCGATCGACGGCGACTTCGACGTCATCTTCCTCGACTGCCCGCCCAACCTGGGGCTGTTGACGGTCAACGCGCTGGTGGCCGCCGACGAGGCGCTGCTGAGCGCCGAGGCGCAGTACTTCGCGCTGCAGGGCGTCGAGCAGGCGCTGGAGGTCATCGAGCTGGCGCGCGACGGCCTGAACCCGGACCTCAACTGGCTCGGCGTGGTGTTCACGATCGCCGACATGCGGACCGTGCACTCGCGCGAGGCGCAGGCGTCGCTGAAGGAGCACGTCGGCGACAAGCTGCTCGATCCCGTGGTGCGCCAGTCGATCGCTTACGCGGAGTCCGCCGAGCGGGCGGTGTCGATCCTCGAGCACCGGCCGGACCTGGGCGCCGACTACGTCGCGCTGGCCGACGAGCTGCTGGGCCGGTTGGGGCTGCGTGAGGCCCGCGCCGCTTTGAAGCCATTGCTGGACGACGTCTCGCCGAACGGCGCCGCGTCGCGATGAGCCACCGACGCGCCGTCGTGCTCAGCGCCGCCGCCGCGGCGCTCCTGGCGCTGGCCGGGTGCGGCGCGGACGCGACGCCCGAGGAGGGGTCGGGGTCCGCGTCGGCCTCGGCTCCGGCGAGCACGTCCGTGCCCTCCACGCAGACGCTGCAGACCGAGCCGGCACCGAGCGCCACGCCGCAGCCGGCCAAGTTGAAGGGGTCGCTCGCGTTCTGGGTCCGCCACCGCACGCAGCTGCGCGTCAAGCCCCACGGCCGGGTCGTGGCCACCATCAAGACCAAGACGAACTTCAAGTCCCCCACGATCCTGGCGGTCGCCGCGCGCAGGCCCGGCTGGGTGCTGGTCCGGACGTCGGTGGAGACGCACCACGTCGGCTGGCTGCCGCTGAAGGCCGGGCACCTGTTCAGCGAGCCGCGGTCGATCGTCATCGACCTGTCGAAGCAGACGCTGTCGGTCTTCCACCGCGGCCGGCTGACCGACACCTACCGCGTGGCGGTCGGGACCGACGCGACGCCGACGCCGCGCGGGAAGTTCGCGGTCACCGACCGTCTGACGACCGGCACGCCGAACGGCGACTACGGCTGCTGCATCCTGGCGCTGACCGCCCACCAGCCGAAGATCGCGCAGGGCTGGGGCGGCGGCGACCGCGTCGCGATCCACGCGACGCCGCACACGTGGACGATCGGCCGCAAGATCAGCCACGGCTGCGTGCGCGCGACCAACGACGCGCTGCGGCAACTGATGCGGCACGCCCGCCTCGGCATGCCGGTCACCATCCACGCGTAGGGCGGTTCTCCGGGCCGCCTCGCCGCGCCTGACGGTCGCCAACCCGCTTCACGTGCGGGCGCACGCTGCCGCTGGGCCGGCGACGTCAGCCACGCCGATCCGGGCCGGAGAACCGGCCTACAACTCGCGGACGTCGGCGCCGTGGGGCTCGAAGGGCGCCCGGTGGACGGCGGCCCAGCCGGACGTCTCGCGGCGCAGCGCCTCCTGGACGGCGCCGGTCTGCTCGTAGTGGCACCAGAAGAGGACGGTCGGGCCGGCGCCGGAGATCGTGGCGCCGAGCGCGCCGAGCTCGCGAGCGCGCTCCAGCAGCGCCGCCGAGCGTGGGAACAGGTGCGCGCGGCGGGGTTGGTGCAGGCGGTCGGTCAGGCCGCGGCCGACGAGGTCCCAGTCGCCGCGCGCCAGCCCGAGGACGAGCAGCGACGCGTGCGCGATGTTGTCGACCGCGTCCTCGATCGGGACCTCCGCCGGCAGCGCGGCGCGCGCCTCCCTGGTCCGGACCGGCTCGTGCGGGACGACGACGATCGCCTCCAGCCCGGTGGGCGCGTCGAAGCGCGTCGCGCGGCCGTCGGCGCAGATGACGAACCCGCCGAGCAGCGCGGCGGCGACGTTGTCCGGATGGCCCTCCAGCTCGGTGGCCAGCTTGAGGACGTCGGCGTCGAGCTCGAAGAGGTGGTCGGCGGCGAGCAGCCCGGCGACGTAGGCCGCGGCGCTCGTGCCCAGCCCGCCGCTGAGCGGGATGTCGGAGCGGATCCGGAACTCGAACGCGTCGGGCGCGTGCAGCCGCTCGAAGCCGCGCACGACGAGGTTCCGGCGGTCGGTCGCGATCTCCAGGTCGGTGACGACCGCGAAGCGCCCGGTCTCGACGACCTCGACCTCGGTGTGGAGCGCCAGCGCGGCGGCGAACGCGTCGAACCCCGGACCGAGGTTCGCCGAGGACGCGGGCACGCGGACGAGACGGCGGCGCTCCATGAGGCGCCGCAGCGTACTAGTGCCGGTAGTCGAGCAGCTGGCGCGGGCTCAGGCCCGCGATCTTGCGCGCCTCGCGCGACAGGTGCGACTGGTCGGCGTAGCCGGCGATCGCCGCGACGCGCGCGAGGTCGGCGGCCGGGCGCCGGGCGCCGGCGGGCTCGCCGTGGAGCACGTGCGGGAGCTGCAGCAGGTCCATGAAGCGCTGGAAGCGCAGGACCCGCTGCAGGGTCTTGGGCGCGTAGCCGACGTCGCGCACGAAGCGCCGGTGCAGCTCGCGCTCGCTGACGTGCGTCGCGGCCGCCGCGTCGGCCACGGTCGCCGCCGGCGCGTCGAGGATCGCGATCGCGGCCTGGACCGTCGCGTCGGGCCACTCGGCCTCGGTCAGGTGGCGCGCCAGCTCGCCGGCGAACGCCCGCAGCGCCGCGTCCGGGGTCACGGCCGCCGACAGCCGCTCGTCGATCCGCCGCGCCAGCAGCGATTCGACCTCCGCGAGATGGACGTGGACGTCGACCAGCTCGCGGGCGTCCGTGCGCAGCAGGTACGGCGCGGCGCCCGGCCGGAAGCTCGCGCCGAACGCGAGCATCTGGCTGAGCGGCGGCGGGCGCAGGAAGGTCTGCGACGGCCCGGCCACGCGGACGCCGAGACCGGCGATCCACACCAGGTTGACGCGGCCGTCGGGCAGCAGGCGCCGTCCGCCGGGCGGCGGCGGCCCCACGATGCGGTGCACCCACAGGTGCTCGACGTGGCGCGCCAGCGCCGGCGGCGGGGCCAGCTCCACGTACGCGTCGCCCGTCGGGGCCATGCCGGCCAGGCTACCCGCCCGCAGGTCCGTTGCCGCCGCGCCGGTCATCCGCCGTGCGCCGCCACGATCAGGCGGTCGGGGTCGTGGGCGTCGTGGATGCGCCGCAGGCGCGCCCAGGTGTCGCGGTCGAACGCGCGGGCCGGGTCCGCGCCCGCGGCGCGGGAGTTCAGCAGCACCTGGCGGGCGGTATGGGGCGCGAGCCGCTCCCGCACCCGCGCGATGGCGCTCACGACGCGCTCGGCGGCCGCCGCGTCGGGCGCGAAGCCGCCGGCGAAGACGGCCCAGCCCGCGTCGACGCGCGCCAGCGCGGCGGGCTCGGCGGCCGGGCGGCCCAGCGCGCCGCCGAGCTGGCGGACCTCCAGGATCGTCAGCGCGTCCGCGAGCTCCTCGTCCTCGACGACGCCCGTCAGCGCCGCGACGGCGTCGGGACCCAAGTCCTCCAACAACAACCCGTCGCCGCGCGCCGGGCCCGGGGCCTCGGGGTCGCCGGCGACCGTGACGAGGTCCGCCACGCCGATCGGCCCGAACGTGTCGACCAGCGTGGCCCCGGAGCGCAGCGGGGCGATGAGCCGCCGCGCGTCCTGGTGCGGCCCGAGGTGCGCGGCGACGACCGCGACGATGCGGCGCCCGCGCAAGGGCTCCGGGATCGCGTCCAGCGGCGGGACCGACAGGACGCGCACGACGAGCGTCAGGCACTCCGGCGCGTCGAGCGCGGCGCGGCGCACCTGCTCCAGGACCTCGCCCGCGGCCTCGGCCGGCCACGCGAGCATCCCGGCCGACACCTCGTCGACCGGATGCAATCGGAGCTCCAGAGCGGTCACGATCGCGTAGCGTCCGCCGCCGCCGCGCAGCGCGAACAACAGATCCGGCTCGCTGCCGGCGTCGACGCGGCGCGCCGCGCCGTCGGCGGTGACGACGTCGAGGGCGGCGATGGCGCTCGACGCCAGGCCGTGCGCGCGGCCGAGCCAGCCGACGCCGCCGCCCAGCGCCAGGCCGGCCACCCCGACCGACGGCGCCAGGCCGACCGGCGCGGCCAGGCCGTGCTCGGCGGCCGCCCGCGCCAGCGCGCCGGCCGTGACGCCGGCGCCGATGCGCGCGACGCGCCGCCCGGCGTCGATCTCGAGCCCGTCGAGCCGGTG
>DATDMD010000013.1:0-47128 GCA_036518975.1 Baekduia sp.
CGCCAGCGCGTGGACGCGCATCCGCAGCCCGAGGTCGAGCGTCATCGGCCCGTACTCGATCAGCAGGTTGTCGTCGCCGGACCGCCGGTACGTGACGGCGGGCGCCGCCTCGCCGCGCTCCTCGCGCCGGCCGAGCACGCCATGGTCGTCGAGGAGCGGCGCGCCCCGGGGGAGCGGGCGCGTGGGGCTGGCGCGGAGGTCCGCGGCCTCGACCTCGCTCAACGCCATGAAGCGCACCGTGTCGCCCGGCCGCAGCTGCCCGAGCTTCCAGCGCTCGGCCGTGACGACCGTCGCCGGGCACACGAACCCACCCAGCGACGGCCCGTCGGGACCGAGCAGGATCGGGACGTCGCCCGTGAAGTCCACCGCGCCCACCGAGTACGGCGTGTCGTGGATGTTGGACGGATGCAGCCCGGCCTCGCCGCCGTCCTCGCGCGCCCAGACGGGCCGCGGCCCCACCAGCCGCACGCCGGTGCGCGCCGAGTTGAAGTGCACCTCCCAGTCGGTGGCGTAGAACGTCTCGACGTCGGCGCGCGTGAAGAACTCGGGCGCTGCGTGCGGCCCCTCGGTCACGCCGATCCGCCAGGCGCTCGCGAGCGCCGGCCGCTCGCCCGGCAGCACCTCGGCCCCCGCGCCCACGGCCGCGCCCGCCGGGACCAGGACGTCGCCCACGCGCAGCGCCCGGCCGCCGTGGCCGCCGAACCGCCCGAGCGTGAACGTCGCCGCGCTGCCCAGGAACGCCGGGACGTCGAGGCCGCCGGCGATCAACACGTACACCCGTAGGCCTTGGCCGCCGGCCGTGCCGACGTCGAGCGTCGCGCCCGCCGGCACGGCCACCCGCTCGTACCGCGCCACCGGAACGCCGTCCAACGTCACCGGCGCGTCGGCGCCCGTGACGCAGATCGTCGCCGGCGCGGTGAACCGCAGTGCCGGCCCGACCAGCGTGCACTCCAGCCCCGGCGCGCCCTCCAGGTTGCCCAGCACGCGGTTGCCCAGCCGGAACGACCGGTCGTCCATCGGCCCCGACGGCGGCACGCCCACCGACCACAGCCCGGTCCGCCCTGGCCAGTCCTGGACGGTCGTCATCGTTCCTGGACGGAGGACCTCGACGCGCGGCTCGTCGTCGGCGATCGTCGCCAGCGTCGCGGTGGAGTGCGACGCCGCCCGCACGCGCGAGTCCGCGACCGCCGCACGCAACAATCCCAAGTTGGTCCGGATGCCGTCGACGCGCGTCTCGGCCAGCCCCGCCGCGAGCGCGTCGAGCGCCGCGGCGCGCGTCTCACCCGTCGCCACCACCTTGGCGAGCAGCGGGTCGTAGGCCGTCGAGACCTCGGTCCCGGCCGCCACCCACGTGTCCACGCGCAGCCCGTCCGGGAACGCGACGCCGGTGATCAACCCGGCGCTGGGGCGGTGGTCGGCCGCCGGGTCCTCGGCGTAGACGCGCGCCTCGACCGCCACCCGGTCAGGCACACCCAGCGAAGAAGCAGCCTCCACCATCGACCGATCCCCCCGCGCCAGCCGCAGCATCCACGCCACCAGGTCGATCCCCAGCACCGCCTCGGTCACCGGATGCTCCACCTGCAGCCGCGCGTTGACCTCCAGGAACGACGCCTCCTCCCGCGCGGCGTCGTAGACGAACTCGACGGTGCCCGCGCTCCGATACGCAGCCGAACCACACAGCGCAACGGCCGACGACGACAACCGCGCCCGCACCGCCTCCGGCAGCCCCGGTGCCGGCGCCTCCTCCAGCACCTTCTGGTGGCGCCGCTGCAGCGAGCAGTCGCGGTCGCCCAGCGCCACGACCGCGCCCAGCCCGTCGCCGAACACCTGGACCTCGACGTGCCGCGCGTCGGCGACGTAGCGCTCCAGGAACACGCCGCCGCTGCCGAACGACGCGTTGGCCAGCCGCTGCACGCGCCCGAAGGCCTCAGCCAGCTCCGGCGCCGACCAGCACGGCGCCATGCCGATCCCGCCGCCGCCCGCCGACGCCTTCAACATGACCGGGTAGCCGATCTCCGACGCCGCCGCCAGCGCGGCGTCGACGTCGGCGAGCACACCCGTCCCCGCGATCATCGGGACCCCCGCGGCCGCCGCCCGCTCGCGCGCCCGGTCCTTGGCGCCGAACAGCTCGAGCTGCTCCGGCGTCGGCCCGACGAACACCAGCCCCGCCGCCTCGACCGCCCGCGCGAACGCCGCGTCCTCGCTCAGCAGCCCGTAGCCGGGATGCACGGCGCCCGCGCCGGTGCGCGCCGCCGCGTCGAGCACGCGGTCGACCCGCAGGTAGCTGTCGCGCGCCGGCGCCGGCCCGACCCACACCGCCTCGTCGGCCAGCGCGACGTGCGGCGCGCCGCGGTCGACGTCGGAGAAGATCGCGACCGTCCGGAGCCCGAGCGCGCGCGCCGTGCGGATGATCCGCACCGCGATCTCCCCGCGGTTGGCCACCAGCAACGTGTCGAACGCCATCACGCGCCGGGGTCCGTCACGACCATCCGCACCGGCGTCGGGTCGAAGCCGTTGCACGGGTTGTTGACCTGCGGGCAGTTCGACACCAACACCAACGTGTCGACCTCGGCCCGCAGGCGCAGCGACAGCCCGGGCGCGGACAGCCCGTCGACGATGCCGAGCGTGCCGTCGGCCTCGACGGGCACGTTCATGTACCAGTTGATGTTGGACACCAGGTCGCGCTTGCCCAGGCCCCACTTCGCGCCCTCGCGCAGGAAGTTCTCGACGCACGCGTGCTGGTGGCGCGTGTGGTGGCCGTAGCGCAGGGTGTTGGACTCCTTCGAGCACGCGCCGCCGATCGTGTCGTGGCGCCCGACGTCGTCGCCGACCACGGTCATCAGCGCCCGTCCCTCGCACGACCGCAGCACGCTGCCGGTCGTCAGGAAGATCGACCCCTGGGCCGCGATCGTGTCCGCCGCGCTGTAGCGCTCGCTCGTGTCGTGCGCGTGGTAGAGCAGGCAGTCGACGGCCTGGTTGCCGCCGAGATCGACGATCGTCAACACCTGGCCCGCGCGGACGACGCCCGACCACGGCGCACGCGCCGGGACCACGTCGTCGGAGACTACGACGCCCGACACGGCGCTCGACGTCACGGCCATCTCAGCGGATCCCCCGCGCGCCGGCGTAGTCATCCGTGTTGAGGTAGGCGCGCTCGCCCTCCGGCGTCGCGCTCCACCAGGGATCGCCGGGCGCGGTCGGCGCGCCGCGCCACGCCAGGACCTCCAAGGCGCCGCACGTGTACTCCGCGCGCGGGTCCAGCGGATGCGGGACGTTGGCGATCAGGACGACGAGCGGCAGCTCGGCGCGCAGCGTCACCGACGCGCCGGCGCCCGCGCTCCCCGTGAACGCGAGCTCGCCGTCGTCGCCGACCCGTACACCTTGGAAGAACGACAGCGACGGCGGCACGTCGCGCGGCCCGAGCCCGTGCTTCAAGGCCCCCAGCAACAGCAGCTCGCGACCCGCCGGCGACGGTCCCTGCGCCTCGCCGTCGTCGTACCTCGCCTCGTTGGCGCCGCGCGACGTCGTCCCGCACAACGCGTCGTGGCGGCCGGACGTGTCGCCGGTCACCGTCGCCAGCACGCGCCCCGCGTCGCTGAGCAGCGGATGGCCGGTCGTCACGTACGCCTGCCACGGCACCTTGACCGTGTCGGCGACGTTCAGCCGCTCCCAGGGCTGGTCGGCGTTGAACAACAACAGGTGCGCGCACGCGTCGCCGGTCAGGTCGGTCAGCCGCAGCTCGGTCCCGCGCGCCACCACCTTGTTGGTGTAGTTGCCGCCGGCGACGACCTCGGCCCACGTCATCGCGGCGGCGTCGACGCCGCCCGGGAGCGACGGCCAGGCCGACGCCGGCAGCGTCGGCATGGCCTCGACGACCATGCCGCCCTGCGCCCGGGCGTGGTCCCGGGCGCCGTGCGTCGTTCCCGTCTCGCTCATCACGCGGACGCCATCTCCGGCGCGGGCGCCCCGGCCGGCAGAACGGCGTCGTCCGCGGTCAGCTCCCGGCGATGCGCCGCGTAGGCGACCAATCCCACCAACAACGAGCCGCCGACGAACAGCAGCGAGAAGTACTGGAGGTACCAGTGGCCGCCGGCCGGGTCGTACACGGACTCGCGCGGCCAGGCGAGGTTGACCATCTGCAGCCCGCCGTACGCCACGGCCAGCAGGTTGACCGGCAGCCCCCACGCGCCGAGCGAGAAGTGCCCGGGCTGCGGCGTCCACGTCCCGCGCACGCGCTGGACGAGCATCGGCACCGTGACCAGCAGATAGGCGCCGTAGAGCATGACGATGCACACGCTGGTCAAGGCGGTGAACAACGACGCCTCGCCGACGTTGACGAGCAGGATCGCCGCGGCCAGCACGCCGACCACGACGGCCGGCATGACGGGCGTCCCGGTCAGCGGCGACACGCGGCCCAACACGCCGTGGCCCGGCAGGACGCGGTCGCGCGACATGGAGAACATCATCCGCGTCGCCGCCGTCTGGATCGCCAGCGTGCAGACGCAGATCGCGATCGTGACGTCGACCAGGAAGACCTTGCCGACGGTGTTGCCGAGCGACGACGTCAGGACGTAGGGCAGCCCCTCGGTGCCCAGCCTGCCGTCGGTCAGCGACGGCGCCGCGAGGATCGCCGCGAGCAGCAGCAGCCCGCCGCCGATCCCCGACGCGGTCAGCGCCCGCAGGATCGCCCGCGGCGCCGTGCGGCGCGGGTCCTTGGTCTCCTCCGACAGCTCGCCGGCCGAGTCGAACCCGACCATCACGTAGGCCGCCATCAGCGACGAGATGATGAAGGCGCTGAAATACGACCCCGGCACGGCGCCGGTCTGGTGCAGCACCGCCGACGGCCCGCGCTCGGCGTGCGTGAAGAGGAGCAGGATCAGCGCGACGACGCCGACCAGCTCGCACGTCACGCCGATCGTGTTGATGCGCGACATGATCCCGACGCCGAGCGCGTTGACCAGCGTGGTCAGCGCGATCAGGATGACGCCCAGCAGCACCGCGTTGGTCGCGCCGTCCGACGACGCCAGCGACGGGTCGCTGCCGACGAGCTGGAAGCTCGACCACAGCGTCGGCAGGACGACCTGCAGCGCGATCGCCGCGGCGCTCACCGTGACGATCTGCGCGATCAGCATCGTCCAGCCGGCGAACCAGCCGATGGTCGGCGTCGACAGGCGGCGCGACCACTGGTAGATGCAGCCCGAGATGGGGTACTTGGCCGCGAGCTCCATGAAGCAGAAGGCCACCATCAGCTGGCCGGCGAAGACCAGCGGCCACGTCCAGAAGAACGCGGCGCCGCCGAACGAGAACCCGAAGAAGAACAGCTGGAAGACCGTCGTCAGGATCGAGACGAAGGAGAAGCCGGCGGCGAAGGAGGCGTAGCTCCCGAGCTTGCGGTGCAGCTGCTGCGGATAGCCGAAGCCGGCCAGATCCTGCGCATCCCGGGTTTCGCCGGGGCTGTGATTGCTCATAGGTACGACTTTTGCGGAGCCGCACCTCCCTGCCATTGGTCACACGGTCGAAAGCGCGTTGTCCAGTCGGTCGAGCGCTACAGGTCGCGCCGGACCAGCGAGAACCGCACCAGCGAGTCGTCCACCGCCACGCGTGAGAACGCGATCCGCTCGTGCTCGCGCGTGAACAGCGTCTCGCGCAGCTCGATGTAGGGCGTGCCGGGCGCGACGTCCAGCTCGCGCGGCGCGCGCTTGGTCGCCACGCGCGGGACGATCTCCGCGCGCACGTGGTCGACCGCGCCGACGCCGTTGGCCACCAGGAAGTCGAACGTCGAGTCGGCGTCGACGATCGCGCCGAGGTCGGCCGGCAGCCGGTCGAGCGCGACCGTGTCGGTGATGTGGATGACCGGCGCGCCGCCCGCGCGCAGCAGGCGCTTGACGATCAGGCACGGCGTTCCGGGCTCCAGCCCGAGGGCCTCGGCGGCGTCCTCGTCGGCGCCCTGGGCGCGGTGCACCTGCGCGTCGACGGACGGCGCGTGGCCGCTCTGCTCGATCAGCGCCCGGAACGACACCAGGCGGTTGAGGCCCATCGAGGACCGCAGGACGTGGCGGTTGACCACGGTCCCGTGGCGCCGGCGGCGCGAGACGATCCCGTCGTCGGCGAGCGACTGCAGCGCCGCGCGCACGGTGGTCCGGGAGACGCCGAGCTGCACCGCGAGGTCGGCCTCCGGCGGCAGCCGGTCGTCCGGGAACGCGTCGTTGTGGATGGCCTTGAGCAGCTCGTCGCGCACGCGCCCGCTGAGCGAGCGGGTGTCGAGGCGGCCGAGCGCGGCGTCCGTGCTGTTCCCGAGAGCGGCGATACGGCAATCGTACGACCAACGGCGGACCGGGCTCGTCGTGTCCGCTGCTGGCTTCCAACGTGCATGCTCCCGGCATCGGCGGGCACAACCCATCCATGACGCACCAGCCGGGCCGCTGGACGGTCAACGCGACACCGGAGCACATCTCCACGTTGCGCACCGAAGTGACCGCGTACGCCCAGCGCGTGGGCGTGGCCGACGGGCGCCTGGGCGACGTGCGGCTGGCGGTCTCCGAGGCCGCGACCAACGCCGTGCTGCACGCCTACCGCGACCGCGAGCCGGGCGAGATCCGCGTCCACGCGCAGGTGCTGGACGACGGCGGCCTGCGGATCGTGGTGGAGGACGACGGCTTCGGCCCGCTCCCGCGTCCGGACTCGCCGGGCCTCGGGCTGGGGCTGCCGACGATCGCGTCGGTCGCCGATCAGGTCGAGCTCAGCGCCGGCTCGGCGGCGGGGGCGCGGTTGTCGATGTTCTTCGCGACGGGCGGCGGCTGAGACGGCGGCGCCGCCGCGCGGTGCAGCGCCACGCCGGCCACGACGGCCAGGACGCCGGCGACCTCGCGCGCGCTCGGGATCTGGGTGAGGACGACGATGCCGATCACGGTCGCGATGGCCGGGAGCAGCGAGACCATCAGGCTGTAGGTGGCGCGCGGCAGCCGCGCGAGCGCGAGCTGGTCGCACACGTAGGGGATGACCGACGACGACACCCCGACGCCGATGCCCGCCGCCAGCGCGACCGGGTCGGCGAGGACGGGCACGGCCGCCCAGCCGGCGAGCGGCGTGACGACGACGGCCGCTACGAGCATCGCCCCGCCGAGGCCGTCGACGCCGTCGAGCGCGGGCCGCTTGGCGACCCGGTCGGCCAAGACGATGTACAACGCGAACAGGCCGGCGTTGGCGAGCGCGAACGCCAGCCCGGTCGCGCCGCCGGCCAGGTGCACGCCGGTCAGCGCGTAGACGCCGGCGACGGCGAGCAGCAGCGCGGCGAGGTTCCGCGGGGTGCGGGCGCCGAGCGCGGCGAGCGCGACGACCGGCAGGAACTCGATCGCGGCGACCGTCGCGAGGGGGAGACGGTCGATCGCCAGGTAGAAGCAGCAGTTCATCACGGCCAGGCACGCGCCCCAGGCGAGCAGCAGGCGCCGGTCCTCGGCGCGCCAGCCCCGCCACGGCCGGCGCCACGCCGCGAAGACCAGCGCCGCGGTGGCGATCCGCAGCCAGGCGACGCCGAGCGCGTCGACGCGGGCGAACAGGAGGACCGCGAAGGCCGGGCCGAGGTAGTGGAACGTCGCGCTGACGCCGAAGTACCGCACGCCTTGACACGATGCCTCGGCGGAGGGCTGGATTGAAGGGACGATCGACGGTATCGTCGTCCGCATGGCTGCGAATGGACGGTCGAACGGGCTGGACGACGTCGATCGTGCGCTGCTGGTCGAGCTGCAGGCCGACGCGCGTATGAGCCTCGCCGAGCTCGGCCGCCGCGTCGGGCTCTCGCCGCCGGCCGTCGCCGAGCGCGTCAAGCGCCTCACCGACGACGGCGTGATCCGCGGCTTCCGGACCGACGTCGACCCGCGCGCGCTCGGCTACGCGCTCAGCGCGATGGTCCGGATCCGGCCGGCGCCGCGCCAGATCCCGAAGGTCGCCGACCTCGCGCGCGACACGCCGGAGGTCGTCGAGTGCCACCGCATCACCGGTGAGGACTGCTTCTTCATGAAGGTCCACGTGCGCGACGTCGAGCACCTCGAGGACGTCATCGACCGCTTCACGGTGTTCGGCCAGACGACGACGTCGGTGATGCAGACGTCGCCGGTGCCGGGACGCGGCGTGGCGGTCACCGCGCCACCTGCGCCGGATGGCCGATGATCCGGCGCACGGCCAGCGGCGCGAGCAGGACCATGACGACGACGCGCAGGCCCTGGACGGCGACGATGAACGTGGTGTTGGCGCCCGCGCCGACGGCCGCGGCCAGGACCGCGTAGAGGCCGCCGGGCGTCGTGGCCAGGTAGGCGTCCAGAAGCGACACGGACGTCGTCGCGTCCAGGATCACGGCCAGGCCGAAGCACGCGACGAGCAGGACCACCACGCTGATCAGGACCGGAACCAACAGGCGGCCCGTCTGGCGCACGGTCTCCATCGTGAAGCGCAGGCCGACCTGCAGGCCGATCAGCGCGAAGGCCACGTCCTGGAGCAGCGCGGGCACCGCGAACCAGCCGTCCGGCGCGCTCAGCGTGACGACGCCCGCCAGGAGCATGGACCCCAACAACGCGCCCGCCGGCATCCGGACGAGCCTGCCCAGCGTGGTGCCGGCGACCGCCAGGCCGACCGTCAGCGCCCAGTCGCGCGCGCTGCCGATCACTGGCGGGCCGCCGGTCGCCGCGCCGGCGCCGGCGCCACTCGCCCCGTCCTGGCCCGGGAACGCGACGGCCGCCAGCAGCGGCGTGATCAACACCACCACCAACACCCGCAGGTACTGCATGAACGCGACGAGGCGGTCGTCGCCGCCCAGCTCGCGCGCCATCGTGACGATCCCGGACGCGCCGCCGGCGATCATGCCCAGCGCGGCCGTGGGGCGGTCGACGTCGGTCACCCGCGCGGTCGCCAGGCCGACCGCCAGCGAGACGCCGAGCGTCGCGGCGCTGACGAGCGTGACCGGCAGCCAGTCGTCGCCGAGCGTCTGCAGCGACTTCGACTGGAGGTAGGCGCCGAGCGTCACGCCGACCAGCGCCTGGGCGGCCGTGAACGCCGGTGCGGGGACCGCGAGGCCGAGCCGGCCGGTCGGCGCCAGCGCCCAGGCCAACCCCACCAGCAGCGCGCCGAACAGGAACGGCGAGGGCAGCGACGCGGCGTCGAGGACCAGGCTGGCGACGGCGGTCGCCGCCGCCAGCCCGATCCAGCGCGCGACCGCGCCGCGCGCCATCAGGGTCGGGTGCAGAGCACCTGGAAGACGGACAGGAAGCCCGTCTCGAAGCCGCGCCGCGCCGTGCGCAGGTAGAGCCGCCAGACCCGGACGCGCTCGTCGCCGCCCAGCTCGATCGCGCGCGGCAGGTTGTCGTCGAAGCGCTGCGCCCAGTGCTTCAGCGTCTCGGCGTAGTCCATGCGGAAGCCCTCGACGTGCGTGGGCTCCAGGCCGGCGCGCTCCATCGACCAGAGGATCCGCGACACGTGCAGCGGCGCGGCGTCGGGGAACACGTAGCGCTCGGTGAACGGGCCGGCCTCGGGGTCGGTGTGGCGCAGGCGCGCGATCCCGTGGTTGAGCAGGCGGCCACCCGGCTTGAGGAAGTCCCGCAGCGCGACGGCGTAGTTGTCGATGTTGCCCGAGCCGACGTGCTCGACCATGCCGATCGACGAGATCGCGTCGAACGGCTCGGCCTGCAGCTCGCGCCAGTCCATCACCTTGATGTCGACGCGGTCGGCGACGCCCTCGTCGACGGCGCGCTGGCGCGCGCGCTCCGCCTGCGGCTCGCTGAGCGTGATGCCGGTCACGATGGCGCCGTGCTCCTTGGCCGCGTGCACCGCGAAGGCGCCCCAGCCGCAGCCGACGTCCAGCAGCCGCTCGCCCTCCTTGAGCTGCAGCTTGGTGCAGATGAGCTCGCGCTTCGTCCACTGAGCCTCTTCGAGCGTCTTCGCCCCGCGCGAGAAGATCGCGCACGAGTACGTCATCGAGTCGTCGAGGAAGAGCGCGAAGTACTCGTTGGAGACGTCGTAGTGGTGGCGGACGGCCGCCTTGTCGCGCTCGATGCTGTGGCGGCGGCCGTGCGGGATCAGCTCGGCCTGCGGCGGCTTGGGCGGCACCATCAGGCCGGCCGAGCGCAGCGCGGCCGCGGCGAGCTTCGCCTTGGCCTTGGTGTCGAACGCCGGTGGCTTCCAGGTGTCGAGCAGGTGGATCGTCGCGTCGAGGTCGTCGGTGTCGAGCGCGCCCGAGACGTAGGCGCGGCCGAGGCCGAGCTGGCCGGGCGCGCGCAGCGCGTGGGCGAGCGCGACCGGCGACTTGACGCGGAAGGTCGTCAGCGACGAGCCGTTGGTGGGCGGCAGCGTGCTGCCGTCCCAGAACACGACCTCGAAGGGGCGGTCGGGCAGGGCGTGCTCCAGCTCCTCGCGGAGCGGAGCGGGACGTGAGAAGGCCATGGACGCAACCTATCGAGCGGCGGACCGCGCCTACGCGACGGGTCGCAGATGCCGGTACGGCTCGTCGCCGCGCAGCACGCGGATGACGCCCTCGACCACGTTCTCGCCGTCGATGCGCTTGCCGTCGGTGACGGCGTCGACGATCCCGCGCTTGCGCTGGAGGAGGTCGGACATCGTCTCGTCGATCGTGTCGGCCGCCAGCAGGTACCAGGCGGTGACGGCGTCGCGCTGGCCGATGCGGTGGGTGCGGTCCTCGGCCTGGTCGTGGAGCGCGGGCGTCCACTCGAGCTCGATGAACGCGACGTTCGACGCGCGCGTCAGCGTGATGCCCTGGGCGGCGACGCGCGTCGCGCAGACGATGAGCTGCGGGCCGTCCGGGGTCTGGAACTCGCGGACGGACTCCTCGCGGGCCTCGATCTTGTCGCGGCCCAGCAGGTGCAGCGCGTCGGGGAAGCGCTCGATGATCGCCTCCTGGACCTCGCGGTGGCGGGCGAAGACCACGAGCGGCTCGCCCGACGCGAGGAAGTCGTGGATCCACGCCAGGGCCGCGGTCAGCTTGCCGCGCGCGGCGAGCCGCTGCAGCGCGCCGAGCTGCGCGAGCCGCTCGGCCCGCAGCGTCGCGGCGATCTTCGCGTTGAGGTCGCCGAGCTCCAGCGGCTGGGAGCGCAGCCACTCGACCACGTCGCGCTCGGCGACGCGGTACTCGCGCTCGTTGTCCAGCGACACCGGCACGACCACGCGCCGCTTGGCCGGGAGCTGCGGGAGCACCTCGCTCTTGAGCCGGCGCACGAAGCACGAGCGGCGCAGGTGCCAGTGCAGGCGCTCCTCGGTCAGGACGCCCTGGAACTGGCGCGAGAAGCGGGCGCCGCTGCCGAACTCGTCCAGCCGGCCGATGATCCGCAGCTGCGAGATCAGCTCCTCGGCGTGGTTGAGGACGGGCGTGCCGGTCAGCGCGACGCGCAGCCCGCCGCGGACGACGGACTCGGAGAGCTTGCGCACCGCCTGCGTCCGCTTGGCACGCGGGTTCTTGCAGTAATGGGACTCGTCCACGATCACGGCCTCGGGCCGCAGCCGCGTCAGCGTCGCGTAGTGCTTGCCCACGACCTCGTAGTTGATGATCGTGATCTCGCCGGTCTTGGGGACCGCGACGCCGCCCTCGATCACCTCGACGGACCGGTGCGGCAGCCACTTCTTGGTCTCGCGCAGCCAGTTGAGCTTCAGCGACGCGGGGCAGATCACGATGGCCGGGTAGGCGTCGTCGGCCTCCATCGTCGCCAGCGCCTGGACGGTCTTGCCCAGGCCCTGCTCGTCGGAGAGGAACGCGCGCCGCGCGTCCAGCAGGTAGCGCACGCCGGCCCACTGGAACGGCTGCAGCTCGCCGCCCATCCGCGCGGCGATCTCCGGCAGCGGGTCGCCCTCGGTCGCCTTGGATCGGCGGATCTGCGTCTGGGCCTCGGCGGCCTCCTCGCGCAGGTCCTCCAGCGCGGCCTCGGCCGTGGCGTCGACGTCGACGCCGTGCGTCGCCAGGAAGCCGGCGAGGTGGGTGTCGACCCACGGGGCCAGCGGGCGCGTCCGGCCGCCGGCGGAGGTGCCGGGCAGCCGCTCGAACGCGTCGCCGATCGTCGGGTCCCACAGCGTCTCCAGCAGGAACGACTCGCCGTCGACGTTGACGTTGAGGGCCAGCCGCGCCGGCGGGCACTCGCCGCCGTGCTCCAGCGCGAGGACGCAGCGGTGCGCCGCGCCGTCCAGCCGCGCGCCGCGCGCCTCGCCGAGCGTCTGCGCGGCCTCCTGGGTGAGCGGCGCGAGCAGCGCGCCGTCGACCTCGACCGACCCCTCCAACAACGCCTCGGGCACCGTTCCCGCGCGCGTGTCCAGGACGAACCAGCCGCGGCCGTCGTAGCGCGTGGTCCGCACGCGGCCGACCCAGCGCTCGCCGACGCCGCGCAGCCAGATGTCGACCTGGGCGGACGTGGTGAGCTTGGGGAAGCGCTTCTGGACCTCGGCCACGTGCACCGCCGCCCAGTCGTCGACCGGCGCCCACCACTCGCGCGTGTCCCAGTCGAAGCGGCGGTGCGGGATCTGCCGGACGACCGCCACGATGTGCGGGTCGTACGGGAACTGGAGAACGACGACCTGCTTGCCGTCAGGCCCGCGGCGGATCTCGATGTTCGGGCGGTCGGGGACGGCGGCCAAGGACACCGTCTCCAGGGTATCCGGCCGCGACGCGCGACTAGGACGGGAGCGACGAGCCGGCGAAGGCGAAGAACCAGATCCCGAACAGCACGAGCGCGCAGCCGACCGAGATCAGCATGACCTGCTCGAGGACGCCGCGGTCGTTGTTGGACCGGCGCTCGCCGCGCATCGAGCGGTTCCAGCTCGCGTGGTCGCGGTGGGTGATCCGCCCGGTCACGCGCATGTGCAGGCGGTTCACGACGCCGAGGAACTTCCCGATGACCGCCGCGGTGACGACCATGCCGACGAGGACGAGCACGTAGGGACCGAGGCTCGGCTGGCTCGAGCTGGTCATCCGCGAGGCGAGCCACAGCCACGCGACCGGCGAGACCAGCCACATGACGACCGAGCCGACCGCCATCACCGCGACCAGCCCGGCGCCCGCCAGGTGGCGGTGCGGTCCGACCGGGGACTGCGTGGGTGTGGGTGACCCTCCGACTTGGGTGCTCATGGCTCGAGTCTCCTCCTGCTCGAATCCGTTGTACCCGATTTCAGGTCCCCGGTGCGCTGGCGATCCGTCCGCCGGCCGCCGCGAAGCGGCCCGAGCGGTCGTCCTCGGAGCGCGTCGCCGGCTCGGCGGGCGGCTGGTCGCCGCCCGGGCCGCCGCCGCCCGGACCGGTCCGGGCCACGCGCGCCACGCCCCACGCCAGCGACGCCATGAACACGATCGCGAGCGCGAGGACGATCAGGCACGCCGCGGTCCACAGCCAGCCGGGGACGTCCTGCTTGCGCTCGCGCTGCAGCAGCTCGTGGTCGGCGACGAACGAGCGGGTGAAGTGCGGGGACGCGGGGATCAGCGTGGCCCCGGGGATCGCGGAGTCCGCGGGCATGTAGATCGGCGCGGCCATGATCGTCCGGCCGGTCTGCACGCGCAGGATGGTCTTCCAGTCGCCGTAGGCCGGCGCCGAGGTCCGGAAGCGGTAGACGCCCGCGCCGACCTTCTTCAGGCGGTCGACCTTCATCCCGCCGTCCTGCCACGAGGTGACCGTGACCCAGGTGGCGTCGTCGGCCATGTCGCGAGGGGACAGGCGCACGGTGCCGGTGACCTGGCGGTGCGCCGCGTCGCCGCCGGCGTCGCGCAGCGAGACCGTGGCGGTCTGGCCGTGCGGCTGGGTCGTCGACAGGCCGTAGGCGGTGAGGCCGGCGATGGCGGCGAACGACGCGATCGCGGCGGTGCGCGCGACCGCCTGGCTGGGGAGCTGGAAGCGCAGGCCGGCGCCGAGCAGGCCGCCGAGCACGCCGCCCGCGACGCCGGCGATCGGCGCGACGATCAACGCCTCGGGGACGATCCCGCGGGTCCATGGCAGGGGGAACATCGCGCCGACCCAGAGCCACTCGGCGGCCAGGCCGACCGTGCCGCAGAGGAAGCCGCCGACGACGCCGAGGGCGACGGGGCGGTTGCGGCCGAGCGCTAGGCCGGCGGCCTCGACGCACAGCGCCTCGGCGAGGTAGAGCGGCAGCGTGGGCGAGCTCTCGCCGAAGACGTCGCCGACGACGAACGCGATGATCCCGCGAACGATCAGGAACATCGCGGCGGTCGCGAGCGCGCCGCCCTTCCCGATCCAGACGCGCGCGGCCGTGAGCGCGAGGCCGGACGCGAGCGCGAGCAGCATGGGGTGGAAGACCATGCGGAACTGCGGGACGCCGAAGTCGAACTCGCCCTGGAAGGTCGAGAGGCCGATGAGCAGGCCGCCCATCAGGCCGACGCGGCGCAGCGCCACCATGAACTGCGAGTCGCGCAGGCGGTCGGTCGTGATGCCGCGGAAGCGCATGCCCTCGGCGAGCAGGATCGCCTGGCCGATGAGCGTCAGGCCGGCGCCGCCGAAGAGCATCAGGTGCGTCGGGCCCCAGAGCGTGACGTCCTGGCCGAAGAGGCGGTGCCACATGTCGTCGAGCGGGAAGCCCAGCAGCGCGAAGCCGCCGCATGCCGCGGTCAGGACGCCGCCGACGGGGACGTACCAGTCGCGCGTGATCCTGATCGCGGCCGGGCCGGGCTTCTCTTCGGGGAGGGCGAGCGCGAGGCAGCCGGCGGCGAAGACGCCGTAGAGGCCGACGAGGATCAGGTAGTGCGCGGGGTTGGCGAGCGGCCCGGGGTCGCGGCCCTGGTCGATGTGCAGGGAGATGTCCCAGTACATGCCGAGCAGCGCGACGAGCAGGCTCCCGCCCGCGAGGCCGGCGGGGAGCGCGGCCCAGGCCGGCAGTCCGGAGACGCGCTCCGAGAAGCCGGCGAGGCGCCGCAGCGTCGTGCCGAAGAAGCCGGCGTCGCCGCGGCGGTAGCCGAAGATCGCCGCCAGGAGTCCGGCGGTCGCGACGGAGGCCATCCCGGTGGCGATCGCGACCTGGCCGAGCGCCGCGCCCCCGGCGGGCTCGGACGCAGCGAAAAAGAGAGCCATGGGCGAAAGATTACACCGATCCATGTCACATCAAACGCGGTAAGATCGTGGTGTGTCCGATGTCACGGAGGCACCCGCGCGCACGACCGACGATGGCGATCTGACCATCGACGAGCTCGCCCAGCGCACCGGGATGACCGTTCGCAACATCCGGGCGCACCAGTCCCGGGGCCTGCTGCCGCCGCCCGAGGTCCGCGGCCGCACCGGCTACTACGGGGCCGAGCACATCGCGCGCATCGAGATGATCCGCGAGCTGCAGGGGCAGGGCTTCAACCTGGAGGCGATCCGCCGCCTCGTCGAGGCGGCGCCGGGCTCCGGCGAGGAGCCGCTGCGCTTCCTCCGCGCGGTCGCCGAGCCCTACACGCAGGAGAAGCCGGAGGTCCTGAGCGCCGAGGCGCTGGCCGAGCGCTGGGGCACGACCGACACCGGCCTGCTCGCCCAGGCCGTCAGGCTGGGCCTGCTGCGCCCGCTGGGCGACGGCGCCTACGAGGACGTCGCACCGCGCCTGACCAGGGCCGGCAAGGAGCTCGAACGCCTCGGCGTGTCCGCCGAGACCGCGATGCGGCTGGCGACGCGGATCCGCGGCCACGCCGACGGCGTCGCGCGCGCGTACGTGGACCTGTTCGTCGAGGAGGTCTGGAAGCCGTTCGAGGAGGCGGGGGCGCCGGAGGAGCGGTGGCCGGAGGTGCGCGATGCTTTGGAGCGGCTCCGGCCGCTGGCGGCGGATACGTTGTTGGCGATCTTCGCGGTGGCGATGGCCGATGCGTCCGAGGAGGCGTTCGGGCGGGAGATCGAGCGGATGCAGAAGCGGCGGAAGGGGTCGCCGGAGGGCTGAGGGGGGCGCCGCTACGCCGGCGCCACGCGCGCAGCGCTCGGCGCCCGCGCCGCCGCCGCCACGAACGCCTCGATCACCGGCGACAGCGGCTCGCCGGCGACGGCGCCCACCTGCGGTTGGAACAGCGTCGCCAGGAAGAACGGATGCCCCGGCAGCTCCAGCGCGACCGCGCCGACACCCTCAGCCCGCGCACCAATCAGCACCCCCGCACGTTCCAGCGCCTCCACAGCCGCCTCCGACGGCGCGAAGCCGCAGAAGAACACCCCGTCGAACGGCGCCGTCCCCAGCAGCTCGGCCAGCCGCGTGCCCTCGGCACACCGAACCACCCGCCGCTCACCGTCCACCCGGCACGCCAACGGCGCGACGAACGGGTCGACCGCCTCCGGATCCGTCTCCGCATGCCGCGGATCCACAACGCCCGCCAGCGCGACCGCCAACTCCAGCGCGGCGTACTGGAACCCACTGCACGTCCCGAGCAACGGCACGCCGCCACGACGCGCCCGGCCGATCGCGCCCAGCACGGCGCCCGCGTCGCGGTACGGGCTCCCCGGCGCGATCCACAGCCCGTCAACCACGCCCGGCGCTCCGACCGCCGCCGCCTCCGGCGCATCCGTCCCAACCCACCAGCCCTCGACACCCCGCTCGCGCAGGCGCTCAAGGACGGCATCGAGCTCCCGATGCGTGGAGAGCCCCACCGGATCATGGTCACCCAACACGCCGATGCGAATCGCGCTCATGCTCACAGGAGACGCCGCGCCGTCCCGAAACCGGACGCTCAGGACGTCGGCGGCTGCAACAGGTACTCCTTGGTCGCCGCACCCCGGCTGACCTGCAGGACCTGGCCCGCGAAGGGGTGGGTGCGCCCGGGCGACGCGACTCCGGCGCTGGCCGCGGGTCCTTCTGCCTGCTCGGCGGCGCTTCCTGCGGATCTCCGAAAGGAGATATGGTCGTGTCCAGAGAGGATGCTGAGTCGATGGCGATGATCCAGGACGCGGTGCTGGGCCTGCTCGCGCGTGAGCCGAGCCATGGCTACGCGCTGTGGCAGACGCTGCGTGGCTGGTCGGCCGATCCCGACTCCATCCAGGGCTCGTCGGTGTACATGGCGCTCAAGCGGCTGGCGGACTCAGGCGTCATCGAGGCGGTCGGCCCAGCTCCCGCGCATGGGTCCGGAGAGCGGCTGCGGTTCACGTTCGCCCTCACCGAGGACGGTCGTGCCCGGTACGACCGGTGGCTTGCGGAAGTCCCGTCCTCGGCCGACGACGTGCGCCTTCGGATCGCGCTCGCACAGCCGGCCGACGACCTCACGCCGCTGATCGACTGGGTCGTCGGCGCGCTGGCGGACGCCCAGGAACGGCTGGGTGCGCTGTCGGCCGATCATCGGGTCGCCGCGGAGGAGCATGAGGGTGCGTGGGAGGTGGCGAGCGCCATCGCGATGTCACGCTTGACGTTCCGCGAGCTGTCCGCGAGGGCGCAGTGGCTCGCCGAGGCCCACGCACAACTTCAGACCCTGCGCGGCCTCGCGACGCGCGACCGGCGGTAACTATGACCTCGGTGTTGTCAATCGCCGCGGTCGGTGTCTGCTACTGGCGCGGAAAGCGCCCGGTGCAGGTTCTGCGCGACGCGTCGTTGGAGCTCGACGCAGGTGAGCTGGCCGGCGTGTGGGCGAAGGCCGGAGGCGGGAAGACCACGCTCCTGGAGGTCGCTGCGGGCGTCCTCACCCCCGACGACGGGCGCGTCGTCATCGATGGGCGCGACCTCGCTGGCCTCTCGCGCCGTGAGACGAGCGAGCTGCTGCATCGCTGCGTCGGCCTCGCGACTCGTCAGGGACCCGTCATGTCCGACCTGTCCGTGGCCGCATGGGTCGAGTTGGCGCTGCTCTCGCGCGTCGATCGTCGTACGGCCAGGCAGCGCGCACGTCAGGTGCTCGAGCGCGTTGGCGTCGGCGAGGTCGCCGACGAGCCGTGGCGGAACCTGTCGGACAGCGAGCGGATCCTCGCGGCGATCGGCCGCGCGGTCGTGTGCGAGCCGAAGCTGCTGCTGGTCGATGACCCGACCGCTGGGCTGGACATGATGGAGCGGCTCGCGCTCCTCGATCTGCTGCGATCGATCGCCACGACGACCGGCGTCGCGATCCTGATCTCCGCCTCCGACATGGCCGACCTGCAGGGCGTCGAGTCGATCTGGTCGTTGTCCGAGGGGTACCTGCTCGGTCCGCCGCGCCGTGGCGCGACCGTCGTGGATCTCGCGCAGCACCTGCGACAGGGTTAGGTTTGGCGCGTGGCACCCTCACGCGTCACATCGATGACTGATGCGACGCCTCTTGAGTTTCGCGACGTCGTCAAGCATTACCGCAGCGGCGACGAGGTCGTTCGCGCCGTCGACGGCGTCAGCTTGAGGATCGCTCCCGGCGAGTTGGTGGTCTTGTTCGGCCCGAGCGGCTCCGGCAAGAGCACGCTGTTGATGATCGCCGCCGCGGTGCTCGCGCCCGACAGCGGCGGGGTGTATGTCGGCGGCCGCGACGTCACGGCCCTGTCGGCGCGCGATGCCGCCGGCTATCGCATGCGCGAGCTCGGTTTCATCAGCCAGGACGTCGAGCTGCTCGGCGGCGCCAGCGCCGTCACGAACGCCGCACTCAAGTTGTACGGGATGGGCCTGCGGACGAGGGAGGCCGATCGTCGGGTGGCGAAGATGCTGGAGCAGGTCGGCCTTGGCGCGCGCCTGAAGCACCGTCCGCACCAGTTGTCGATGGGCGAGCGCCAGCGCGTGATGATCGTGCGTGCGCTGTCGACAGACCCGCGTGTCGTGCTCGCCGACGAGCCGACCGGGTCGCTCGACAGCGAGCGCACCGCGGACGTCCTCGGCCTGATGCGCTCGGTGACGACCGATCGACGGATATCCACGCTGCTCGTCACCCACGACGCCGAGGCCGCCGCCTATGCCGACAGCGTTTACACGCTCCGCGACGGCAAGCTCGTGCCAACGCCTCAAGCGATGCCGCGATCGCTCGCGCCGTGAGCGTCACCTGGGAGCCACTGCCGAAGCTGCCTCCGCGGTCACGGCTGCGCCTTGGAAGCGTGCTGGCGCTCTACATCGTGCGGCTGCGCACGCGCTGGCTCCAGGAGCTGCTGGCGGCGGCGGGAATCGCCGTGGGCGTCGCACTCCTGTACGCGGGCGCCGTCGCCAACTCGAGCCTGTCGGGTCCCGTACGCCAGCTGAACCAGGGGATCGTGGGCAACGCGCAGTTGCAACTGGTCGCCCGCGGCGCGGACGGGTTCCCCGACAGCCTGTACCGCGCGGTCCGCGACACTCCGGGCGTCGAGTTGGCTGCACCGGTGCTGCAGGTGCCGGCGAGCGTGATCGGCCCAGGCGGACGCCGGGCGGTGACGATCTACGCCTCCGATCCGAGGATCGTGCACCTTCTCGGCTCGCTCGTCCAGGGCTTCGCAGCGACAGACCTGGCCAAGCAGGAGGTCGTCGCGCTGAGCACCTCCACCGCAGACGAGCTGCGCCTGCACACGGGCGATCTCACTCGGTTTCAGATCGCCGGTCGCACGCAGGTCGTCGGGGTCGTCGTGCTCGGTCGCCGGGACATCGGCGGTCTGGCGGACACGTCGATCGCCCTGGCCCCGATGGGGTACCTCCAGCGGCTCGCTGGCCTGCAGCACCGATTCTCGCGGGTGCTGGTGCACGCCGCGCCTGATCGGCTCGACGAGGTCCGAGGCGAGCTTCGGCGCGCTGGCGGCGGCAGCGTGGACGTGCGCACCGCCGACTACGAGCCACGGTTGTTCGACAAGACGTCGCGTCCCACCGCGCAGGCCACCCTCATCTCCAGCACGTTGAGCTCGCTGGTCGGCTTCATGTTCGCCGCGTGCGCGATGCTCGTCACGGTCCCGGCCCGCCGCGCGCTCGCTGTCGACCTCCGACGCAGTGGTTTCACGAATGATCAGATCGTACGAGTATTGCTCGTCGATGCGCTCGTGCTCGGTGTCTGCGCGGTGGCCGTCGGCCTGCTGCTCGGCGATGCTCTCTCCAGGCGAGGGTTCAGCACCGACGCGGGGTTCCTCGAGGGCGCGTTCCCGATCGGCGACGAGCGCATCGTCACCCTGTCGAGCGTCCTCATCGCGGCGGCGGGCGGACTGCTGGCGACCACGATCGGCGTGCTGGCGCCGTTGCGGACAGAGCTGCTGGGCACCGCGTCCGGGAAGGCCGGCGCATCGTCTGCGGGACGTCGGAGACCGACGCTGACCCCCGGCCGAGTCACGGGTCTGGCCGGCGCGGCGCTCCTGGCGACGTCGGTGGCGATCACGGTGCTCGTCCCCGGCGCGGCGCTCGTCGGGCTGATCGCCCTCACGCTGGCGGTGCCGCTGTTTGTCCCGATGGCCTTGGACGCCGCGGTGACCTTCACGCGCTGGTCGTCACGCCGCGCCCCCCGGGCGCTGATGGCGTTTGAGCTCGCGCTCCCGCAGCTGGAGTCCCCCGCCTGGCGCGTCCGGTCGCTGGCCATCGCCACCACGGGTGCGCTCGCGGTGTTCGGCGCGGCGGCCCTCCACGGGGCGCGGGTGAACCTGCAGACGGGTCTCGACCGCGCCGCCACCGTCGAGTACGACCACGTGGCCGACGTCTGGGTATCGCCGTACGGCCCCGGTGACCTGTTCGCGGTCACGTCCGTGCCTCCGGCAGCGGCCCGCGCGATCGCCGGGCTCCCCGCCGTTCAGCGTGTCCGCCTGTACCGCGGCAGCTATCTCGACGTCGCCGGGAACCGCGCCTGGATTCGGGCGCCCGCGCGAGACTCGGTCCGGCCGATTCCCGCTGGGCAGGTGCTTGACGGAACCCCCGATGAGGCGACCGCGAGGTTCCGTGCGGGAGGCTGGGCAACGGTCTCGCGGGCGTTGGCGGACGCGTTGCACGTGAGGATCGGGGAGCGCTTCGTGCTGCCGTCGCCGTTCCCGATGCCATTGCGGGTGGCGGCGATCACGACCAACCTCGGTCTCCCAGGCGGCGCGCTGATCCTCAACGCGGATGACTACGCCGGTGCCTGGGGGAGCGCCGCGGTCAGCGCGTACCAGGTGACGCTTGCGCCGGGCGTGTCGCCCGAGCAGGGACGGGCGGACATCCAGCGCGCTCTCGGGGGCCATAGCGCCCTGCGCGTCGAGACGGCCACCCAACGCGATCGCCGCGAGATGGCAGCGAGTCGCGCCGGCCTGTCGCGCCTGCGCCAGGTGTCGTCCCTCACGTTGCTCGCAGCGATCATCGCGATGGCCGCTGCGATGGCCGGACTGCTCTGGCAGCAGCGCGGGGCGGTCTCCCGTCAGAAGCTCGACGGGCATTCGACGTCGGTGATGTGGCGGTCGCTCGCGGTGCAGAGCGGCGTGCTGTTCGCGACCGGCTGTCTCGTCGGCGCGGGCGCCTCGCTGCTCGGCCAGATCCTGTTCAGTCGGGGACTGCAGACCATCAGCGGCTTCCCGGTGGTCGTCGGCGTGCAGTTGGGTGTCGCGGCGGCGAGCTTCGCCCTTGTCACCGCGATCTCCCTCCTCGTGGTCGCTGTTCCCGGCTTCTTCGTCGCACGGGTGCCGCCGTCCTTGCGTACCGGCGATTAGTCAGAATGGTAGCTTGCTCTTCGTTGCGAGGGGCACCGGGGAGGTGACAGTCTCCGGGCGTTGAGCCACTGCGTCGATGCACTCCGAACCGAGTACGCCCAAGATCGTGGTGGTTTCGCGCTTCGCGACCTTGCGAGCGCTTGGTTTCGGCACCGTCCGGGAGGTGGGCTGGGGACTTCCTGGCGTGCGGGCTGAAGTGCGCCACTGGCGAACGCTGGCGGAGGGCATCCCTGATCCGGTGCTCCGCGCGGACGCTCTCGCCTCGCTGGCCGACAAGCGCTATTACACAGACGGTGCGGCCTTGTTCTGGACGCTGCCGTCACGCCGGTCCGGCGAGCTGCTCGCGCTTCTGACGGCCTACCAGACGATCGCCAACTACCTCGACTACACGAGCGAGCGCGGAGCGGACAGCCGCGGGTCGTGTGGCGGCAGCCTCATGCTGGCGCTGGTCGACGCGGTCGACGTCGACGGGCCGCTGCGCGACTACTACGCCGATCATCCTTGGAGAGACGATGGCGGGTACCTGCGGGAGCTCGTCCTGCGTTGCCGCCGGGCCTGTCGGAGTCTGCCCGCGTACCCGGCCGCCCGGCCGCTGCTGCTCCGCGAGGCGAGGCGCGCCGAGGCTCTCGAGCTCTGCCATGACCCTGAACCCGTGCGTCGCGACGCGGGGCTTGGGAGGTTCGCCGCCCGAGAGTTCGCGCCGGTTGCCGAGGCGCCCTGGTTCGAGCAGGCTGGAAGTGCGACGTCGCTGCTCGCGGTCATCGTGCTGCTCGCACTCGCCGCTGACAGCGGCACCACGGCCCGCGACCTCGATGCCGCCGTCGAGGTGTACAGTCCATGGGTCGGAACGCTCAGCTTGATCCTCGACAGCTATGTGGATCAGCACGACGACGCCGTGACCGGCGCCTGGAGCTTCCTGGCGTACTACGCGAACTCGGCCGTCGCGGAGCGGCGCATCGCCGAGCTGATGGCGCGCGTCCTGACCGGCGTCGCCTCGTTGCGCCACGGCTCCCGCCACACGCTCGTCATCTCCATGATGATCGCGATGTACCTCACCAGCGGCGGCGCGACGTCGGAGGAGTTGCGGAGCACCACGCGCCGACTGCGGCGCGCGGGCGGACCGCTTACGAGAGCCCTGGTGCCGGCGCTGCGAGCCTGGCGTGCGGTGTATCGCCAGCATGGGTGAGTCGGTGTCCGTCCCGATGTTCCACAGTGGAATATCGCAAAGTCGAACACCACACTGAGAGTCTTGTAGTGAACTAGATCGACCGCCTATCGTCGTGTCGGATGGCCCCGACGACGAAGCAGATGGAGCTCCGGCGCGCGACGCTGCGCCCGCACCCGGTGCGGGACCAGATCGTCGATGTGATGCGCAGCTACGGCAGGCCGATCAGCCCTACTCAGCTGTCGCGGATCACGGGCGGGACGCTCGGATCGGTCGCGTACCACGTGCGCACGCTGGTGGAGGCGGGCGTGATCCATCTGGCCGACGAGGGCAGGGTCCGAGGCGCCGTCGAGCACTTCTACGCGTTGGTGTCCGACGAGCCCGGCGGGCCCCTCGTCGATCCTATCGGCGGGTTGCTGAGCCTCTGTGGGGCGCTGACCGTTCCGAACCCCGATGGCGGTTACCCGAAGCCGATCGTGCTCGACGACAGGGCTCGCGCCGAGCTCCACAAGGTCCTGACCAAGCTTCAGCCCGAGGTGCGCGCGGTCGCTTCCGCGTCGACCGCACGCGCCGCGAAGAAGGGCTGAGGGCGCATCGGTGCGCCGCCGCCCGGGCGTCCGGCGGCGGCGCAGCGCCGCCTCACCCGTCCAGCCGTGCGATCGCCGACACCATCCGGTCCTCCACCTTCTTCGCGCACGAGCTGCACACCCGGTTCTCGATGAAGGAGAACGCGATGTCGCGGCCGCCCGTCGTCGTGCAGTAGCCCGACAGCGCGCTCACGCCGATCAGGGTTCCGGTCTTCGCGCTGCAGCGGCCGGCCGCGGCGGTGCCGCGCATGCGGGTCTTCAGCGTGCCGGTCTTGCCGGCGAGTGGGAGGGAGGCGCGCCAGGTGGCTCGGGTGTCCTGTCCGTCCATGCGCTGCAGCAGCCGGACGACCTGGCGGGCGGTGGTCTGGTCGGACCGGGACAGGCCGGAGCCGTCGACGAGCTTGGGGTGGATGCCGAACGCTGCCAGATCCGAGCGGACGACGGACAGGCCGGCGGCGGTCGTCCCGCCGGAGCCGTACTTCGCGCCCAGTGCCTTGGTCAGCATCTCCGCGTAGAAGTTCTCCGACGGCGTGTTCGTCATCTGGATCAGCCCGCCCATCGGCGGCGATGCCAGCGTGGCCAGCGGCTCGGCGTCGGCCGCGACGCCGCCGCCGGACACGCTGCTCAACCTTCCGGTGCGGGCCTTGCGCTCGTACGTCACGTCGCGCGCCTTCAGCAGCTGCGCCAGCTCGCCGGCCGCCGCGCGGGCCGGGCCATCGGAGCCGGCGCGGCCGTGGCGCCAGGACAGCGCGGTCAGCCAGCCGCCGAGGTCGCTGTCGGGCCGGTACCCGGAATCCGGCTCACCGCGCAGCGTGTCGAACGCCGACTCGTCGCCGATGACGCCGCCGTCGATCTTCTTCACGCCCGCGTCGACCAGCGCGTCGGCGAGCTTCTCCAGCCCGGCGTCGCCCAGCGTCGGGTCGCCGCCGCCCACCAGGTACAGATCGCCGTGCAGGACGCCGTCGGCGTCGACCTCCGCGCCGGGCGCGGTCGCGAGCGTGGTCGACAGCGTCCCGGTCGCGCCGAAGCGCAGCAGCGCGGTGGAGGTCACGAACAGCTTCTCGTTGGACGCCGGGGCCAGCGCGAGCGAGTCGCGATGGGCGTACAGCACGGCTCCGTCGCTCTGGTCGACCACGTAAGCGCCGGCATACGAGCCCAGACGGTTGTGGAGCGTGGCGAGCGTCGAGCGCAGGCCGGCGGCGTCGACGGCGCCCGCGGTGGGGACCGCGAACCACGACACGACGGCGGCCAGGACGGCGACGAGCGCGGACAGGACGACGGAACGGCGGCGCACGAACGGCCAGGCTAGCTGGCCGTTCGGCCGGCGCGTCGCGCCGGGGCCGCCGGTACCCTCAACTGCCTCATGGGCAAGGTCGTCAACCTGGACTCCGCCGCGGCGCCGAAGGGCGCGCCTCGACGGCGGCGTCCGCGGCGCTCCAAGACCGCCCTCGTCCTCGGCGGCGGCGGCTTCACCGGCGGCGTCTACGAGATCGGCGCGCTGCGCGCCCTCGACCTGCTCAGCGTCAACCGCACGGTCAACGAGTTCGACGTCTACGTCGGCACGAGCGCCGGGTCGTTCGTCGCCGCGCTGGCCGCCAACGGCGTGACGCCCGAGGAGATGATGCGCGTCGTCAACCAGCAGGTGCCGACGCCGTTCCCCGACGTCGACCTCGGCCAGCTGCTGCGCCCGAACCTCAAGGAGTACATCAAGAAGGGCGTCGGGCTCCCGTGGAAGGCCGTCAGCGTGCTGCGCGAGCTCGCGCCGCAGCTCGGGCAGGTCTCGATCATGGACTTCGCGCTCGGCCTCGCCGAGGGGCTTCCGTCCGGCATCTACTCCGGCTCGGGCCTCGAGTCCTACATGCGCACGGTCCTCAGCGACCCGGACCGCACCGACGACTTCCGCCTCCTGGACCCCGAGCTCTACCTCGCGGCCACCGACCTCGACACGTGCGAGCGGATCGTCTTCGGCGCCAACGACTGGGACGACGTCCCGATCTCGACCGCCGTGCGCGCGTCCACCGCGCTGCCGATGGTCTACAAGCCGGTCCGGGTCCGCGACCGCGAGCTGATCGACGGCGGCATCGTCTCGACCACCAACCTCGACATCGCGGTCGAGGCCGGCGCCAAGTTCATCGTGGTCGTCAACCCGCTGGTCCCGTACGTCAACGACTTCACCGAGCGCGTCTCCGGCCTGCTCGGCTCCCGCCCGCGCCACGTCAGCGACATGGGGCTGCCGCAGATCGGCTACCAGGCGTTCAAGTTGATGGCCTACCAGCGGCTGCACGAGATGGCGCGCCGCTGGGAGGAGCGCTACCCGGGCGTCGACATCGTGCTGATCGAGCCCGAGCCCAACGACGAGCTGATGTTCCAGACGTCGATCATGAACTTCACCAAGCGCGTCGACATCGCCCGTCACGGGTTCCAGTCGGTGACGCTCAAGCTCGCGTCCGACTACGAGAACCTCCACGCGATCTGCGAGCGCCACGGGATCGAGATCTCCGCCACCCGCGTCCGCAAGGTCGTCAAGCACGCCGCGGCCGAGCAGGAGAAGACGCGGGCGTGGCGCAAGATCCTCGAACAGACGACCGGGACGCTGCTGCGGCAGTCCGACTCGTCGTCGTCCGGCTCGTAGCGCCGCAACTTCCCGCGTTCTTCGGTTTTCTTGCGGACGCTCATGCGTACGCATCTCGGCCTGATCTCCACCGCCGTCTTCGCCCTCCTGGTCTGCGGCCTGGTCGCGGCGTCGATCGCGACCGCCGCCGACCCGCCGCTGGCCGACACCGGCGCGGCGAAGGACGTCGGGCAGACGCAGGCGACGCTCGCCGCCACGGTGACGCCGCGCGGCAGCGCCACGTCGGTGCGGTTCGACCTCGGGACGAGCACGTCCTACGGGCTGCAGTCGGCGAGCAAGGACGTCGGGAACGGCACCGACGCGGTCAGCGTCGAGATCCCGGTCCAGTCCCTGGCCGCCAACACCACGTACCACTTCCGGGTCGTCGCGACGAGCGACGCCGGGACCACGCAGGGCTCGGACACGACGTTCAAGACCTCCGCCGTGCCGCCCGCGCCGGCGCGGCCCGGCGCCTCGACGGGCAGCGCGCGCGACGTCAGCCTGAACGCCGCGACGCTGACCGGCGCGGTCGACCCCAACAGCGCGAGCACGTCCTACAAGTTCGAGTACGGGCTGACCACGTCCTACGGGTCGAGCAGCGCCACGCAGAACGCGGGCGCGGGCACGCGGTCGACCAGCGTCGCCATCCGCATCGGCGGCCTGACCGCGGGCAAGCGCTATCACTACCGGATCGCGGCCACCAACTCGGTCGGCACGACGCGCGGAAGCGACCGGTCGTTCGTCGTGGCCTCGACGGCGACGAGCGCGACGCTGGCCGCCGACCACAACCCCATCACCTACGGCGGCACGGTGAAGCTCACCGGCAAGCTCGCCGGCTCGAAGGTCAGCGGCGTGCGCGTGCGGCTCCAGACGACGCCGTTCCCGTTCGGCGCGCCGTTCGCCGACACGCTCAACCCGCTGGTGTCCAACAGCAAGGGCGAGTACGCGTTCACGCTCGCGCCGGTCGTGCGGACCACGCGGGTGCTGGTGGTCGTCGACGGCCTGCCGCCGTTCTTCTCGACGCCGCTGACGATCCGCAGCGCGGCGCGCGCCGGTATCACCGCGGTGACCCGGCGCAGCGACGGGCGCGTGACCGTGCGCGGGCGCGTCGTGCCGGCCACCGCGAAGGGCGTCGCCGCGCTCCAGCGCCAGTCCAGGACCGGGACGTGGCTGCCGCTGACGCGGGCGCACGTGGGCACCGACGGGCGCTACGCGATCACGCTGCGGCCGCGCCGCGCGGCGATGACGGTCCGGACCGTCGGCCTGCCGCACGACGGCGGCGCGCACGCGTCCGGGACGTCGCGCAGCGTGAAGATCGCGGCGCGCCGGCGGTAGCCGCACCGCGGCGCTCGTCACAGCGACGCCGCTTCCCGACACTGCCTGTCGGATGGCGCGACCACGAGCACCGCTCACCGCCCTGGCGCGTGCCGGCGACGAGCCCGAGGCGTTCTCGGCGTTCTACGACGACCACGCCCGCGAGCTCGTGCGCTTCTTCGCGCGCCGCCTGGTCGACGCCGAGGCGGCGCTGGACCTGACGGCCGAGACGTTCGCGCAGGCGTTCGCGGGGCGGCGCTCGTTCCGGGGCGCGACCGACGCCGAGGCGCGGTCGTGGCTGTACACGATCGCCCACCGCCAGCTGGCCGGCTACCTGCGCAAGGGCTACGTCGACCGCGGCGCCCGCGAGCGGCTCGGCGTGGAGCTGGCGGTCGCCGGCGCCGAGGAGCTGGCACGCGTCGAGGAGCTCGCCGACCTGCGCGAGCTGCGCGGGGTGATCGCGGCCGGGCTGGAGACGCTGTCGGCCGAGCAGCGCGAGGCGGTCGCGCTGCGCGTCGTCGCCGAGCTGCCCTATCCGGAGCTGGCCGCGCGCCTGCGGATCTCCGAGCCGACCGCCCGCGCCCGCGTGTCGCGCGCGCTGCGGACGCTGCGCGCCGCGCTGGCCGATCCGACCGTCGAGATGACCCGAGGTGAGGCATGAGCCACGCGCTCGACGACCTGCCCACGCTGCGCGACTTCCGCGACCAGCTGACGGCGCTCGCAGTCGCGGAGGCCACGCCGCCCGCGCCGACCGCGCCGACCGCACGCCCCCGCCCCGCCCGCCTCCGCGCGCCCCGTCGCCGGCTCAGCCTCGTCCTCGCCGCCCTCGCCGCGCTGGTCATCGCCGGTTCGGCGGCCGCCGCCGCGCTCGTCGGGCTCCGCGCGGTCGTGATCCCCGGCCCGCGCGCGACCGACGTCGCGCCGCAGGAGACGATCGTCGCCTCGACCGCGCGCGTCCTCGGCGTCCGGGCGCCGGATCCCGTCGACCACACGGTCTGGACGCTGCGCTCCGCGCGCACGCGCGCCGGCGAGGTCTGCCTGACCGTCGGCCAGCGCGGGCCGGGCGGCGGCTTCGGCCTCGTCGGCCTGGACGGGCGCTTCCGGCTGCTCGCGCCGTCGTTCGCCGACGCGTGCGGCACCGCGGCCGGCCGCGACGGGGTGACGCTCATCGGCGCCCGGACGTTCGCCGCCCGCCGCCGCGCCGACGTGCGCACGGTGCTCTACGGGCTGAGCGCCGGCCTGCGCTCGGTCACCGTCGCCGTCGCCGGCCAACCGGCCAGGGCGCTGACGCCGAGCCGCGAGGGCGCGTTCGCCTACACCTTGGTCGGCTACCCCGAGGACCGGCCGACCCGCGTGACGCTGCGCTTCGCCGGCGGCCGCGTGGAGGTCCGGACGTTCGGCGCCTCCAAGCGACTTGTCACCGGGACGGGCGGCGCGGCCGCCGGCACCCTGCCCGCGCTGAAGCTCGGAGGCTTCTTCCTGGACAACGCCAACCACACCAACTGCGTGAGCGTCACCGCCGCGCGCCGCGTCCCCGGCGCCGCCGAGGGCCCCACCGTCTGCGGGTCGGGCAAGCCGCCCGAGCCGTTCGGCGCCGTCCGCGCCGTGCGGCCCGGCCAGCACCGCGGCAAGGCCGAGGGCGCCACCTACGACTGGGGCTCGTTCCCGGCGCGGACGCTCGCGTGGGGGAGCTGGCCGCGGCCGCTGCCGCGCCTGCGCTCGGTGGTCCTCACCGGTCCGACCGGCACCGTCCGCGCGCGCCTCCTCGACGGCGGCCGCGCGTTCCTCGGCGTCCTGCCGGCGCGTGCCCGCCCCGCCGGCGTGACCGTCACCGTCACGCCCGCGACCGGGCCGCCGGTGACGTTCCGCGGCTCGCTCAACCTCGTCCCCAACCCGCTCACGCACTGATGCGCCGCCACTCCCTCCGCCTGCTCGTCGTCGCCAGCGTCCTCGCCGGGCTCGTGGCGGGCGCCGTCGTCGCGGTCGCCGTGCCGCGCCACGCCGCCGCGCCGGGGCCGCCGCGGCTCGACGTCCGCGCCAGCGCTCCGGCCTACCCGCCGCTCACCGGGGAGCTCGCGCTCGCCGTCGAGCGCGGAAGCGCGCGCGTCGTGGCCACGGCGCCGGACCCGGCCGGCGGACCGGCGTGGGCGATCCGGCGGGTGGTCGGGACCTACGTCCCGCCCAAGGACGTGCCGCGCGACCACCTCGGCAAGGAGCTCCTCGGCCGCCACGCCTGCGTCGAGCTGGGCCGCCTCGCCGGCGGCCGGTTCGGCTGGCTGGACGGTGCGGGCACGTTCCGTCCGCTCGTCGCCGGTCGCCTTGTCGGCCCGCGGCTCTGCCAGCAGGTCGGCGGGCCGCGCCACGACGGCGACGACGCCGGTCTTCTCACCTGGGTCAGCCACCCCGACTTCGGCGACCCGCAGGCGCTGGCGACCGTGGTATGGGGCGCGGCGGCGGCGACCGACCGCGACGTCGCCGTCACCGCCAACGGCCGGCGCGCGGACGTCCACCGCGGCGACGCCGGCGCGTTCCTCGCGTTCCTGCCCGCGGACGGACGCGAGCCGGCCGAGCTCCGCGTCACCGCGACCGACGCCGGGGGCGCGACGCACCGGCTCTACCGGCCGTTCGGGGTCCCGTCGCGCGTCCCGAAGCTCACCGCCGCCGGCCGCCTGATGGCGCGGGCGCCGGACCCGGAGGGCGGCGCGTCGTGGGGCGTCGCGGCTGCGCCGTCGGTCGACGGCCGCTGGTGCGCGACGAACCCCGGGCGCGTGGTCGGCGGCGGCGTCGGCATGCTCGACGAGCGCCTCGACGTCTTCTACGACCAGTCGCGCCTCACCTACTCCTGCCCGCCGCCGCGCGGCCAGCAGGCCAAGCTGAACGTGCTGACCCGCAAGAGGCCGTTGATGTACGTGTTCACGTCCGGCGCTCCGATGTCGTGGCAGCGGCCGGGCGGCACGCCGGGCCGCGTGGCGCTGCGCACCGACCCCGGCGCGACGGTCTTCGCCGGCACCGCGCGCCCCGACGTCCGCGCGATCACCGTGATCACGCCGACCCAGACGCGCACGATCCGCCCGAGCGGGCCGGGGCACGCGTTCGCGATCGCGTTCCCGGGGACGTTCCCGAGCGGCCGGATCCGGTTCGTCAGCACGTTCGCCGACGGCACGACCGCCGAGCAGGACGACCACGCCGACGACCTGTCGTGACTAGAGCGGCAGCTTCGACCGGCCGCGCCGCCCGCCCTCCGCGGAGCGGTTGACGGCCTTCTGGCTCGTCCGGAACGGCTTGGCGAACCACTTGCCAAGCTTGCCCGGAGCCTTGGAGCCGCCGCGCGCGCCGGCGCCGAACGCGGCCGAGGCGCCGCGCTGCGGATGCCGGGAGAGCCGGGGCGCGATGAACGCGAGGATCGCGAGGACGATGCAGAGGGCGATGACGCCGGCGATGATCATGATCTTCCGGAGCTACCCGGAAGCGGCGTCCAACGTGCGCAGAAACCGCTCGGTGTTCTCAGGGCGGTGCGGGACGGTCAGCCGGACGCGGTCCGGCGCGCCGACGCCGATCCCGGTCTGGACGACGATCCCGGCGCGGTCCAGCCGCGCCGCGAGGTCGCTCGCGCCGTGCGGTCCGGGCGCGGGGAGCCAGAGGACGTTGGCCTGCGAGGGCGGGACGTCGATCCCGCGCTCGCGCAGCGCGGCGGTCAGGTCGGCGCGCTGCGCGGCGATCCGCGCGCGGCGCCGCTCGACGACGCCGCCCTGCGTCCGGATCGCCTCCAACGCGCCGGCCTGGGCCAGCTCGTTGACGCCGAGCTCGGGCGCGAGCTGCTCGAGCAGCGGCTCGGCGCCCGGGCCGCCCAGCGCGTAGCCGCAGCGCAGGCCGGCCAGGCCCCACGCCTTCGAGAACGTCCGGAAGATCAGCAGACGTGGGAAGTCCTCCAACAACGCCAACGTCGCGTCCACGTCCTCGGCGTCGACGAAGTCGCGCAGCGCCTCGTCGAGCAGGACGACGACGCGCTCGGGCAAGGCCTCCAACAACGCGCGCAGCGCGGCGATGCTGAGCAGCTCGCCCGTCGGGTCGTTGGGGTTGCACAGCGCCACCAACCGCGTGCGGTCGTTGATCGCCTCCAGGATGGGCTGAACCCCGAAGCCCGGAACCGGCACCGCGTGTCCGCGCGCGTGGCGCGCCACCACGGGGAAGAGCGGGTACGACGGCCACGGCGTGATCAGCTCGTCCTCGGGCTCCAGCAGCGCGCCGGCCGCCTCGGAGATCAGCTGCGCGACGCCGTCGCCGACGACCAGCCGCCCCTCCGGCACGCCGTGGCGATGGGCGAGCTCGGAGCGCAGCTCGCCGCTGGCGCGATCCAGGTAGCGGTGCAGCCCGCGGCGCGCCGCGAAGGTGATGGCGTTGACGATCGCCGGCGGCGGGTACTCGGGCCACGTCGTGCGCGAGAGGTCCAGCGTGTCCTGCCGCGCGAGCGCCTTGGCGCGGCGCTCGGCCGCCGCCTCGCGCAGGTCGGCGTTGACCTCGTCTTCGCTCAGACCCTCGAACTGGCGGTAGTAGCCAAGGAGCCCCTTGCGCTTCTCCGCCACGCTCAGCCGCCCTGGCCCGAGAACGTCGACGAGCCGGGGCCGTTGATGACGATGAACCAGAACGCGAAGACGACGGCGCAGATCGCGGCCGTGACGGCGAAGACGCGGCCCATCGCGCCCTGGCGCTGGTCGATCCCCGCGGCGCGGCGCACGAGGATCCACGCGCGGTCGACGCGCTTGAGGACCATCAGGCCGCCCATGAGCACCGCGACCATCGCGGCGAACGCGACGAGGATCGCGAAGCCGACGCTGCCGGTCCAGTACTGGAAGCGCGAGGCAAGCCACAGCGCTCCGGCTGGGATCGGGCCCCAGAACAGCAGCGAGATCAGGATCTCGAGGGCGAGCAGCGCGTGGGCGAGCCCGCGGTCGATGCGCTGGCGCGAGGCCGTTCCGCGCTCGGGCAGGGCGCGGTACTTGGTCGGCGCCGTCCCCGGCCGGCGGCCGACGAACAGGCCGCCGTTGTCGGTCGGATCCGTGCGCACGCCCATAGCGTACGGCTTCGTTCGCTTTGGGTCGGCACATGGCGTCGCGCTTAACGGTGGGGCTCGCCGCGCGCGACCTCCTGCCAGGTCCGGCCGGAGCGCACGGAGCGCGGCTCCTCGGCGACGACGTCGTAGCCCGGCACCGCCGCCTCGTCGCGCATCTTGACCAGGACCCAGCGGTCCGGCCCGGTCGCGGTCAGCGCGAACGCGCCGTGGAGCTTCTCGCCGTCCAGGACGAACGACAGGTGGCCTGCGCGCTCGGAGCGCAGCGCGTAGGTCCCCTCATCCCACACGATCACCGCGCCGGTGCCGCGCGTCGCGCCCTCGTGGACGCCCTCGAAGTCCAGCGCGTCCAGCCCGTGGTCGGCGACGGGGACCGCGAGCCGCTTGACGGACGGGTCGAGCGACGGCCCCTTGGGCACCGCCCAGGAGCGGGCGACGTCGCCGAACTGGAGCCGGAGGTCGAAGTGCAGCGTCGTCGCGTCGTGCAGGCCGACGACGAAGCGGGGACGGGACGCCATCGCCGCACATGACACCATGAGCGCCGCCATGACGCTCACGATCCACGCTGAGATCCACGGCCTCGGGGGCCGCGCGAGCGAGCTCGCCGACCTGCTCGCCGAGCACGCGACCCGGCAGGCTGCCGCCGACGGGTGCCTCGGCGCGACCGGCGCCCAGCCGCTGGGCGCCGAGGTCGGCGAGTACGTCCTCATCACCCGCTGGCGCGACGAGGAGGCGATGCGCGCCCACTACGCGTCGGCCGACTACACGTACTACGTGGAGCGCATCGGCGAGCTGCTCGCGCGCCCCAGCGACGTGCTGATCAGCTACGTCGCGCGAGAGGTCCACGCGCCCGCGGACCTCTCGCAGGACCCGACGCGCCAGGGCTAGGGCAACGCTCGCCCCAGGGGGCGAGGTTGCCTTGCGAGTGTTCGCCCCAGGGGGCGAAACTCGCGGCGCCGTAGGGACCGACGCGCCAGGGTCAGTAGAGCTCGTCGAACAGGTCGGCGTACTTCTCGTTCACCACGTTGCGCTTGACCTTCAGCGTCGGCGTGAGCTCGCCGGTCTCCTGGCTGAGGTCGTGGTCGAGGATCGCGAACTTCTTGACCTGCTCGACCTGCGCGTACTTCGCGTTGGCCTTGTCCAGCTCGGCCTGGATCAGCGCGCGGACCCGCGGGTCCTGCGCGAGCGCCGCGATCGACGTGTCCTCGATGCCCTCGGCTTGCGCCCAGGGCACGATCTCCTCCTCGTCCAAGGTGATCAACATGACCGGGTAGGGCCGACGGTCGCCGTGCATGACCGCCTGCGAGACCCAGCGCGTCTGCTTGAGGTCGTTCTCGAGGTTGGCCGGCGTGAGGTTCTTGCCGCCCGCGGTGATGATGATGTCCTTCTTGCGGCCCGTGATGTACACGAAGCCGTCGGCGTCGACCGAGCCGAGGTCGCCGGTGTGCAGCCAGCCCTCGTCGACGGCGCCGAACGACGCGTCGTCGTTCTTGTAATAGCCCTTGAAGATGTTGGTGCCCTTGATCAGCAGCTCGCCGTCGTCGGCGGTCTGGACCTCGACGCCCGGCAGCGGCCGGCCGACCGAGCCGAAGCGGTGCGCGTCCGGCCGCGATGACGTCGCGACCGTCGAGGTCTCGGTCATCCCGTAGCCCTCCATCACCGGGATGCCGCAGCCCCAGAAGAACTCCAGGATCTCGTGGGCGATGGGCGCGGCGCCGGTCACGGCTTCGCGGATCCGGCCGCCGAACAGGCCCTTGACGAACGCGGCCTTCGGGGCCAGCTCGGCGAACGACGCCCGCAGGTCGTCGGGCACCGGCTCGCCGCGGACCTCGAGGTCCTGGATCTGGCCGCCGACGCTCCGGATGGTGTCCAGCTCGGCCGGCGTCAGCTGCTGCTGGGCCAAGGTGTACAACTTCTCGAAGATGCGCGGGACCGACGGCAGGTAGGTCGGCTTGACCTCCATCAGCTCGCCCACGATCGCCTTGGTGTCGCCGCCGTAGTAGGCGATCGGCACGCCGACGTCGACCGCGCTCAGCTGGATGAGCAGCGCGAACGCGTGCGCGAGTGGCAGGAACAGGTAGATGAGGTCGCCGGGGTCGCCGATCGAGCCGCGCTCCTGGACCATGTCCAGCACCGAGCGGTAGTTGCCGTGCGTGAGCACGCAGCCCTTGGGCGGCCCGGTGGTGCCCGAGGTGTAGATGAAGGTGAACGGGTCCTCGGGCCGGACGGCCGCGGTGCGGTCGGCGAGCAGGTGGGCGTCGCGGCGGTTGCCGCGGGCGCGCACGTCGTCGAGCGAGATCGCGTCGGCCACATCGCCGGACGGGTCGATCACGACGATCCTGCGCAGCGCCGGCAGGCGGTCGCGCACGGCGACGATCTTGGCGACCTGCTCGGCGTCCTCGCAGACGACCATCACGGCCTCGGAGTTGCCGGCCACCCACTCGCACTCCTCGGGCGAGTTGGTGGGGTAGATCGGGACGGCGACGGCGCCGGCCGACGAGATCGCGAACTCCGCGTAGGCCCATTCGGGCCGGGTGTTGCACAGGATCGCGGCGCGCTCACCAGCCTGCAGGCCCAGCGCGATCAGGCCCAGGCCGATCTCGGTGACGATCTCGCCCACCTGGGCGAAGGTGACGTCACGCCACTCGTCGTCGACCTTGTGCTTGAGCGCGATCTGGTCGCCGTAGCGCGCGGCCGCGCTCGCGCATAGGTCAGCGATGGTCGCCGACCCGGTCCCTTGAGCGGGCGTGGTGCCAGCCTCCATGGTGCTCCTCCTCCTGCGTTGACACCGTGTCAGGAAAGGAGTCTAAGGTCCGCGCGCCTTGCGCGCGAGTCGCATGTCGGCCCCGCGCTAGGCGGGTGCCTGAGCCTCCCGGACGCCGACCCCGGAGATGTCCTCGAGCGACGCGAGGAAGAGGGTCTTGTCGATACGCCCCTGGAAGATCGGAACGCCCATCTCCATGCACTTGGCGATGACGTCGCGCCGTTCGAGACCGCACTCGCGGGCCATCTCGGTCGGCGTGAGGTGAATAGCCATCGGCATTGCCTCCTATGTGGGGGAGTTGGTGACGGAAGGAACGTAGCGTTCCTCGCGGACGGCCACAAGACGATTCGGCAAACGCACGGATTCCGGTTCGCTGTGGAACGGAAATACGACATGTCAGAGTCATGGCGATGACCCCGGTCCGGCGTCTCGGCCTCGACCTGCTGGTGACCGTCGCGCGCGACGGCGGGCGTCCGCTGCGCGCGCAGCTCGAGGACCAGCTGCGCGACGCGATCCGGCGCGGGGCGCTGCACGCCGACACGCCGCTGCCCTCGACGCGGGCGCTGGCGGCCGAGCTGGGAGTGTCCCGCGGCGTCGTGGTCGAGGCCTACGCGCAGCTGGTCGCCGAGGGGTTCCTGGTCGCGCGGGCGGGTGCGGCGACGCGCGTGGCGAGCGTCGCCCGGCACGAGCCGGCGCTCCCGCGCGAGGAGACGATCGCGCCGCCGGTGCGCTTCGACTTCCGGACGCTGTCGGCCGACCTCGCGGCGTTCCCGCGGCGCGCGTGGCTGGCCGCGCTGCGCGACACGCTGCGCGAGGTGCCGGACGCGTCGCTTTCCTACGGGCACTGGGTCGGCGCGGCGCCGCTGCGCTCGGTGCTCGCGTCCTACCTCGGGCGGGCGCGCGGCGTCGCGGCCGAGCCGGACGCGATCGTCGTCGTGACCGGGATCACGCAGGGGATCGCGCTGCTCGCCCGGACGCTGCGGCGCGCCGGCGTCGAGCGGGTCGCGGTCGAAGACCCGGGCTTCCCGCCGCACCGGATGATCTTCGCGCGCGAGGGCGTGCGCGTCGTGCCGGTGCCGATCGACGACGACGGGCTGGTCGTGGAGGCGCTGGACGCCGCGGGCGTCGGCGCGGTCCTGACGACGCCGACCCACCAGTACCCGCGCGGCATGGCGCTGGCGCCCGAGCGGCGGGCGGCGCTCGTGGACTGGGCCGCGGCGCGCGACGCGTGGATCATCGAGGACGACTACGACGGCGAGTACCGGTTCGACCGCGATCCCGTCGGCGCGCTGCAGGCGCTCGCGCCCGCGCGCGTCACGTACCTGGGCTCCACGTCCAAGGCGCTGGCGCCGGGGCTGCGGCTGGCCTGGATGGTCGTCGCGCCGGAGCTGCTGGCGGGCGTCACGGAGGCCAAGTCGCTGGCCGACGGCGGCTCGCCGCAGATCGACCAGCTCGCGCTCGCGCGCTTCATCGAGCGCGGCGACCTGGACCGGCACCTGCGCCGGATGCGCGGCGTCTACCGGCGGCGGCGCGAGCGGCTGGTCGTCGCGCTCGGGCGCGAGCTGCCGGCGCTGGAGCTGGAGGGCATCTCCGCGGGGCTGCACATCTCCGGCCGGCTGCCCGACGACGTCGCTCTCGGCCCGCTGCTGGAGCGCGCGTGGCACGGCGGGATCGGGCTCTTCGGCTACGAGCACGGCGGCGTCGAGCGCATCCTGCTCGGCTACGGGAACCTGCCGGAGCCGTCGGTCGACGCGGCCGTCCGGGCGCTGGCTCAGATCGGGTTCGGCACGTCGACGTAGACGTGGCGGACGCCGAACTCGCGCGCGAGCAGGTCGCCGAGGCGGCGGATGCCGAGCGTCTCGGTCGCGTGGTGGCCGGCGGCGAGGAAGTGGATGCCGCCGTCGGTGGCGATCGAGGTCGCGCGCTCGGCGGGCTCGCCGGTGAGGAAGGCGTCGAGGCCCTCGTCCAAGGCGGTCAGGATGTCGTCGGTGGCGGCGCCGGAGACGATGCCCAGGCTCCGGATCGCGTCCGGCCCGGTGGGGATGACGAGAGGCTCGCGGCCGTCGACCGCCGAGCGGACACGAGCGCTCAGCGCCTCGATGTCCAGTGGAGGGTCGAAGTCGATCGCGATCCCGATGTCCGCGAACCGACGTGCGTTGGCGCCGCCGAGGCGCTCGGCGAGCAGCGCGTTGTTGCCATGCTCGGGGTGCGCGTCGAGCGGCAGGTGGTAGGCCGCCAGGGCGACGTCGTTGGCGAACAGCGGCTTGAGCCGGCGGTGCAGCAGCGGCGTGATCGCCTGCGGGTCGCCGCGCCAGTACAGGCCGTGGTGGACCAGGACGAGGTCCGCGCCCTCCGCGACCGCGGCGTCGATCAGCTGCCCATTGGCCGAGACGCCGGTGACGACTGTCTGAATTTCGTCGGGCCCGGGTACCTGGAGGCCGTTGGGGCCATAGTCCCGGAATTCGTCGACCGCGAGCAGCCGATCCAGGTGGTCGATGAGGTCACGGAGCTGCGGCATGTGGGTATGGGAAACGCTACAGTTCCCTCGACGCGGCCGCTGGGGAGTCGCCGCTGAGGGGCAGACAGGGACTGGGATCTTGGCAACGCTCGCCGCACCGGGCGTCTCCGCGACCGCGCGGAGCCGGCCCGACGTTTCAGATCACGATCTGGTGGAGGCCGTCCGGGCCGGGGACGACCACGCCTTCGAGCGCCTGTACCACCGCTACCACCGGCGGATCAGCGCCTACATCTTCGGCATGGTCCACGACCACGGCCGGGCGGAGGACCTCACGCAGGAGGTCTTCGTCAGCGCGCTGCGCCGGATCCGGCAGACCGACCGCGACATCGCGTTCAAGCCGTGGATCTACGAGATCGCCAAGAACGCGTGCATCGACGCGTTCCGGCGCTCGCGGCGATCCGAGGAGGTCTCGATCGACGCCGAGGGCGGCCTCACGCCCGGCGACCACGGCAAGCTGCACGCGACCGGCCCGTCGCCCGAGGCCGCCGTCGAGGGCAAGCAGGACCTCGCGCACCTGACCGGCGCGTTCGGCGGGCTGTCGGACGCCCATCACGAGATCCTCGTGATGCGCGAGCTGGAGGGCCTGTCGTACCGCGAGATCGGCAAGCGGCTGGGGATGTCCCGGCCGTCGGTCGAGTCGACCCTGTTCCGCGCGCGGCGGCGGCTGACGGAGGAGTACGAGGAGCTGCGGACCGGCGAGCGCTGCCTGCGGATCCAGGAGATCATCGGGCGCGGAGCCGAGGCGGGCGGGAGGCTGGGCCTGCGCGACCAGCGGCGGCTGTCGTCGCACGTCACGCACTGCCAGCCGTGCCGGCGGCACGCGGTGATGGCCGGGCTCGACGCCGCGGCCGTGGCGCGGCGGCCGGTGCGGTCCAAGCTGGCGGGGCTGCTGCCGCTGCCGGCGTTCCTGCGGCGGCGCTGGCTGGACGGCGGCGACGCGGTCGCGCACCATGGCGCCGCGGTCTCGAAGGCGTCGCTGGCGGCCGCGCAGTACGGCGACTCGACGATGGCGGGGTGGATGAAGGCGGCGACGGTCGCGACGGCGGTGGCCGTGGCGGGCGTGGGCGCGGGGGCCGCGGGGCATGTGGGGCGTGGCGGGGGGTCGGCGGCTGCGAAGGATGGTGGCGGCGGGGCGAAGGTGGCGCGCGCCGCGAGCGTTGGCGGCGCCGTGGGTTCGACGCGGCGGACGATTTCGGCTTCAGCGCTTAGGTCGTCCTCCCGGCACGTGACCGTGGCGCGCAGGGTGGGCGGGCGGGCGACGACGTCGCACATGAGCGCGGCGGGTGGCAGCGCCGGCGGCGCCGGCTCAGGCGCGACGACGGGCGGCGGCGGGACGTTCAGCGGTTCGGGCGGGTCGAGCGGCGGCGGGTCCGGGTCGGGGTCCGGCGGCTCCGGCGGTTCCGGCTCCGGCTCCGGCTCCGGCAGGGACACCGCGTCGAGCGCGTCGAACTCCAACAGCGGCTCGTCGTCGTCGACCACGAAGCAGCCGGCGGCCAGCACCGGCTCGGGCGCGACCGACCCGGTCACCAGCGCGGCGAACCAGGCGGCGAGCACGGTCAGCGGGGCGACCGGGCAGGCGACGGGCGGCGGCTCGACGCCGCCGCCGCTGGTCGACCCGAACCTCGGCGCGCTGACGCAGCCGTCCAGCGCGCCGCCGCCCACGACCGCCGGCGGCGTCGTCTCGAGCGCCACGAACACGGTCGGCAACACGGTCGGCGGCACCGCCGGGCAGGCGGTCAAGGACACGGGCGACCAGCTGGGCGATACGGTCGACGACGTGACGAACACCGTGACCGGTGCCGTGAACGGCCTGCTCGGCGGCGGCAAGGGCCAGTGACGGACGAGGATCTGCTCGGGTCCCTGACGGACACCGGGCTGTACTCGATCGGCGCGTTCTTCGCCGACCGGCATCCCGAGCTGTGCGACGACGTGATCGCCGAGGCCCAGGCCATCGAGGACCAGGGCCTCGCGCGCTGGGCCGAGCACGAGGCCACGACCCTCGACGCCGCGCTCCAGACCCTCGTAACCGGCCTGGCCGTTCGCTACTACAAGGCCGTCGCGGGCACGTCCGAGTAGACTGCGTGAGCACCTCGGGGCGTGGCGCAGCCTGGTAGCGCGCGCCGTTCGGGTCGGCGAGGTCCCCGGTTCGAATCCGGGCGCCCCGATGACGCATCTGAAGGAGAAGGGCCGCCGACCCGAGGCGGCCCTTCGTCGTTCCGGAGCGCCTAGCGCGCCGCGAGCGCGGAGTCGGCGGCACGCGCGCACGCCTGGCCGGCCGAGAAGCCGCCGGGTGGGATGTCCAGCGCCGTGTTGAGCCGGGCCCGCCCGTTCTCCCACGCGATGATGTAGGTCAACTCGAACAGGCCGGCGTCGCCGAAGCGGGCGCGCAGGGCGGCGACCTGCGCGTCGGTGACCTCCGGCGGCGTCAGCGACATCGCGCGGGCGTAGGCGATGATCAGCAGCTCATCGGCGTCGAACAGGCCAGATGGCTCGGGATCGTGGAGCGCGAGCACCTGTCCGTCGCTGAGCCCGGCCGCGCGCGCCAGCGACGACCCGATGTCGATGCAGGCCTCGCAGCCGACGACCGTCGCGGCCTTCAGCTCGGCGAGCTTGCGCAAGCGCTCAGGGACCCTGCGCGGCTTGGACACCGCCCGGTCGTAGAGCGCGAACCAGCGCAGGAGCGTCGGGTGCTGGGAGTACACGGCGGCCATGTCGGCGGCCTCCGGGCCGAACTGCCGCGTGGCCATCCACACCGCGGCTCGCGCCTGCAGCCCGGTCGCCTTCGGGACTCGTGCATCGCTCATGGATGCAGCGTATTCCGGGGCGTCGGCGCGGGGCCAGGTCCAGTTGCCGCCGTCGCGGGAGGACCGGCGCCGGGCTACGACGCGTGGTACCAGGGCTCGCCCGCGGCGGCCGCGCGCAGCGCCGCGGCGGCGCCGTCGAGGATCGGCGCGCCGTGGGTGCTGAGGATGGCCTGCGGCTCAGCGTCGACCAGCGGCCGCAGCGTCGGCGCGAAGCGCTCGCGGTAGAAGGCGCGGCGCTCGGGCGTGATCTCGTCGTGGCACCACATCCGTAGGTCGCCGTCGGGCGTCGTGACGAGTGCGTCGCCGAACGCGAGCGCCTGGTGGGACGGGAAGAGCAGCGGGCGCTCGGAGCGACGGGGCCGGCCGATGGTGTAGGCCTTGACGCCGGCGGGGTTGCCGTCCGGCGTCAGGACCGCGAACCGCGCGTCGTCGTCCAGGCGGCCGCGCACGGTCTCCGGGCCGTGGATGGTCGCGCCGTAGCGCTCGCTCAGCGCCGCGGCCGAGCGGACGTGGTAGCCGATGGTGATGAAGATGTAGGTCTTGCTCGGCGCCGCGGCGGCGAGCTCGTCCAGGAGGTCGGCCGCGTCGGGCGGGAGGAGCGGGTCCACGAGCAGCAGCGCGCCGTCTCCCGTCTGGAGCGCGAAGCACGCGACCTCGGCGCCGAACGCGTCGGCCGGATGCCAGCTCGGGTGGCGGGTGGTCCAGCGGTGCAGGCCGGGGCGGAGCTCCTCCACGTCGACCTACTCCTCGATCGACACGGCGCGGCCGGTCACGCGCACGCCGCTGTCCGGATCGGGGTCGATGTCGACGTGCAGGAGGCTCGGCCGGCCCAGGTCGTCGCCCTGGTGGATGACGACCCGGACCGGCGGCGTCACGAGCCCCAGCGCGCGCAGGTAGGCGCCGAACGCGGCGGCCGCGGCGCCGGTCGCGGGGTCCTCGACGACGCCGCCGACGGGGAACGCGTTGCGGGCGTGGAAAGTCGTGCCGTGCGGATCGGCGGCGTCGCGATGGACGACGGCGACGGTCGTCAGGTCGCGCTCCAGCATGTAGGCCTTGAGCGCCTCGAAGGCGTAGTCGAGATCGGTCAGACGCGCGCGCGTGCGTGTAGAGACGATGAGGTGGCGCGCTCCGGCGTAGGCGACGCGCGGCGGGAGGGCGGGGTCCAGATCGTTCGCGGCGAGGCGGAGCGCGGTCAGGGCCTCGTCCAGATCGGCCGCGGGCTCGACATGGGGCGCGACCGACGTCAGCGTCGCGGTGATCGCGCCGCCGTCTTCGGCGCGGGTGCTGACCGCGATCGGCCCGGCCTTGGTCTGGAGCAGGAGCTCGCCGGCGCCGTCGCGCTGGGCGAGGGCGACGGCCGTGGCGATCGTCGCGTGGCCGCAGAACGGCACCTCGGCGGCGGGGCTGAAGTAGTGGACCGTGTTGTTGGTGGGGTCGGTGACGAACGCGGTCTCGGAGTAGCCGACGTCGGCGGCGAGCTGCTGCATCGCGGTATCGGTGAGGTCGCGCGCGTCCAGCACGACGCCGGCGGGGTTGCCGCCGTCCGGCGTGTCGGTGAAGGCGGCGAGGCGGAGGACGTGGACGTCGGTGGGGGCGGCCATGGTGGCGTTGAGCCTACGTCAGCGGGTCCGGCGCGCAAGGGCGGCGCCGGCCAGGCAGAGGGCGCCGCCGGCCAGCGCGAGCGCAGGCGGGGTCTCGTCGAAGTACGCCCAGCCCATCAGCGTCGCCAGCGGCGGGACGAGGTAGGTCGTCGCGCCCATGCGCCCGGCGCTCGTGTGCGAGAGCGCGTAGGCCCAGGTCGTGAATGCGATCGCGGTCGGGAAGAGGCCGAGGTAGACCGTCCAGGCGAGGGTCGAGCTGGCGGCGTCCTGGCTCTCGCTGACGAGCTGCGGCGCGAACGGCAGGCAGCAGACCGCGCCGGTCACGCAGGCCAGCGTCGTGACCGTGAGCGGCGAGGAGCGCGTCAGGAGCGGCTTCTGAGTGATGACCGCGATCGCGTAGGCGAAGGCGGCGACGAGGCACAGGACGGCGCCGAGGCTGGGCGTGAGGCGGTCGGTCGTCGCGGCGCCGATCATGACCGCGCCGACGAAGGCGGTGGCGCAGCCGGCGACGAGGGTGCGCGGGAAGCCCTCGTGCAGGACCGTCCCCGCGAGGACCGCGATGATCACGGGCCCGACGTTGACGAGCATCGCGGCGGTGCCGGCGTCGACGTGGCGCTCGGCCTCGTTGAGGGCCAGGTTGTAGATGCCGAACCACAGGACGCCGAGGGCCACGAGGCGCGGGACGTCCTGGGCGGGCGGGAGCCGCTCGCGCTTGGCGACCGCGAACGCGCCGAGCGCGATCGAGCCGACCAGGAGGCGCGCCAGCGTCAGCGACCCGGCGCTGAGGTCCCGGCCGGCCGCGCGGATGCCGACGAACGCCGAGGCCCAGAGGACGACCGTCGTCAGCGCGGCGCCCAGGACGAGGGCCTGACGGGGAGGGGCGGTGGCGGTGGTCGTGGCCATGAGCGGGGTGACGCTAGAGCCGGGAGGTTTCGGACGCGGGCGAAACGTCGGTGCCGGTACAACGTCCGCGGCGAAAGGCGCGTGAGATGTCACGACTTCGCGCAGGAAGTGCGACGCGTGTCCGTCGTTCCGGGGTTGGTGGCCGCCGCGTCCCCTACCGTCGTGGGACACGCATGAGCACCGCCATCGACACCCGCGCCGAAGAGCATCTCCAGGCCCTCGCAGGGCCGGAGGCCCGCTTCCGAGAACACCAGCTGGACGCGATCCGCGACCTCGTCGAGGACCGCGCCCGCGTCCTGTGCGTCCAGCGCACGGGCTGGGGCAAGTCGGCGGTGTACTTCGTGGCGACCGCGTTGCTGCGCGAGGCCGGCGCCGGTCCGACGCTCATCGTCTCGCCGCTGCTGGCGCTCATGCGCAACCAGATCGAGGCGGCGACGCGCCTCGGCCTGCGCGCGCACACCATCAACTCGACCAACCGCGACGGGTGGGACGAGGTCGCCGGCCTGCTCGAACGCGACGAAGTCGACCTGCTGCTCATCAGCCCTGAGCGCCTCAACAACCCGCAGTTCCGCGACGCGATGCTGCCGGCGTTCGCGGAGCGGGTCGGCCTGCTGGTGGTCGACGAGGCGCACTGCATCTCGGACTGGGGCCACGACTTCCGGCCGGACTACCGGCGCATCGGCGACATGCTGGAGCGCCTGCCCGGCGGCGTCGGCGTGCTGTGCACCACCGCCACGGCCAACGACCGCGTGGTCGCCGACGTGTCCGAGCAGCTGAGCGCCGGCCGCGACGCCGGCGAGCTGCGCACCTACCGCGGCGCGCTGAGCCGCGCGTCGCTGCGCTTCGAGGTCGTGGACCTGCCCGCGCAGGCCGACCGCCTGGCGTGGCTGGCCGAGCACCTGCCCGAGCTGCCGGGCTCGGGCATCGTGTACACGTTGACCAAGCGCGACGCGGACCTCGTCGCCACGTTCCTCACCGGTCGCGGGATCGCGGCCGAGGCCTACAGCGGCGAGGTCGCGACCGAGCAGCGCGTGGGGGTCGAGGACCGCCTGCTGCGCAACGAGCTCAAGGCGGTCGTGGCGACCAGCGCGCTGGGCATGGGCTATGACAAGCCGGACCTCGGGTTCGTGGTGCACTACCAGGCGCCGGGCTCGGTCATCGCCTACTACCAGCAGGTCGGCCGCGCCGGCCGCGGCATCGACCGCGCCGAGGTCGTGCTGCTGCGCGGCGCCGAGGACAAGCGCATCCAGGACTTCTTCATCGAGCAGGCGTTCCCGCGCCGCGAGGTCGTCGACCGCGTGCTCGAGCATCTGGAGGCGGTGGGCGGCGACGGGGCCGGGACGCAGGAGCTGATGGCCCAGGTCAACCTGGGCAAGGGCCGGATCGAGGGCCTGTTGAAGGTGTTGGACGTCGAGGGCGCGGTCGCGCGGGACGGCTCGCGCTGGGTGTCGCGGCCCGGCAGCGACTGGACCTACGACGCCGAGCGCTACGGGCGCATCACCGAGCTGCGGCGGCATGAGCAGGTGGCGATGGCCGGGTTCGGGTCCGACGGCCGGTGCCTGATGCGCGCCCTGCAGGAGGAGCTCGACGATCCCGGCGCGCTGGAGTCCGAGGGCTGCGGGCGCTGCTCGGTCTGCGCCGGGCCGCGGTGGGACGGCGCGCTGGACGCGACGCTCGTGCGCGACGCCGCGCTGCACCTGCGCTCGCGGCCGGTCGTGATCGACGTCAAGAAGATGGCGCCGGGCGACGACGGCCGGATGAAGAAGATCGCCGAGGCGGTGCGCGCTGAGGAGGGTCGCGGGCTCGCGCGGTTCGGCGACGGCGGCTGGGACAAGGTCGTCCAGGCGGGTCGCGCCGCGGGTCGCTTCGACGACGAGCTCGTCGCCGCGGCGGCCGAGGCGATCCGGACGTGGGGCGCGCCGCTGGGCTGGGTGACGGCGGTGCCGTCGTCGCGGTCCGGCGCGCTGGTGCCGGACTTCGCGCAGCGCCTCGCGGCCGCGCTCGGGCTCCCGTACAGCGACGCCCTGACGCGGACGGCCGACCGGCCGCCGCAGCGCGAGATGGCCAACGCGCCGCAGCAGGTCGCCAACGTCCGCGGCGCCTTCGCCGTCAGCGGCGCGGTGTACGCCGAGCCGGTCCTGCTGGTCGATGACGTCCGCTTCTCCGGCTGGACGCTCGCGATGCTCGCCGGGCAGCTGCGCCAGAAGGGCGCCGGACCGGTGCACCCGTTCGCGCTGGCCACCGCCTTCTGACGGTCGCCGGCTGAGCCCGTTGGGGTTCAGCTGCGGCCACGGCCCGACAAGGGGGTACCGGAGCCGTGGCCGCACCCGCGATGGTCGGCGACGATCGGTGTTAGGTCACTACCGCAACGGTGGGAACTGCTCGACCAGTGTCCGCAGTCGGTCCGGGATCCTGGGAAGAGGCTGAGCGCCGAGGGCCGTCACCGGCTGGAGGCCGCGCAGCGCGCCCGAGGTCAGCACCGCATCGGCGCCCGCGAGCGCTTGCAGCCCGAGCGGCCGCTCGGCGACCGCGAGGCCCAGATCCCGCGCGACCCCGATCGCCAGCGCCCGCGTGACGCCCGGCAGGATCCGGCCGTCGAGCGGCGGCGTGACCAGCGTGTCCTCGATCAGCGCGAAGACGTTCGAGCGCGTCGTCTCCAGCACGCCGCCGTCGAGGTCGACCAGCAGCGGCAGCGCCGGCCCGACCGCCTCGTCCAGCGCGTCGACCAGCCGCCGATCCCGCCACTTCCGATCCCCGAGCCCACCGGCGACGGCGACCGGCTCCAGCCGCAACGTCCCATCGCCGGCCGCCGGCAACGCCGCGACCTCCAGCCCCACATCACCCCACGGCTTCAGCACGACGCGGATCCGGCACGACCCACCCTGCTCCATCGCTGTATGCGCGACCAGCGCCCCGACCGCCTCCGGCACGCCGACGCCATACACCTCCTCGGCCGCGGACCTCAACCGCTCCACATGCTCCTCTACGGCGACCGCGACACCATCAACAACTAGAACCGTCTCGAACACCCCGCGCGCGGGATCCGGTCGCGGCACCGGATGAGCACCGAGCCGCAGCGGAACCGGCACGCCGGACGGCGCCCCGCCACGTCGCCCGCCCGTCGGATGTTCGGGCGGCGGCTCGGCGCCGATCGCCCGCAGGAGCGGGAGCGCCTTCGCCAGGCACTCCGCCGCCTCGGCCGCCGGGTCGGAGTCCGCGACGATGCCGCCGCCGACGTCCAGCCAGATCGAGGTTCCTGAGCACTCGAAGGTGCGGATCGCGACCGAGAGCTCGAGCCCGGCGGTCGGGCTCGCGAAGCCGATCGCGCCGCAGAAGCTCTGCCGCGCGACGCCTTCGAGCGTGCTGATGACGTCCATCGCCGCGAGCTTCGGCGCGCCCGTCACGGAGCCCGGCGGGAACGTCGCCGCGACCAGCGCCGCGTCGCCGACGTCGGGGGCCAGGCGCCCGACGACCTCGCTCACCAGGTGCCACACCCCGGCGTGCGGGCGAACCTCGGCGAGCCTCGTCACCGCCACCGACCCGGGCACGCACACGCGGCCGAGGTCGTTGCGCATCAGGTCGACGATCATCACGTTCTCGGCGCGATCCTTCGCCGAGCCGGCGAGCTCGGCCCGCTCCGCCGCGGCCTCCTGCTCATCGGCCGGCCGCGGCCTGGTGCCCTTGATCGGCGCCGTCCGGACGGTCTCACCGCGCCGGGCCAGGAAGAGCTCGGGGGAGAGGCTCGCGATCGCGACTCCGTCCCCGGCCAGCCAAGCCGCACGATCAGGCGCGAGCGCCTCGACACCCCGCGCCCATAGATCCACAGCCTCACCCTCCTGCAACTCACTCCGCAACCGCAACGCGAGGTTGGCCTGAAACAGATCCCCCGCCGCAATCCGCTCCCGACACGCCTCGACCGCGCGAGCATGGCCGACCACCGAAGGCGTCGCCCGCCACGGCCCGGTGCGGACCGGCTGCGGGCCACCACCCTCGACGTCTGGCTGCGTGGCGAGATTTGCCGAGTGCGGGCCGAGGTTCGCCGTGGGCGGGGCGAGGTCGGCCGGCTGCGCGGCGAGGTTCGCCGGCCGTGCGGCGAGGCCCGTCGGCTGCCCCGCCAGCTCCGACAGCCGCGCCGCAAGCTCCGCCCGGCGCGTCTCCAGCGCGGCGGCTCGCGCCTCCGTCCACAGCGCCTCGAACCACCACGCGCCTGCGGCGTCGCGGCGGAGGACGTGGTCGTAGAAGGCCAGCGTCGCCGGCGGCAGGCGCTCGCCGGCCGGCGTCGGCGGTGGCGCGCCGAGAGTTGGCGCC